>JAIERG010000014.1 GCA_019747095.1 Caulobacteraceae bacterium | reverse complement strand
ATGATGTTGGCGTCGCCGTCCACCTCGGCCGAGATGGCGTTGGCGGCCTCGTCGACTTCCAGCAGGGTCATGTCCAGGCCACCGGTGATGTTCACCAGAACGGCCTTGGCCCCCTTCAGGCTGGTCTCGTCAAGCAGGGGGTTGGCGATGGCGTTCTGGGCGGCCAGCAGGGCTCGATCGTCGCCGGTCGCCTCACCGGTGCCCATCATGGCCTTGCCCATCTCGGACATGACGGCGCGGACATCGGCGAAGTCGAGGTTGATCAGGCCCGGGAGGATCATCAGATCCGTGATCGAACGCACACCCGAGTGCAGCACCTGATCGGCCATCCCGAACGCATCGGCGAAGGTCGTGCGCTCATTGGCGACGCGGAACAGGTTCTGGTTCGGAATGACGATCAAGGTGTCGACGTAGCGCTGCAGCTCGGCGATGCCCGCGTCGGCCAGACGCATGCGGTGACGGCCCTCGAACGTGAAGGGTTTGGTCACGACGCCGACGGTCAGGATGCCGCGATCGCGTGCGCACTTGGCGATGATCGGGGCCGCGCCCGTGCCGGTACCGCCGCCCATGCCAGCGGTGATGAATACCATGTGCGCGCCCTCGAGGTGCGCGTGGATCTCGTCGGCGCTCTCCTCGGCCGCGTTCATGCCGACTTCGGGATGGGCTCCAGCTCCCAGCCCTTGGGTGATTGTCTCGCCCAGCTGGATACGACGGTCGGTCTTGGCGAAGCTGAGGTGCTGAGCGTCGGTGTTGGCCACCACGAACTCGACGCCCTCCAGTCCGGCGTCGATCATGTTGTTGACTGCGTTGCCGCCCGCGCCACCGACGCCGAACACGACGATCCGGGGTTTCAGTTCCGTGGCCTGCGGCCGCACCAGCGAGAGAGACATTACCTAACCGACCTTTTTTCCGACCCTGCCCTGAACGGTTCCGATGCGAAGTCCCCGCTGATTCGCATTGGTTATGAGCGCGTTAAGGATCACCCAGCGCCGTTAAGGGAAGGTTACCGGATAGACTGAGTCGGGCTGTCGCAAAGTCGAGCAACAAGCGTCACAGCAGAAATACAGAGGAAAAACGAAAGAAGGGCGGCCCTTTCGGACCGCCCTTCCAGTCTCTGCCCGGAGGCGACGCTTAGAACGGCCGGAAGTTCAGGCCGATGAAGAAGCGCGTGCCGTAGGGGTCGAAGTTCGACGTCAGACCACCGCCGAGGTAGCGCGACTGCTCCGCATCGAAGGCGTTCACGACACCGGCGCGCAGCGACAGGTCGTCACGAACGTTCCAGCGAACCGTGAAGTCGTGGCGGGCGAAGTTGCCGGTGCTCAGACCGTCGATGCTGCGGCTGTCGGAGTTGTTGACGAAGTCACGCGGCGAGATGATGTCCTGGGCCGTCTGCCAGTCCACCGTCCAGTTGATGCTCCACGTCGTGTTCGGCGTGTAGGTCAGCGAGGAGGTGAAGCGGACGCGCGGGAAGAACACCGTCGATCCCAGTTCCGTGCCGTCCGTCGGATCCGACGAGTTCAGGAACTGCTCCTGCTCGATCAGCCACAGGCCGCCGATGGAGTAGTCCAGTCGGCCCCAGTTGCGACCGATCATCTCGTCGAAGTCGTACGAGTAGCGGGCCGTGAAATCGAGGCCCTTCGTCGTCAGGGCGGCGTAGTTCACCGAACCCTGGATGAAGCCCCCGACCGGATCGCCCGCCGGGCCACCGATGTAGAACTCACGGCCCGGGGTCGGGTCGCGACGGAAGATGGTGGCGCAGGCAGCGGCGTTCAGCGACGCACCGTTGACGCAGTTGTTCACGGCAACCTGGGCGCTCACAGACGCGATCACGTTCGTGATCTCGATTTCATAGTAGTCCAGGATCAGGCTGAAGTTCGGGATGAAGCGCGGCTCGATCACCGTCGAGAAGGTGAAGGACTCCGACTCTTCCGGCTGCAGGAACGGGTTACCGCCGTTCACGCCGGCCACGCCCGAGGTATAGATCGGCACGAAGTCGTCGGCGGTCGTGAGCGTCGTCCCGCCGAAGTCGAACGTACGGCCCTGGGCAGCGGCGAGAGCCGTGCAGTTCCGGACGCGGTTCGCGCGGATTTCAGCGTTGGTCTGGTTGATGATGTTTTGCGTGGCGCAGGGGTCAACCACGCCGTTGAAGAAGGTCTGCGAGAACGGAGCGAAGTTCTCGCCCAGGTTCGGAACGCGGATCGACGTATTGAAGCTGGTCTTGAATGCGATGTCCTGGATCGGACGATAGACCAGGTTCACGCCATAGACTTCCTGCTCACCAACGGTCGTGTAGTCCGCATAGCGGTACGAACCCGAAAGCTCGGCGTAATCGCCCAGCCAGCCGTCACGGAACAGCGGAACCGACAGTTCGGCGAAGCCTTCATCCGTCGTGTACTCGGCACCGGCGAAGTCAGCACCCGTGTTGAGGAACAGCAGACGGTTGCCGGTCGACCGAGAGCGGCCGAGGCCTTCGGTGTACTCACGGCGGTGCTCATAGCCAACGGCGACGCCGATCGGACCAGCGCCCCAGAAGTCCCACAGCTGACCGGAGACCGCACCCAGGAACTGCTCCTGCTCGTTGACGTGGCTGACCGAGATGTTGGCCGTCACGTAATTGAGGGCGGCCTGGCTCTGGTTGCCGGCACCGAAGACGTTGAGCGGCTGGCACTGGTTCAGGTCCAGCGTGCCCTGGGCCGTGCCCGCCAGCGTACCACCGCGCGAGCGGTCCGCCGGGTTGAGCCCTTGAGCCGCCAGCAGACGCGAGCGGCAGACGATGGCGCCGGGGGTGCCCAGCACGCCAGCGGTGTCGCGAACGGCGTCGGCCGCAAGAGCGAAGCGCAGCACGTCGACGCCGTACTCGAGGTTCTCGTTGCGAGCCTCACCGTAGACGTAGGACAGGTCCCACGCGACGTTGTCGACGAACAGGAACCGATCATGCTGGCCGTTCAGGCCGATCACGAAGCGCTCGACCTCGCGGGTGTTGTCCTGGAAGCGCTGCGGACCGAACATCGAGTGACGGGCCCACGGAGCCGCGATCGTGGTCGACGGCGTGCCGGGAGCACCGGGGGTCGCGGGGTTAAAGTTCGTGACCGTGTTGTTCAGGATTGCGGTGCGCAGGTTCGCCGGAAGGAAGGCGTTGTCGAGACGCAGGTCGAACTGCGAAACGGCGCGGATCAGGTTGGTCTGGTTCGCGGCGTACGTCGTGTCCGACAGGAAGATGTCAAAGAAGGTCGGCTGGGAGATGTCCAGCGTGTCTTCGGTGATGAACTTGTACTCGGCCGACAGGTTGATGTTGTCAGTGATCGAGAAGTTCGCGCCGACCTGATAGCGCTGCGACTCCGACTCCGGCAGACGCGACTCAGTGGCGAAGTTGTTGATGTTCTCGCCGTCGCCGCCGATGTTCAGCGGACGGCTTGCACCGGTGTTGCCGATGCGCTGACCGAAGTTCGCGAGGCGAGCGGTAGTGCCATCGAACCAGTAGGTCCGGGTCGGATCGACGCTGTAGCAGGTCGCGCCGTTGATGACCGTGCAGTTCGCGGTCGGAACGAGCGGGTTGTTCAGGTCGCTGGGCTGCTGGGCGTTGGCGAGGGTCGTCTGACCCCAACGCGGACGGTCCAGACGGCGAACGTTGTTGAACAGGATGGCGTCGGTCACGCCGTCGATCGGCGCGCTCGCCGGATCGGCATCAACGCCGGCCAGGATCCACGCGTCACGGATCCAGTCGATGTCCAGGCTCTGGACCTCGTCGTTACGATCCCATTCGGCGTGAGCGTAGAGGTTCAGACGGTCATCAAACAGGTTGATACCCGCCAGGGCCGACACGCGGTTGTTCGCGGAGGCGCCCCCCTGGACGATCTGGCCATAGTTAGCGTCGATCTCGAGGCCTTCGAAGTCCTTGCGAAGCACGAAGTTCAGAACGCCCGAGACGGCGTCAGCGCCGTAAACCGACGACGCACCGCCGGTCACGATCTCGATGTTCTCGATGAGCAGGCGGGGGATGCTGTCGATATCGACCGCGAGGCTGCCCTGGCCGGCACCGACGTGGCGACGACCGTCAACCAGGGTCAGGGTGCGGCCCGAACCCAGCGAACGCAGGTTGGGGAGCGATAGACCACCGTCGTTCAGGCCCGAGCCGGTCGTGTCCGACGGGACGACCGAGTTCGACAGCGCCGGGATGGTGGCCAGGTAGTCGATGACTGTAGTCTGGCCGGTGGTCAGCAGGTCTTCACGGGCCACCTGGATCAGCGGCGTGGCCGAGTTGGTCGGGTCGCGGCGGATACGCGAACCGGTGACCACGATCTCTTCGACCTGGGTGGCCTGCTCGTCCTGAGCCGGAGCCGACTGGGCGAGCGCCGGGGCCGAGAAAGACATGATGCCTGCGAGCACGGTGGTGCCGAACAGGAGCTTGCGAGTGGAAATCATAGAGATGGCCCCGATTGCAAAAGAAACGCGCGGCACTCCTCCTGAGGGTACCGTTCAGACTGGACTGCTAACGGGCATTGGCGACCGTCGCAACCATTGAGGCGACCTTGCGGCCGTCTGAACTCACATTTGTTACAATCAGGTCACACTTAGACCTTTGCGCGTCCGGATCGGCACGATCATGACGAAAGGCAGGCTCGTCTTGTGTCTAAAGGTTGTCGCGCAACCAACCCGCCGCGCGCGCGACGAGGTTTCCCTTGTGAACGCGGGGGGCGTCCGCGGCGGTGATCTGACGCGACATGAGTTTGCGGGCGGACACAGCTTCTCGGGGACCATAGGCAGCTCGCAGGAGCACGCCAGCCGCCGAACAAAAGGCAGGCCCGGCGGCCGAGTCGGCCAGGTGCGGTGCCCGCTGGGGGCGCCCGAGCCGGACGGGACGGTCGAACACCCGCACCGCGAGCTCACGCACGCCATTCAACTGGCTGGCACCGCCTGTTAGGACCAGACCCGCGCCAGGCTCAAGACCTGCTCCCGCAGCCCTTAGCCGGTCGCGAAGAAGCTCCAGCGTCTCCTCTACGCGCGGCGCGATGACGGTCTTCAGCATTGCGCGCGGCACGATGACAGGGCCTGCGCCAGGTTCCTCCCCGCGTGGGGGGGCCTCCAGCATTTCCCGGTCCTCGTGGGCCGCCGCCATCGCCGAACCGTGCAGGGTCTTCAGGCGCTCCGCTCCCGCCTTGGACGTCGACAGGCCCCTGGCGATGTCGGAGGTGACATGGTCGCCACCGACGTTCAGCGACTCGATGTGCAGCAGGGAGCGTCCGCCCCAGACGGCGGCCGAGGTCGATCCCCCGCCCATGTCGATGCAGACACAGCCCAGATCCATCTCGTCATCTTCCAGCGCGGCGAGCGAGGAGACGACGGGGGCGGCGGCCACACCCTGGAGATCGAGGTGGGCCAGCTCCAGGCAGTGACTGAGGGCATTGAAGGCACTCTCGGCCATCGACACGACCAGCAGGTCGAGCCCCAGGGAACCGCCCCGCATCGAGCGGGGATCGTGAACGCCTCGCGCCCCGTCCACCGACCATGCAATCGGCAGAACATGGATCGGCCGTCGATTGGGCAGGCGAATCTGGGCCAGGGCCATACCGATGGCGCGGGCCAGGTCGGCGTCGCCGATGGGGTTCGCGCCCAGGGACACCCGGGCCTGCACCCGATGGCTGGCCATCTGTCCGATGGCGGTGGTGACGACGACGCCGGAGACGGGCGCTCCCGCCGTGCGCTCGGCGCGCTCAACGGCATGACCAATGGCCTGGGCGGCCTCGTCCATGTTGACGATCGATCCACCGCGGACGCCCTTGGACTGGACGTGACTGGCACCCGCCACGCGGATGGTGCGGTCGGCGTGGCGCACGCCGTCGGGCTTCATGATGAAGCAGGCGACCTTTGACTGGCCGAGATCCAGCGCGGCCACGACCGGCGCGCGGTTGCTCATCCCGCCCTTGTCAAACTTCGCCGCGTCCGCAGCCGGATCGCCCTTCTTGCCCGCCATGCCCGTGAAGCCCCCTACTCTACAGTCGTTCAGGCCGAGCCGCCGGGCCGCACGGCCACCTGGCCCTCGGTGCGAAGGTCGATGCGGGCGAAGCCCAGTTCCAGCAGCCGCTCGCGCTGATCCAGCGCGTCCAGCTGGATCAGCGCAGCTTCCTGGTTGAGCGCCGGCAGCTGAATGATGCCGCCGTCCTTGAGCCTCAGGTCCCAGCGGCGCTCGTCGACCCTTACGATGGCGTCGACGCGACCCATCAGGCGTGGACGCTGGGCCAGCAACGGCAACAGGGCCGCTGCAGCCGCATCGGCTCCCTTGCCCACCACCAGCGGCAGGTTGGGATAGCGCCCGGCGTCGGCGCCCGGAATGGCGCGGCCCTCGCTGTCGATGACATAGGTCCGGCCGCCCGTCTGCCAGACGGCGAGCCGATCGTGCTCCTTGACCTCGACGATCAGGGTGTCGGGCAACAGGCGGACGACGCGCGCCTCCCTGACCCAACCGACCTGCTCCACGCTGGCCTTCAGCGCGTCAAGATCCAGCGCCGTGATCGGCTGGCCCGCCTCGACATCCAGCGCCTGCTGGATCGCCGGTGTCGCCTCATCGGAGGCACCCGTGATGTGCACGCGATTGAGTTTCAGCCCCAACCCTGTGGTGACGCCGTCGACGCCGCTGGACAACGACTGACCGATCCTCTCCGCGCGCGAACCAGTCGCCATGACCAGAGCCAGCACCGCCACGCCCGCGCAGATCGAAATCACGACTGCACGGGGACTGAGATCGAGCCGCCCCAAGGCCGCCATCTTGCCAGGCACGCCACCCATAGCCTGGGGCGCGCGGCCACGGCCCTGCCCTCTCTGGCCCGCGCTGCGTTTCGGAATCGACGCGGACTGCGCGCGTCGACCGCCGCGAACTACCGCGGGCATGAGGCGTCCTCCACCATCCACCGGACCAGGTCTTGATAACTCATGCCCAGATGCGCGGCCTGCTCCGGCACCAGAGAGGTCGGCGTCATGCCGGGCTGGGTGTTGACCTCCAGAAGGACGAGCACATCCTTAACATCGTCATAACGGAAGTCGGTCCGGCTGACCCCCCGGCACCCCAGAGCGGCATGCGCCAGCTCGGATTCTCTCAGCGCCGCCTCGAAGACGTGGGCGGGGATCTCGGCCGGAAGTTTGTGGACCGATCCGCCCGGCGCGTACTTGGCCTCATAATCGTAGAAGCCCTTGATGGGGGTGATGTCGGTTACCGTCAGGGCGCGCGGCCCGGTCGCCTCACCGATGACGGCGACGGCCAGTTCCTTGCCGGGAATGTAGGGCTCGACCATGACCTGGTCGCCGTAGGTCCAGGCATCGGACCCGACCTCGGTCTGGGGACCGTTCGCGCCCTCGCGCACCAGATAGACGCCGACCGAGGACCCCTCGGCGTTGGGCTTGATCACATAGGGGGGTTCGATGACATGGCGGCGCGCCACCTCGTGCCGGTCGAACAGGCCGCCACCTGGCACCGCGACGCCCGCCGCCTTCAGGATCGACTTGGTCTTGTCCTTGTCCATCGTCAGGGCCGAGGCCAGGACGCCGGAGTGGGTGTAGGGAATCTGAAGTGTCTCCAGGATACCCTGGACACAGCCGTCCTCGCCCCACTCTCCGTGCAGCGCGTTTAGGACGACGTCGGGTTTCAGATCGGTCAGCACTTGCGCCAGATCGCGGCCGGCGTCGACGCGGCTGACCCGGGCGACCTGACCTTCCAAGGCGTCGGCACAGCCCTTGCCTGACGACAGCGAAACCTCACGCTCCGAGGAGAGCCCGCCCATCAGGACGGCGACGTGCAGCTCTGACAGGGGTCGGGACATGGGGGCTGTTCTAGCGAGGGCTTATGACGGGCGGCCGATCCTCTTGATCTCCCATTCAAGGTTTACGCCGAGTTTACTCTGAACCTCGGCGCGGACGGTTTCGCCCAATCCCTCGATGTCGGCGGCGGTCGCCTCGCCGGGGTTGATCATGAAGTTGGAGTGGAGCTCGCTGAACTTGGCCCCACCGCCGGTGACCTTGTGCAGCCGCCCGCGCCAGCCGGCTTCATCGACCAGCTTCCATGAGGAATGGCCGGGCGGGTTCTTGAAGGTCGACCCGCCGGTCTTCTCACGGATCGGCTGGGTCTGTTCGCGACGCGCGGTGATCTCGGCGATGCGGGCGGCGACGGCGTCGGGATCGTCCGGCGTCCCGCGATAGGTCGCCTCGATCCAGAGAATGTCGGCCGGGGCCTCGGAATGGCGGTAGGTGTACCCGAAATCAGCCAGCGCATAGTCGACCCTCTCGCCGTACCGCGTCAGCCCCCAGGCCGAGACGAGCACGTCCTTCGTCTCCGACCCATAGCAGCCCGCGTTCATGACCAGCGCTCCGCCGATCGTGCCAGGAATGCCCGCATAGAACTCCAGACCGGCGATCCCCGCCCGGGCCGAGGCCTTGGCCACCATGGCGTCCAGCGCGCCTGCGCCCGCCGTGATCGTTTCGCCCTCGGTCGTAATCCCGGCGAACGGCCGGCCGGCCAGCCGGATCACCACGCCCTCCACGCCACCGTCGCGCACGATGACGTTGGAGCCGACGCCGAGGACCGTCACAGGCACAGCGGGGTCGAGCGCCTCCAGGAAGGCAGCGAGATCGTCCGGATCTGCCGGGATGAACAGCACCTCGGCGGCTCCGCCCACCCGAAACCAGGTGTAGGGGGCTAGGGGCTCATCGCGCAGCAGCTTGCCGCGCACAGCGGGTAGACCGTCGCGCCAGCTCACCCGAGCGCCTCCAGCTGCGCCGGCAGGGCATACGCCCAGGCGGTGATGTCCCCAGCCCCTAGCAGCACGACCACGTCGCCAGCCTTGGCCTCCTCGGCGATGACGCGAGGCAGAACGGCGGCGTTCTCCAGCGCCGAGACCCGCAAGTGCCCGTAGCGGCGGATTCCGTCGACCAGCGCCTGCTTGTCCACGCCCTCGATCGGCTGTTCGCCCGCCGCATAGACGTCGGCCACGATCACGCTGTCGGCGTCCGAGAAGCTGGTAGAGAACTCGTCCATCAGGTCGCGCAGACGGGTGAACCGGTGCGGCTGGACCACGGCGATGACCCGACCCTCGGCCACCTGGCGCGCGGCCTTCAGCACGGCGGCGATCTCCACCGGGTGGTGCCCGTAATCGTCGACGATGCGCACACCGTTCACTACGCCCGTCGTGGTGAAGCGCCGCTTGACCCCCGCGAAGCTGGCCAGCCCAGCCCGGATCGCCTCATCGGACACGTCGAGTTCCCGCGCCACTGCGATGGCCGCGAGCGCATTGGCCACATTGTGCCAGCCAGCCATCGGCAGGTGCAGGCCCTCGATCCGGATCGGCTCTTCCAGCGCCGCCAGCCCCCGCCCCTGGATCAACACATCGAAGCGCGCCCCGTCCGGAGCCATCTCGACCTTGTCAGCCCGCACCATGGCCTGGGGGTTGATCCCGTAGGTGACGATCCGCCGGTTATCGATGGAGGCCACCAGCCGCTGGACCTCCGGATGGTCCAGACACACCGCCGCGAAGCCGTAGAAGGGGATGTTCTCGACGAAGTCGCAGAACGCCTGCCGCACCCGGTCGAAGTCGCCGTAGTGATCCAGATGCTCAGGATCGATGTTGGTGACGATGGCCACCGTCGACTTGAGGCGCAGGAAGCTGCCGTCCGACTCGTCGGCCTCGACGACGATCCAGTCGCCGTCGCCGACCTTGGCGTTGGTGCCATAGGCGTTGATGATACCGCCGTTGACCACCGTGGGGTCCAGCCCCGCAGCGTCCAGCAGGGCCGCCACCATGGACGTCGTCGTGGTCTTGCCGTGGGTGCCACCCACCGCGATCGAGAACTGCAGCCGCATCAGCTCGGCCAGCATCTCGGCGCGGCGGACCAGCGGAATGCGCCGCTCGCGCGCCACCATCATCTCGGGGTTCGTGGGCTTCACCGCCGTCGAATAGACGACGGCCGAGACGCCCTCGCCCACATGGGCCGCGTCGTGGCCGATGAAGATCTTCGCCCCCAGGGCCGCCAGCCGCTCCGTGTTGGCCGAGGCCTTGGCGTCGGAGCCCTGAACCGAATAGCCGATCTTGAGCATGATCTCGGCGATGCCGCTCATGCCGATGCCGCCGATGCCGACGAAGTGGACGGGGCCGAGATCGAAGGGAACGGGGCGAAGGCGTGCGATCATCCAGGCGTCTTAGCGAGGCCGCGATCATTTTGCACGAGGCCGAAATCGTCAGCCGGTTAGCGCATCCAAGAACGAACGACCGACGTTCCTTCAATCTGTTTCCAGACCCATTTCAAGGACAGTCCATGCTGCTTGTCACCGCCTCCGTCATCGCGAGCCTGCTGACCGACCCTTCGTCACAGCCGCAATCCGAACCGCGCTTCGATGTGATACAGGCCTCGCTCGAGATCACCTCGGAGCGTTTCACGACGCAGTTGGACTCTCTCAGCGACCGTATTGACGCCATTGCCGAAGATTCGACCGTCCCGGCCGACGCGCGCATGGCGCAGATCGAACTCCTGATCCACCAGAGCGAGCCGCTGATTGCCGGCTATGCCGCAGAGGTGCGCGACAACTTCGAGCGTCAGGCGGCGCTTCGCGACGATCCCGCACGCGCGAGCGAAGATCGAGGGTATGGCGAAGCCCTTCAGCGTTACGTGCTTGGACTTCCGGGCGAACTCCGTCGCGGGGCCGCTCTGACGATCGCAGCGAACGGCGGCTAACGCTCGCTTAACCGCGATGATTCACGGTCTCGGCTCTATTGGAGCCGGGGCCGCCTTCGTGACCGATCTCAAGACCGACATTCTGCACATCGGCGACTGCATCGAGGTGCTCAAGAGCCTGCCGGACCGCTCGGTCGACATGGTCTTCGCCGACCCGCCGTATAACCTCCAGCTGGGCGGCGACCTGCTGCGTCCCGACAACTCGAGGGTCGACGCGGTCAACGACGACTGGGACAAGTTCTCCAGCTTCGCGGCCTACGACGCCTTCTGCCGCGAGTGGCTGGCCGAATGCCGCCGGGTGCTGAAGGACGAGGGCTCGATCTGGGTGATCGGCAGCTATCACAACGTCTTCCGCCTGGGTGCCGCGATCCAGGACCTCGGCTACTGGGTTCTGAACGACATCATCTGGCGCAAATCCAACCCCATGCCGAACTTCAAGGGGACGCGCTTCACCAACGCCCATGAGACCCTGATCTGGGCCGCCAAGTCGCGCGAGCAGAAGCGCTACACCTTCAACTACGACGCCCTGAAAGCCTTTAACGAAGACACCCAGATGCGCTCGGACTGGACGCTGGCCCTGTGCACCGGCGAGGAGCGGATCAAGGGCGAGGACGGCAAGAAGGCCCACCCGACCCAGAAGCCCGAAGCCCTGCTGCACCGCGTGCTTCTGGCGGCGACGCGGCCGGGCGACGTGGTGCTGGATCCTTTCTTCGGCACGGGCACAACAGGCGCGGCGGCCAAGCGGCTCGGTCGCCACTGGATCGGCATCGAGCGCGATCCCGAGTACGCCAAGGTGGCCGAGAAGCGCATCAAGGCGGTCCGTCCCGCCGCTCCCGAGGACCTGATGGTCATGGGCTCTAGGAAGGCCGAGCCCAAGGTGCCGTTCGGGGCCCTGGTGGAGGCGGGCCTGCTGGCGCCGGGCGATGTGCTCTACTGCCCAAAGGGGGAGCGGGAGGCGCGCGTGAGGGCGGACGGGTCGCTGGTCTCGGGTTCGCTGACCGGGTCAATCCACAAGCTGGGTGCCCTGCTGGAGAACGCACCGGCCTGCAACGGCTGGACCTACTGGCGCTTTCGTTCAGACGCGGGCCTACGCCCCATCGATGCGCTGCGGGCCGAGGTGCGCGCTGGAATGCAGTAGTCAGGGCCTCTGGATCAGGCGGCCAGGCCCCGTTCCAGCGCCTTTCTGAATACCGTGGGCAGGGCTTTCGCCGCCTCTGCTTCCGGCACCCAGACAAAGTCTCCCTCTCCAACCCCTGCTCGCACCGAGAGCGTCAGGGAGAAGTGGGTGAAGACGTGCTCCACCGCACCGACGTCGCGCCAGTCGGCCTCCACTGGCGGCGTCTCATCCAATGACTCCTGGCCCCAGCTGCCTGTCGGGAGACCAAGCATGCCGCCGAGAAGGCCTTTGTCCGGACGGCGGACCAGGGCCACGCGGCCCGCCCCGTCAAGGAGCACCCAGGCGACGCCCAGTCGGTGGGGCTTGGCGGCCTTCTTCGTCTTGACAGGATAGCGCTCCGGCTCGCCCGTTGCGCGGCCCGCGCAATTATCCCGGATCGGGCACATCAGGCACAGCGGCGACTTCGGTCGACAGACCGTCGAGCCGAGATCCATCAGGACCTGAGCCCAGTCGCCGGGACGGTCGTCCGCGACCAGGGTTCCTGCCAGCCGCTTCAGCTCCGGCCTGGCGGCCGGCAGGGGCGTCTCGACGGCGAACAGGCGGGCGACGACCCGCTCCACATTGCCGTCCACGACATTGGCGGGGCGGTCGAAGGCGATGGCAGCCACGGCGGCGGCGGTGTAGGCCCCCACGCCGGGCAGGGCGAGCAGGCCCGCCTCGGTGTCCGGGAAGACGCCGTCGTGATCCCTCGCCACGGCCCGAGCGCAGGCCAGCAGGTTGCGAGCGCGGGCGTAGTAGCCCAACCCCGCCCAGGCGGCCATCAGTTCGCCATCCTCGGCCGCGGCGAGGTCAGACACGGTCGGCCACCGGGCGGTGAACCGCTCGAAGTAGGGCGTGGCGTGCGGGACCGTCGTCTGCTGCAGCATCACCTCGGACAGCCAGACACGGTAAGGGTCGACCGGAGCAGCGGAGCCGGGCGGGCGGCGCCAGGGCAGGACGCGGGCGTTGGCATCGTACCACTCGAGCAGCGCCCGGCGCAGGGCGGGGATGTCGAGGTCGGCGGGGCTTGGGGCGACGGCGGGCATGGGCCACGCTATATAGAGGCCATGGCGCGCGATCTGCCCACCGAAAGCGAGGCCCGCGAGATCCTGTCGCGGCGGCGGACCCGGCCCATGCCGCGCCCCGCGCCTCCGGCCGGGCGGACGCTGGCACCGCTCATCAAGGAGCTGGACGCGAAGTTCGGGCGGGGCGCGGGCGCGCTGGAGCCGCGCTGGCGCGAGATCGTCGGCGACCAGCTGGCCCGGGTCACCCGGCCGCAGAAGCTGACCAAGGGCCAGGCGGGCTCAGGTGGAACACTGGAGCTGCGCGTCGCGGGTCCGGCCGCGCTTCTGGTCCAGCACCAGTCGGCCGATATCCTCAAACGCGTAAACCTGTTTCTCGGAGAAGGCGCGGTCGAGAAGTTGCGGATCGCGCAAGGCCCGGTAAAGCCCCTGCCCGTCGTCGCCGCCTCCACCAAGGGCGCGCGCCGACGGATCGAACCGCTCGACGCGGCGGCGGAGGCTGACCTGAAACAGTCTGTCGAGGCCGCGCCGGATGCTCTCAAGGCGGCGCTGACCAATCTGGGCCGTGCGGTGCTCTCGAATGAGACCAGGCACGGACGGCCACGTGACAGGGAGCCCCGGGGCTGACGAGGACCCTTGGCCACATATAAACTGTTGCTTCGTGGGGACTCTGAGGGGGTGACGTTCGCATGCTGAAGCATTGGAAGTGTCTGGCGATTGCGGCGGTGTTGGCTAGCTCGACCAGTACAGCCAGATCGCAAGATGGGTTTGATGCCCAGGCCCGGGTCACGGAGGCGCTGAACGCCGTGCGGCCGATTGCCATGAACCGTGACCGCGTGGACTGGAACGCGGTGGAGGCTCGAGCCCGCGACCTGGCGGCATCAGCACAGGACACGATCGATCTGCTGCCCGCCTACCATCTGATTGTGTGGTCCCTGAACGACAATCACTCGCGAATTCTACCCAGCGACGAGCAAGTGGACGAGTGGATCAGACGCAATGGTCGGGAGCGCTTTCTGCCAGATCTGCCGCGGCGGCGAGCAATCGTTTCCGAGTTCCGGGGCCGACAGGTTTCAGGTCGCGACCTGTCTCTCGCCAACGAAAGCATGGCGCGGTTGGTGGTGATCCCTGCCTTTAACGAAGACGATGCGGATAACGCCTTCGCACAGTCGATCACAACGGCTCTGGATCGCCCCGGTGGGTCGTGTGGCTATGTTGTAGACTTGCGCGGCAATACCGGCGGCAACATGTTCCCGATGATCGCCGGACTGTGGCCGCTGCTGGGGGATGATTTCACCCTCCCTGTCGCTGCCCCCGGCGTCGAGACCGGCAGGTTGTTCTTCCGGGATGGGCAAATGGTCGCCAGTCTGTCGGATGATAGCAACGCCGAGGTCCTCGGTCGTCTGCCGACATGGTCTGGGTCGGCCGATGAGGCAGCACGCCCCGTTGCCGTTCTCGTGGATCACGGGGTTGCAAGTTCGGGTGAGGGAACAGCGCTGGCGCTGCGTGGACGCCCGCAGACTCGGTTCTTCGGCGAGACCACCTTTGGCGCAGCGAGCGGAAACGCCATCCTGACCCTCAGCGACGGCTTGATGATGGCTGTGACATTCACCTACCTGAAGGACCGCGACGGCAGGATATATCCGGACGGCATTCCGCCGGATGAAGTCGTCGAAACTGGCCCGGGGCTATCGACCGACCCGGATGACGCCGTCGTCGAAGCCGCAAAGACATGGCTGAGCAGCCAGCCAGGATGCACCGGATCACCAAGCTTGGGCCACACAGCAGGACACTAGGCAGGCCCCCCATGCGTGAGGGCGCGCATGAAGCGACAATCCCCTTGACCTTTTTCCGCCGCACCTGTTCTCGACAGTTGGGAGACCCGCGCGGGCCAAGGGGAATCGCGTGATCATCCGGTTTCGTTCGCTAGAGGAACACGCCATGCGCGCCGACGGTCGTTTCAAGTTTGCCTCCATGAGCCGCCGCGCGGCCGTCACTGGCGCGGCGCTTGCCGCTATGGCCGCGTTGGCGGGGTGCTCGGGCTCGGGCGCAGGTGCGCCAGCGGCAGGCGACATGGCCAAGGGCGCGCCCGAGGGTGCCAAGGTCACCGTCGTGGAGTATGCCTCGGTCACCTGCGGCGTCTGCGCGGCCTGGCAGCAGCAGGTCTGGCCGGAGTTCAAGGCCAAGTACGTCGACACCAACAAGGTGCGCTTCGTGTTCCGGGAGTTTCCCACCCCGCCCCAGCCGGTGGCGGTCGCGGGCTTCCTGATGGCGCGCTGCGCCGGCGAAGAGAACTACTTCCCGGTCATCGAGGAGATCATGGCCAGCCAGCAGGAGATGTTTGGACCGGCAGGCCCCCGTCCGGTCCTGCTGCGCATCGCAAACGGCGTGGGTCTCAGCGAGGAGCAGTTCCAGGCGTGCGTCACCGACGAGGCGGCCATCAAGGCCATGGACGAGCGCATCAAGGCCGCCCTGGACGCCGGGGTCGGTGGCACCCCAACCTTCATGGTCAATGGCCAGCAAGTGCAGGACACCTCCCTGGCCGGTCTGTCGGCGGCGGTAGACGCCGCCCTGGCGGAAGGCTGATCGCGGTGAGCCTTGTTCGCGCCTTTTGGGTGGTGGCCGCGTTGCTGATCGCACCAGTCTCGGCGGTGGCGCAGGCCGCTCCACCGCCCGTGACGGCTGCGGATCGAGTCTTGGGACGCGCCGACGCGCCGGTGACGGTTATCGAGTACGCGTCCTTCACCTGCTCGCATTGCGGCGACTGGCACCAGAACGTTTATCCGGCGTTCCGCGCGCGGTTTGTCGATACCGGTCAGGTCCGGCTGGTTTTTCGCGACTTTCCGACATCGCCCGCACAGCTGGCAGCCCAGGCAGCCGGAATCGCGCGCTGCGCAGCACCCGAGCGTTTCCACGACGTGGCCGATGCCCTGTTCGACGGCCAGCCCGCCTTGTTCGAAAGCGGACAGCCTGGACCTTGGCTGACAGGGGCCGTCGCTGTGAGCGGCAAGTCTATGGAGCAGATCCAGACCTGTCTGGCGGACCCGGCTACGTTGAACACGCTGAGAGCCGGTGTTGAGGCTGCGCGAGCAGCAGGTGTGCAGGGAACTCCGACCTTCTTCGTGAATGGGCGGATGGTCTCCGACAATTCGCTCGAAGGCCTGACCGCCGCGATCCG
>JAIERG010000216.1 GCA_019747095.1 Caulobacteraceae bacterium | reverse complement strand
CGATCGCTTCATTCTGTCCGTCCTTCGTTGGGCGGACTCTAGCTATTCCTGAAGGAGTTTCAGGGGGTCACGTCACGACGTTAGACGCTCTTTGTGAAGGGATTCCGTCGCGAGAGAGTGACTTTCAGCTTCACCTTAGTGCGGACGCAGGGCTGGCCAAGGCACCAGGCGCGGCCCTAAAGGAGGTGGCCCTTTGCCAGCGGGAGTTGCCAAGTGCTTTTGCGTGTCCTCCTTGCCGTTGGTCTCAGCCTCTCCGCCATAACCGTCGGACATGCGCAAAGCGACCCGATGCTGGTCGCCACTTCGCCCGCGCCGGCTCAAACTGATGCTGATCCGAGCGAGGCAGACTGGGACGTCCAGAACCCGCCCGGCCCGGTCTCGGATGTCCAGATTGACGTCACCGAAGGCACCTGGATGGCCCTGGACGTCAGTCCGGACGGCCGCGAGATCGTCTTCGACCTGCTCGGCGACATCTACGTCATGCCGATCGAGGGCGGAGAGGCGCGCGCCATCGCCTCGGGCGTCGCCTGGGACATGCAGCCGAAGTATTCCCCGGACGGGACCAGGATCGCCTTCACCTCCGACCGGGGCGGCGGCGACAACATCTGGATCATGAACCGCGACGGCTCGAACCCGACGCAGGTCTCGGACGAGAGCTTCCGGCTTGTGAACTCGCCCGAATGGACCCCGGATGGCGAGTTCATCGTGGGGCGCAAGCACTTCACCTCGTCCCGGTCGCTCGGCGCCGGCGAGATGTGGATGTGGCACCGCTCGGGCGGAAACGGCGTGCAACTGACAGAGCGCCGGACCCAGCAGAAGGACACGGGCGAACCCGCCTTCTCGCCCGACGGCCGATATCTGTATTTCTCCGACGACGCCACGCCGGGGCCGACGTTCGAATACTCCAAGGACGTCAACGGCGAGATCTACGTCATCCAGCGGCTGGACCGCGAGACGGGCGAGATCGAGGAATATCTGTCCGGCCCCGGCGGCTCGATCCGGCCGACGCCGTCGCCCGACGGCCGTTCGCTCGCCTTCATCCGGCGCGTCCGCTACCAGTCGACCTTGTTCGTGATGGACATCGACAGCGGCCGCGAGGTCCCGATCTACAACGGCCTGGACCGCGACCTGCAGGAAACCTGGGCCGTCCACGGCGTGTATCCGGCCTTCAGCTGGACGCCCGACAACCGCTCCATCGTCGTCTGGGCGGGCGGCAAGATCCGCCGCATCGACGTGGCCACGGGCGTGGCGACCGACATCCCGTTCCGCGTCAACGACACCCGCCGCATGCAGCAGGCCGTTCGCTTCCCGGTCGAGGTTGCGCCCGACCAGTTCGACGTCCGCATGATCCGCTGGGCCCAGACGTCGCCCGACGGCTCTCGCGTCGTTTTCGAGGCGCTGGGCCATCTCTGGATCCGCGACCTGCCGGAGGGGACGCCGCGTCGCCTGACCCGCCAGTCCGACCACTTCGAGCTCTATCCCAGCTGGTCGCGCGATGGCCGGTCAATCGTCTACACGACCTGGGACGATCAGGAGCTGGGCACGGTCCGCGTCGTTCCGGCCTCGGGTGGGGAGGGGCGCGTCGTCACCCGTCGCCCCGGCCACTACGTCGAGCCGGTCTTCTCGCCGGACGGCCGGACCATCGTCTTCCGCAAGACCTCCGACGGCTTCCTGACCTCCGGCCTCTACGGCCGCGACACGGGTCTCTATCGTGTCCCGGCCTCGGGCGGCGACGCCACCCTGATCACCGACGAGGGCCGTGCGCCCCAGTTCGGTGCCAGCGGCGACCGCGTCTTCTTCACCGGCCGTCAGGAGGCCAACGCCGCGCTGAAGTCCGTCGATCTGAACGGCGGCGACGAGCGCGTCCATCTGGTCAGCGAATGGGCCGCCGACTTCGCCATCTCTCCCGACGAGCGCTGGGTGGCGTGGAACGAGCGGTTCAACGCCTTCGTCGCCCCCTTCGCCCGCACCGGCCGTCCCGTGACCCTGTCTGCCGACGGCAAGGCCCTGCCGCAGACCCGTTTCACCCGCGACGCTGGGGACTGGATCCACTGGTCGGGCGACTCCAGCCGCCTGAACTGGGCGCTGGGACCCCAGCTGTTCAGTCGCGACCTGAGCCAGGGCTTCGCCTTCGTCGAGGGTGACCCCGCCGACCTGCCCGATCCGCCGGAGACCGGCATCAACATCGGCTTCACCCAGGCCGCCGACCGCCCAGAAGGCCGGCTTGCGCTGGTCGGCGCCCGCATCGTCACCATGGACGGCGAGCGGGTCATCGAGGACGGCGTGATCGTCACCAACGGCAACCGCATCGCCGCCGTCGGCCCGCGCTCGGAGGTTCAGATCCCCGCCGGCGCCGAGGTCGTGGACGTGACCGGCAAGACCATCATCCCCGGCCTCATCGACGCCCACTGGCACGGCTCGATGGGCTCGGACGAGATTATCCCCGAGCAGAGCTGGGTGAACTACGCCGCGCTCGCCTTCGGCGTGACGACGATCCACGATCCGTCCAACGACACCTCGGAGATCTTCGCCCATTCCGAACTGGCGCGCGCCGGTCGGGTGGTCGGCCCCCGCATCTTCTCGACGGGGACGATCCTGTACGGGGCCAACACGGCCTTCACGGCGGTGGTCAACGATCTCGACGACGCCCTGTCGACGCTCCGTCGCATGCAGGCCGTGGGTGCCTGGAGCGTCAAGAGCTACAACCAGCCTCGCCGCGACCAGCGCCAGCAGATCATCGAGGCGGCGCGCCAGCTGGGCATGAACGTCGTGCCTGAGGGCGGCTCCCTCTATCAGCACAACATGACGATGATCGTGGACGGCCACACCACGATCGAGCACTCCATCCCGCTGGCCAACCTGTATGACGACGTCCACGACCTGTGGCGTCAGTCCGAGACCGCCTACAACCCGACCCTCGTCGTGGCCTATGGCGGCAGCTTCGGGGAGAACTATTGGTATCAGGAGAGCCCGGTCTGGGATCACCCGATCCTGACCCAGTACGTGCCGCGCCGCATCCTCGACGCCCGCGCGCGGCGCCCGGTGACCCTGCCCGAGGACGAGTGGAACCACATCGACATCGCTCGCGAGGCGGTGCGCCTGAACGACCTCGGCATCGACGTCGCCATCGGTGCCCACGGCCAGCGCGAGGGCCTGGCCGCCCACTGGGAGATGTGGATGCTGCAGCAGGGCGGGGCCACACCGATGCAGGCGCTCCGCGCCGCCACGATCGGCGGGGCGAGAGCACTGGGGCTGGACCGCGATATCGGCTCGCTTCAGGTCGGCAAGCTGGCCGATCTGGTGGTGCTGGACGCCAATCCGCTGGAGAACATCCGTAACACCACCTCGATCCGCTACACCCTGGCCAACGGCCGTCTCTACGACGACCGGATGAACGAGGTCGGTCTGCGCCAGCGCCCGCGCGCCCCCTTCTGGTTCGAACACGAGGGCGACGAGGGCTTCGTGCCTGGGTCGGCCCACGCCGAGACGGACGGCCACGGGCACGGCGACTGAGGCTTTTGCGAGCGGACGCCGGGTGATGTAGGGAGGCGGCGAACCCGCCCTTTCCCATCCCCTTGTCCATGCGCGCGGCCGTCCGGCCGACCGCAGGCCCGTCATGACTGATACCTCGCCCGCCCAGACCTCCGCCCTCGTCCTGTTCTCTGGCGGACAGGACAGCGCCACCTGCCTCGCCTGGGCGCTGGAGCGGTACGCCCGCGTGGAGACCGTCGGCTTCGACTATGGCCAACGTCACGCGGTCGAGATGGCGGCGCGGCTGCGCGTGCGCGACGGCATGGCGATCGCGCTGCCCGACTTCGCCGAGCGGCTCGGCCCCGACCATGTCGTCGACCTGACCGGCTTCGGGGCCATCGGCGAGACGGCCCTGACCACCGACCGCGCCATCGAGATCGGCGCGCGGGGCCTGCCGACGACCTTTGTGCCCGGCCGCAATCTGGTCTTCCTCAGCGTCGCGGCGGCATTGGCGGACCGGCGCGGGCTGGACGTGCTCGTCGGCGGCATGTGCGAGACCGACTTCTCCGGTTATCCCGACTGCCGCCGCGACACCATCGAGGCCGTGAGCCGCGCGCTGACGCTCGGCCTCGACAAACCCGTGCCCATCGAGACGCCGCTCATGGCCCTGACGAAAGCCCAGACCTGGGCGCTCGCCGACCGCATCGGCGGGGCCCCTCTGGTCGATCTGATCGTCGACGAAAGCCACACCTGCTATCGCGGCGACCGCGCGCATCGCCATGCCTGGGGCTACGGCTGCGGCGAATGCCCGGCCTGCGAACTGCGCGCCGCCGGTTGGGCCGAATGGACCGCCGCCCGATGACCTATTCGGTCAAGGAGACCTTTCTGACGATCCAGGGGGAGGGCGGTCAGGCCGGCCGTTCCGCCGTCTTCCTGCGGTTCGCCGGCTGCAATCTCTGGAGCGGGCGCGAGCAGGACCGCGCGAGCGCTGTCTGCACCTTCTGCGACACCGACTTCGTCGGAACCGACGGCGACGGGGGCGGCAAGTTCGCCGATGCCGACGCCCTGGCCGACCACGTCGCCTCCTTCTGGATCGGCCGCGACGGCGACCCTCGGCTGGTGGTCTGCACGGGCGGAGAGCCGCTGCTCCAACTGGACGACGCCCTGATCAAGGCGCTCAAGGCGCGGGGCTTCGACATTGCGGTGGAGACCAACGGCACGATCGTGGCGCCCGACGGCATCGACTGGATCTGCGTCAGCCCCAAGGCCGCCGCGCCGGTCGTGCAGACGACCGGACAGGAGCTGAAGCTGGTCTATCCGCAGGCGCTCGCCATGCCCGACCGCTTCGAGAACCTCGGCTTCGAGCGCTTCTGGCTCCAGCCGATGGACGGCCCCGATCAGGCGGCGAACACGGTCGCCGCCATCGACTACTGCCTGGCCCACCCCAAATGGCGGCTCAGCGTCCAGACGCACAAATACATCGGCGTGCGCTGATGCAGGTTCGGCCTAACGCGCACGGCGACGCCGAAGCGATGGCGGCGCTGTATCAGAGATCCGTGCGCGCCCTGGGACCCTCGGACTATGCACCCGAGCAAGTCGAGGCGTGGGCCGGAGCCGGCCTGTCGGCCCTACGGTTCGCCGAGCGCATGGAAGACGGCCGCTGGGCCTTCGTCGCCGATCGGGCAGACGGCGAGCTATTGGGGTTTATCGATCTGGAAGCCGACGGCCACATCGATTTCCTCTACGTCGCGCCGGAGGCCAAAGGTCGTGGTGTCGCGGATCGGTTGCTGGATGCGGTGGAGCAGGTCGCTCGCTCAGCCGATGTCCAGCGTCTCTATTCGGAGGCCAGCGAAGCGGCTCGCCGATTCTTTGTCCGGCGCGGGTTCGTCGTTCTGCATCGGCGGGACTTCGAGGTCGGCGGGGTGCCGATCCACAACTACGCAGTCGAGAAGCGTCTCTAGCAGGGACGGCCTTGGCGTTGGCGTTCCTCGCAACGGCGTTGCTCGCGCTCGTATTCGCGCTGCTCGCGCTCGCGGCGGGCCCGCGTCTCCTCGTCCGAGGTGGTCACGGCGTCGACGCCCGCGCCGACGACCGCTCCGGTCGCCTTGGCGGCTCCGCCCACGACCGCGCCCGCCGTGCCGACGACGGCGCCGACCAGACAGCCCTGCAGCATCAGTGAGCCCGCCAGAACGGCGGACAGGGCGGCGGCGCGTCGCAGAGCTTGGGTCATGGTCCGCATGTGGCACGGTCTTGGTGAACCAAAGATGACCTTGGCTGTTTCAGCCGACCTGCGCGCGGTGCCTCAACATCGCATCCGCCAGCACACAGGCGGCCATCGCCTCGACCACCGGCACGCCGCGCAGGGCCACGCAGGGGTCATGCCGGCCCTTGGTTCGCAGATCGGTCTCGGTCCCGTCCCGCGTCACCGTCCGTCGTGGCGTCAGGATCGACGAGGTCGGCTTGAACGCCACCCGCGCCGTGATCGCCTGACCCGTGGAGATGCCGCCCAGGATGCCGCCTGCATGATTGGACAGGTATTCGATGCTTCCGCCGGACCCCAGCCGCATCTCGTCGGCGTTGGCCTCTCCGGACAGCTCCGCCGCGCCGAAGCCTGCGCCGATCTCCACGCCCTTGACGGCGTTGATGCTCATCAGGGCGGCGGCCAGTTCGGCGTCCAGCTTGCCATAGAGCGGCGCACCCCAGCCTGCGGGTACGCCGGAGACTTCCAGCGCCACAACGGCGCCGATCGACGATCCTGCTTTGCGGACCTCGTCAAGATAGGCCTCCCACGCCGGAACCACCTCGGCCGAGGCCGCGAACAGCGGGTTGTCGTAGACCGCGTCGAAGTCCACGGCCTCCCCCGAGATCCGGTGCGGCCCCAGCTGGACGACACCCGCGCGGATGACCACGCCGTCGCCCAGCACCTTCCGCGCCACCGCGCCCGCAGCGACCCGGCTGGCGGTCTCGCGCGCCGAGGAGCGGCCGCCGCCGCGATGATCCCGCACGCCGTACTTCGTCTGATACGTCACGTCGGCGTGGCCGGGGCGGTAGGCGCGGGCGATCTCGCCATAGTCTTTGGACCGCGCGTCCTCGTTCTCGATCTGGATCGCGATGGGCGTGCCTGTCGTGACTCGACCCTCGCCGTCGTCGAACACGCCGGACAGGATGCGGGCTGTGTCGCTTTCCTTCCTCTGGGTGACGAAGCGGCTGCCGCCGGGCTTCCGACGATCCAGCCAGGGCTGCAGATCGGCCTCGGTCAGGGGGATCAGCGGCGGACACCCGTCCACCACACAACCGATCGCCGGCCCATGGCTCTCGCCCCAGGTCGTCACGCGAAACAGATGGCCAAAGGTGTTGTGGGACATGACCTGCGACGCTTAGGCCGCCAGCCGGTCCGGCGTCCAGACGCGGGTGAACCGGGCCAGCAAATCCTCGGCTGCCGAAGGAACATCTTCTCCGGGCGTCAGATGGACGAAAAGATGCCCTTGTCGATGCCGGCCACGCGCGGGCAGGCCCAGACCGCGCAGTCTCAGCCGGACCGGCTCGGCTAGTCCTGCAGTCACCCAAGCGGCCTGAAGTCCCGCGTGGGTCTCAATCTCGATGCGACCCCCGTCGCTGAGCAAACGGCGCGACGTGTCCCACGTCATGTGCAGATCGTCCCCGACCACCGTCAAACCCTCGCCCGAACGGATCAGAATGGGCAGATGCAGATCGCTACCCTCTTCGCTCGCCCCGCGCAGACGAAGATGCTCGCCTGTCCGCATGCCGGCCGGCACTCGGACCCGCAGCGTTCTGGTCCCCAGCCGGACCTCGGCGACGCCGCCACCAAGGGCCTGACGCGGTGTCAATCCGACGACCGGGAGGGCAATGGGGCGCTGGCGCGGTGCTGTCAGGGCGGCGCGAACGCCTCCGCGCGACTGGATCAAGCGGTAGGCTGCGATGACCCGACGGAACCGCTCTGCGTCGCCCCCCGGCTGGTCCGGCCGGGCCGACTTCACCGCTAGCCGAAAGGCCCGAACAACGGCAGCCTGGTCGGCTGGGCCATGCAGGCCCAGAGCGGCGAAGGCTTCGGTCAGGGAAGGGCCGGCAGCGGACATGCGGCCAATAGGCCGACATCATGGTCAAGGCGGGGTTAACCGTGCAGCTCACAACCGCTCTTGCTATAGCGGCCACATGACCAGCCTTGTGATCCCGCCCAGCCCAACTCGCGAAGAGTACGCCCGTGATTATGCCGCTGCCCTCGCTGCGAACGGCGATGAGACCATCTTCGATCGCTCTGAACCGATCGGACTGATCGTCGAGTGGCTGGCCGACGCCCGCGCCCACGAGCCCAATGATCCGAACGCCATGGCGTTGTCGACTGTGGATGAAGATGGAGCACCGGACAGCCGGATGGTGCTTCTGAAGGATGTCGATGCGCGTGGCCTGACCTTCTATTCCAACGCCCAGAGCGCCAAGGGGCTGCAACTGGCGGGCAATCCAAAGGTCGCCCTGTTGTTTCACTGGAAGACCTTGCGCCGACAGGTTCGCGTGCGCGGGCTCATTGAGCCGGTCACCTCGGAGGAGGCGGACACCTATTTCGCCAGCCGTGCACGAGAGAGCCGCATCGGGGCATGGGCTTCGGATCAGTCGCGGCCGCTGGCGGACCGGTCGGCTCTCGAGGCCGCCGTGTCGCGCGAGGCGGCTCGTTTTGACGGCATTGAGCCGCCTCGCCCGCCCCACTGGACTGGCTGGCGTGTTGTCCCTGGCGCGGTCGAGTTCTGGCGGGACAGACCTTACCGCCTGCACGATCGACTGAGATTTGACCGGTCTGCCGACGGCTGGCGCAAGACGCGGCTTCAGCCCTGACGGTCAGGTGCCGTAGCGGGCCAGGAAGGTTTCGACCGCCTCGGACGCGATTTGCTCGGGCCTGCGCTCGGCCTGGACCTCGTCTCCGGTTACCAAGGGCATGAAGAATACCGGATGTTCCACCATGCCCATCAGCTGTCCGGCGGCCCAGGACGCCTTTACGATCCTCAGCTCACCTCGCTCGGCCAAAGTTTCCAGGGCGAGGATGAGGGGGTGACCGAAGTCGCTTCGTCCCTTGTCAAAGAAGCCGATGGCGACCTCGCGAAACCGCGGCCGCTCAGCCATGACGAGCCTGAAAACCGAGCGAACGAACGGATCACCCATGAAGCGGGCATAAGCAAGGGCGAAGCCCATCAAGACGTCGCGGGCCGAGCCCTCTGTAAGGCGGACAGTTTCCATCTGCCTCGAGAAATCGTGGGCGGCGTCCTCGATAACCGCGCCGAACAGATGTTCCTTTGAAGGAAAATAGGCATAGAGCGTCGCGGTAGAAACACTGGCCGCTCTGGCGATCGGCTCTATACGGGTCGCGGCATAGCCTTGGCTCATGAAGAACCGTCTGGCCTGTCCGACGATGGTGTCTCGCCGGTTGTCTTCGCCGGGTTTCAGATCTGGCAAAATGCCGGTCGCGTGTGAGTTCATGGAGTCGGATGCCTAGACCAAACCGGGCACAACCGGAACACGCCATAACACCGTTACAGATCAGAATTGATCAGTGTGCTGAGCAGAGGGTGAGCGAGAAGGGGGGCTGCCAGCCGCACAACCGCCTGCGGATCTTCCAGTCTGACCGCTGCCGTGGCGTCTGCAACGATAAAGTCAGCCTGCGTTCGCGAAGGCTCCGTCAGCCGTTCATGACCCGGGCGGACCGTCTTCAGATACTGGTCGATAACGGATGTTGCGGTGCGTCCGCGCTCCGCCTGATCCCGCAGTAGCCGGCGAATGAAACGGATGTCCGCTGGCGTATCGACGAAAACGCGGATGTCGAAAAGGGCAGCGAGAGAGGGCGTGCATAGCAGATGCGTCCCCTCGACAATCACGACCGCCGCAGCCCGAACCGGCTCGCCGCCGGGTTCGCGACCATGGGTGATGAAGGAATAGATCGGGGCGACGATATCGCGTCCTGCCTTGAGCGCGGCCAGATCGGTCTGCAGTCTCTCGTGATCCCGTGCCGCGACGTCATCGAAGTCGAAGTTCGCCGCGTCAAATCCCGGAAGAGATGCCGCGTCGCGGTAGTAGGAATCTTCCCGCAGCAAGACGGCCTGGCCTGCTGGCAGGACCGCCGCGACGGTCTCGGCCAGCGTCGACTTGCCCGACCCCGAGCCTCCGGTGATTGCGATGAGGATTGCCATGGGCGGGGTCTAGCTCCCGCCGGACTTCAGCGGAAGAAGCAGGTGTCGCCAGCGTACAGCGACTCCACTGCGCCGGAGCCGTCAGCTGCAGTCAGGAAACCACCCAGATCGCCGGCTGTGAATTCGATCCCGAGGGTGGATTGCGCGTCGATTTCGATCGGACGGGCGGCGTTGAGGTCTGCACGGGGGGTGCCCACGCCGATGCCGTCGACGGTCGTCAGACCAGCTTCGTCAAGGAACCATCCCCGGAACTCGCCCTGCTGGAACAGGAGCTGCAAGCCATTGTCGTATTGGGCGAATTGGACCGGCCCCTGACCGCACTCCTCATTCGTGTTCTGCTCGGGAGCTGCCCCGCCAGTCGTGGCGCTCACGGCCGCGATGACGGTTTCCTGCGGTGAGCCGAAAGGCAGCGCGCGGGCAGCACCCTCGGCATCAAACACTCTCAGACCTTCGCCCTCTATGGTCAGGCCTCCTGACTGTTGGGCTGTCGCCGGTGGCACCGCCGCCTCAGAAGGTGCACCGGCCGGCGCGACCGGCGCTTCGGTTGGTTCGATCGATCGATCACAGGCGGTCACGGCCATCACGGCGGCCAGAGCGAAGGCGGTTCGGGGCATCAGGCGCATGAGGCAGTTCCTTGTTGCGGGGCCGACGTTCGGAGAGAATGCCAAAATCGACTTTGAGGCAACGATGAAGCTAGGCCATTTGGCAAAGGTGACCCAGCGTCACGTTGCGGCCCGCGCCGGACCTCGGCTAGGTTGAGGCCAAGCCCCGCACATAGCAGGGGCATTGCCGAGGGAACGTAATGCTGGGTTTGATGCAGGACTGGCCGCTAACGGTCGACCGGATTCTGGACCACTCGAAGAACTGGCACCCGCACAGGGAGGTCGTGACCCGTTCAGTCGAAGGACCCATCGTGCGCACCACCTATGGCGAAATCCATGGTCGGGCCAAGCGTGTGTCGAACGCCTTGAAAGGTTGGGGCATCAAGGTGGGCGACCGGGTCGCCACGCTGGCCTGGAACACCGGGCGCCATATCGAGGCCTGGTATGGCATCATGGGCATCGGTGCCGTGTGCCACACCCTGAACCCCCGCCTGTTCCCGGAGCAGCTGGTCTACATCATCAACCACGCCGAAGATCGCATCATCTTCGTCGACCTGACCTTTGTGCCCCTCCTTGAGGCCATCCTGCCTCACTGTCCCACGGTGGAGCGGGTCGTGGTCATGACGGACCACGTCACCATGCCGGCGACCAAGCTGCCTAAGGCGGAATGCTACGAGGCGGTCCTGGATGGGATGTCTGAGGATTGCGACTGGGGAGGCTTCGACGAAAAGACCGCTTGCGGCCTTTGTTATACTTCGGGAACCACAGGGAACCCCAAGGGCGTTCTCTACTCGCACCGTTCGAACTTCATCCACACTCTGCTGGGGATGCAGTCGACCGTCCTGGGGCCGTCGCCGAAGGAGACCATCCTGCCGGTCGTGCCCATGTTCCATGCCAACGCCTGGGGCATCGCCTTCGCCGGACCGGCCGCCGGAGCCAAGCTTGTCATGCCGGGCGCGCGCATGGATGGCGCTGCTATCTACGAGCTGATCGAAAGCGAGGGCGTTACTTTCTCGGCAGCCGTTCCCACGGTCTGGCAGGGGCTGCTGGCCCACCTGCGCGAGCACAATCTGAAGATTCCCACGGTCAAGAAGGTCCTGATCGGCGGCTCGGCCGTGCCCGAGAGCCTGATCCGCGCCTTCAATGACGAGTTCGGCATCGAGGTGCTGCAGGGCTGGGGCATGACCGAGACATCACCCATCGGCACGCTCTCAAATCTGACCCCGGAACTTGCCGCACTGCCTTACGACGAGGGCATGAAGTGGCGGGTCAAGCAGGGCATGCCGCCGCTGGGAGTGGAGCTGAAGCTCAAGAACTACGCCGGGCAAGAGATGCCGCATGACGGCTCCACCTATGGCCGGCTGATGGTGCGTGGCCCGACCATCGCGGGTGCCTACTTCAAGGGCGAGGGCGGAGAGATCCTGGATAACGAAGGCTTCTTCGACACTGGCGACGTCGCCACCATCGACGAGCACGGCTTCATGCAGATCACCGACCGCGCCAAGGACGTGATCAAGTCCGGCGGAGAGTGGATCAGCTCGATCGAGATTGAGAACATCGCCGTGGGCCACCCGAAAGCCGAGCTGGCCGCTGTCATTGGCGCGGCCCACCCCAAGTGGGACGAGCGGCCAGTCCTCGTGATCAAGCTCAAGCCTGGCGAGAGCCAGGACAAGCAGGAGCACCTGGACTTCCTGCAAGGCAAGATCGCCAAGTGGTGGATGCCTGATGACGTGGTCTTCGTCGATGACATCCCTCTGGGTGCCACCGGCAAGATCGACAAGAAGCTGCTTCGCGAGCGGATGAAGGATTACCGCCTGCCGACCGCCGCGCCGGCCGAGACGGTCTGACGCCATGGCACAGGATTCGCGCTCGGTCCGCTGGGCGCGGGTTCTTTTGGCTCTGACGCTCTTGGCTCCGGCCACGGCCTTCGTCGCGGTGGCCGGTGTCCAGATCGGAGGCTGGGACTGGACCACCGGCTACTCGCTGGTGGCCATGCGCGTCGGGCTCGCGTTCGCGGCGCTCGGGGCGGTTGCGGCGATCGGTGGGCTGATCGTCGCCCTCGGTGAGCGCAAGGCCTGGCCCTTTGCTCTGATAGGCCTCATCGCAGGCGGCGCTACGGCGACGGTCTATGGCCTGCATATCGGTTCGCACGGTCTGCCGGTCGCCGGCGTGATGGCGACCTTTTCTGACGTCACCACCAACCCCGCAGAGCCACCGGTGTTCTCGGGCCCGCTGGCCGGTGATCGCTTGGCTGCAGGTGCTCCGACTGGCGCAGCCGCGACGTTCGCGACCTGCGAGGCCGTCTCTGCCCCGACGCAAGTGGCCCCAAGCGTTGCCGCCTACGCCTTGCAGGAGGCGGGCTTCACGATCCTGGGTACGGGCGTCGGCCGCGCCGATGGGACGCGCACCGGCTTTTGGTTCGGCTTCAAGCACGACGCTGTCATCCGCATCCGGCCGGGCCAGACTGACGTGCGCGTCGCCTCACGGGAAGCCCGATCTGACGGCGGCGAGGCGTGCCGCCTGTTGCAGAAGATCGTGTCGAACCTTCAGGCCCCGGCGTAGGTCGCAGCCAGCGTCGGTTCCCCGTCGCTGAAGGCGCGGCCCTCCATAACCAGCTTGATCAGGTGGGCCCAGACCGAAAGGCTGGCGGCTGGCCAAAGCCGCTGATCGACCGCCGCATAGAGCGCTGGCACCATTTCGGCGATGGTTCTGTCGCCCGCAGCCAGCCGGGCCACGACCTGCGCCTCGCGCTCCTGCCTGTGGGCTCGATAGGCCGCCAGGAATGGCTCCGGGTGAGTGACGGGAGCCCCATGCGTGGGCCAAAGGGTGTCGAAGCCCGCCTCGATCACTCGATCGAGGCTGGCCATGTAGTCCGCCATGTCTCCATCCGGTGGCGCGACCACGGTGGTTGACCAGCCCATGACGTGGTCACCGCAGAACAGGGCGTTCTCATCTTCCAGCGCGAAGGCCATGTGATTGGAGGCATGTCCGGGGGTGGCCAGGGCGGACAGGGTCCAGCCGTCCCCGCTGATCCTCTCACCACCCATCAGGACGGTGTCTGGAACAAAGGCCTCATCCTCATCCTCGTCCAGCCCGCCAGAGGCATGGGTCTGACGGACTGGCGGTTTCATGGACAGGATAGGTGCCCCCACGCCCTCGGCGAACGGCCGGGCGAGGGGCGCATGGTCGCGATGTGTATGGGTGACCAGGACATGGGTCACGCGTCGACCTTCGACGGCCATCATTAGGGCCTGAAGATGCGCCTCATCGGGGGGGCCGGGGTCTATGACGGCGACGCCGGCGTCCGCCTCATTGCGGCCGACGATGTAGGTCCCCGTCCCGGTGAAGGTGAACGGCCCCGGATTGTTGGCGATGACCCGCTGGATCAGGGGGGAGACCTGGTCTCGCCGACCGTAGGCGAAGTCGAACTCTCGAACGAACGGGATCATCGCGGTTCCTGATATGGCGGCGCGGAGCTTGCCTTAACGTGTCGTAAACCATTCCGGAGCGTCCCAAATGGCCCGCGCCATCGCCTATTCTGTTTCAAATCGGCTCCAACCCATTGCAGCAGCGATCCTGTGTCTCATGACGGCGCAGCTGGTAGTCGCTTCATGTACGCCCGAGCCGGTTCCGTACGCTGCGCGGGTGGCGATCGAACGCTAGAGCGGCAGGCGGCTGAGGTCGTAGCCGGCGCGCGCTCCGGCCGCTCGCAGACTGTCGGCATCGGCACCTTTCTGGCGCATGGCGAGGGCCCAGGTGACCGCGGACCGGGTTCCGGACCGGCAGAACATCAGAACGGGGTCGCCTTTGGCCAGAATGTCGCCGACCGCCTCGACCGCCGCCTCATCAGGGAACCCAATGACCGGCGCATGGACGAAAGTCAGACCTACCGTTCGTGCGGCCTCTGCGACCTCTTCAACGGTGGGTTGCCCGGGGTCTTCACCATCCGGGCGGTTCGACACAACGGTCTTCACTCCCAGCTTCGCGGCCTCTGCCAGATCGGACAGGGCGATCTGGGGAGCGACCAGGACGGTGTCGCTCAGGGTGCGGAAATCAGGCACGGGCGCCTCCTCGGTTTCAGGATTTCCCGCTAACACGTCGCCACGGAAAAACCATCGCCACGCTTCAGGCGTAGAACTCGCTCCAGACGTCGAAACATCCCACGGACCCCTGATGCGCGCCAGTCTTGCCCAAACCGCGACCCTTGCGGCCATCGCCACCTTTGTTCTGACCGCCTCCGTTGCGGTGGCCCAGGATCAGGACGGGCCGATCGCGACCGCCCGGGAAGCGACAGAGTCCGTCGAGGCGAGGAATGCGAGGGAAGCCATCGCCTATGAGACTCCGCTGCCTCGCGGGGCGCCGGAACAGGACTATCCGCTGGTCGCATGGTGTGCGGCCCTGGTCGAGGGCCATATCGCGCTTGGCCGGACCCTGACCAACGCAGACGATCTGGATCGAGAAATCATTCGACTGGGCGCGCTGGAGGCCACCGATTTCCGTGATGCCCTTGCGGCCGGTGCCTCGCGCCAGACGCCTGCGACCCGTGCGGCTGCGGAGGCGGCCGAAGATGAGGCGGAGGCGCGTTGGACCCCTCTGATGGATTTGCCGGACGAGGCCGCGCGCAGTCAGGCGTTTGGACTGTTCTTTGGCCTTCCGGGCCGGTGTGAGCACGCCGCGCGGCGTGTGCGTGAAAACATCACCACGCCGCCGGTGACGCTGCAAGCGGCGGGCCTTGACGAGATGGGCCAGCCGGTCGCGCCATAGAGCGGGCCCGGGGGCCTCGACCCCCGCCGCGTGCGCCTCTAAACCGGCCTCATGTTCACATCCGTACTGGTCGCCAATCGCGGCGAGATCGCCTGCCGCGTCTTCCGCACCGCCCGCCGCATGGGCCTGCGCACCATCGCCGTCTATTCCGAGGCTGACGCCAACGCTCTGCATGTGCGCGAGGCGGATGAGGCCGTGCTGATCGGGCCTGCTCCGGCGCGCGAGAGCTATCTGGATCAGGCCAAGGTGCTCGCCGCCGCCAAGGCCACGGGGGCGGAGGCCATCCACCCCGGCTACGGCTTCCTGTCCGAGAACGCCGAGTTCGCAGAGGCCGTCATGGCCGCCGGCATCACCTGGATCGGCGCCCCGCCGGCCTCGATCCGCGCCATGGGCCTGAAGGACGCCGCCAAACAGCTGATGGTCGAGGCGGGCGTGCCCGTCACCCCCGGTTACATGGGCGAGGACCAGTCGCCCGAGCGGCTGAAAGCTGCGGCCGACGCCATCGGTTATCCCGTCCTGATCAAGGCCGTGGCGGGCGGGGGCGGCAAGGGCATGCGCCGGGTCGACGAGGCCCCGGCCTTCCTCGATGCCCTGGCCTCCTGCCAGCGCGAGGCGGCCTCCAGCTTCGGCGACGACCGGGTGCTGATCGAGAAATACATCCTGTCGCCCCGCCACATCGA
>JAIERG010000174.1 GCA_019747095.1 Caulobacteraceae bacterium | reverse complement strand
ACACCCAATCAACGCGACGGTCACTGGCTCATGTAGGGCAACAGGGCGAGGTCAGGCCAGGCCGGCGGTGATCCCGGTGGGACTGACCTCAGTCGCGCAGGAGTTCGTTGATCGCGGTCTTGGATCGCGTCTGGGCGTCCACGCGCTTTCCCTCCCGGGGCCCTACGACCGATCTTGACGTATGGGCCGTTTACACTCCCCGCCCATGAACCTTTCGCCCTATCGCATCCGTTCCGCTGACATCTGGACCCAGGCCCGCGAGGACTATCTGTCGGGAATGACGGCCGAGGCCGTGTGTCGGCGCCATGACCTGGGCCTGTCGGCGTTTCGACGCCGTGCGCGCCGCCACGGCTGGCGGCGGCTGGATCAGGACGCGCCCGCCGGGGTCGAGGATCTGGCGCTGTATGACGACCTGGGGCTGGACGATCAGATGGAGACGGCGCGGCGGCGCTATCTGCAGGCGCTGGAGCAGGGCCGGGCGGTCGATGCGGCCCGCTGGCGCCGGCTTTGGCGCGAACTGGAGGCCGAGCACCACGCCCTTATCGCCGACCTCTATCGCGACCTGACGCCCGCCGAAATCGCCGATCAGAGGCAGGCCGACCGGCTGGAGTTGGAGGCGGCGGAAGCCGAGGAGGACGCGACCCTCTTGCTCGGCCCGCCGGTCCATCCGTCCCTGCCGGGGCCGGGCGGCGTTCCCGCAAATGTGCACGATGTGCACCCTGTTTTTTCGGGTGCACATTTCGATCCGGCTCAGCCCGCCCCGGACGAGGTCCTGAGGAACAACACCCGCGCCGCCCCGTAGTCCCGCGCGTCCAGCCGCTCATAGCCGGGCGTCTCGATCTCCGGCTCGTCCGATCCCCGCTCGAAGACGACGAGGGCCCCGGGCTTGAGCCAGTTCCCCTCGATCAGCCTCAGCAACGCCTGCTCCCCCAGCCCCTTGCCATAGGGAGGATCCAGAAACGCCAGGTCGAAGGCCTCCCCATCCGAGCCAGGCCGCACGCCCAGGTCGATGGCGCTCCGGCGATGGACCCGCGTCGCCCCCATCAGGCCATAGGCATCGGCGTTGTCGCGGATGGCCCCGCGCGCGTCCTCATCGGTCTCGACGAACAGGGCGAACGCCGCGCCCCGGCTCAGGGCCTCGAAGCCGAGCGCGCCTGATCCGGCGAACAGGTCCATGACGCGCGCGCCGTTGAGCGGCTCGGACCAGGCGGCGTGCTCCAGCACGTTGAAGATGGCCTGCCGCGCCCGGTCCGAGGTCGGGCGCGTGCCCATGCCGTCCGGCGCGACGATGGCCCGGCCTTTCAGCCTTCCCGCGACGATCCGCATGGATCAGCCGCCGGAGCGGGGGCCGCGCGGTCCGCCGCGACCGGGCGGACGGGTCGATCCGCCGTCCGCGCGGGGCTTGAACGGGCGCTTGGCGCCATCGCCGGACCGTTTGGCGCCGCCGCGCTTCTCGGCGTCCCGGGCCCAGGTCGGGGACTTGGGTCCGATGATCTGGTCCTCGCGCGGCTTGAAGGGACGTTTGGCGCGGTCGTCGCCGGTCTCCCCGTCCGGCCGGGCGCGGGGCTTGAAGGCCTTCTTGGGGTGCTCGAACTTCGGCGTCGCCTTGGCCCAGCCGGGCTTCTTCGGCGCGCGGGCGGCGCGGGCGGCGCCTTCCTCGGCGGCGGTCTCGGCGGCCCGGACGCGGCTGGGTTTCCTCGACGGATCGGCGATGGCCGAGCCGGACTTGCCGACCACCTTTGGCGCGCCGGTGCGACGGCCGGGGATCGGGGCAGGGGTCTCGACCGTATTGCCCTGGGGCAGGTTCTCGGGCCGGATGTGCTGGGCCAGCATCTCGCGGATGACCCGGGGTCCGACCTCCTCGACCGAGCCGGTCGGAAGCGTCCCCAGCTGGAACGGCCCGTAGGCCAGGCGGATCAGCCGGTTGACGGTCAGCCCGACCGACTCCAGCACCTTCCGGACCTCGCGGTTCTTGCCCTCGGTGATGGAGACGCTGATCCACAGGTTGGCCGACTGGGATCCGTCCTCGTTGGTCTTGGCCTTGTCGATGGTGGCCTCGACCGGGCCGTAGCGGACGCCGTCCACGGTCACGCCGTCCTTCAGCCGATCCAGCTCAACCTGCGTCACCCGCCCGCGCGCCCGGGCCCGGTACTGACGCACCAGCGCCGTCTCGGGCAGCTCCAGCGCCCGGCTCAGCTCGCCGTCATTGGTCAGGAGCAGCAGGCCCTCGGTGTTGATGTCGAGCCGCCCGACGGAGATGACGCGCGGCAGTCCGGCCGGCAGGGCGTCGAACACCGTCGGCCGCCCCGCCGGGTCGTTATGGCTGGTCAGCAGGCCGACCGGCTTGTTGTAGCGCCAGACACGCGTGGCCTGGGCCGCCGCGATGGGCTTGCCGTCCACGGTGATCACGTCGTCGCGGGTCACCAGCGTCGCGGGTGTGTCCAGGATGCGGCCGTTCACCGCTACCTTGCCCAGGCCGATCAGCCGCTCGACCTCGCGGCGGCTGGCGATGCCCGCGCGGGCCATGGCCTTGGCGATGCGCTCGGTGCGCTTGGGCTCTGTCGGCGTCTTTTCGGGCTTCTGGGCCTTGGCGTCGGCGGAGTAGCGCTTGCCCTTGATGCCACCGGGCTTGTCGGCCCGATCCTTGGCGAACGGGGTCCCGCCTTGACGGCGGGCGGGCTTCTTGTCGTTGTCTCGGGAATGGCGATCCATGATGAGCGGTTCATGCGCACGGCACTCGACCTCGCGCAAGCGGCGGCGGCCGCCGGAGAGGTGCCCGTTGGTGCCGTGATCGTCGATGAGACGACCGGAGAGGTGGTGGCGACCGGCGCAAACGGCCCTGTCGCGGGACACGACCCCACCGCCCACGCCGAGATCGTGGCGATGCGGGCAGCGGCCGCGAAGCTGGGCAACTACCGCCTGACGGGCCTGACCCTCTATGTGACGCTCGAGCCCTGCGCCATGTGCGCCGGAGCCATCAGCCACGCGCGCATCGGCCGGGTCGTCTGGGGCGCCGACGATCCCAAGGGCGGCGCCGTGGTCCACGGGCCGCGGCTGTTCGAGCAGCCGACGCTGCATCATCGGCCGGCGGTCGAGGGGGGTGTTCTGGCGCAGGCGGCGGCCGACCTGCTGCGCCGCTTCTTTCGCGCGCGTCGTTGAACAGGAGTCGCTTCGGCCCGTTAGCCAAGCCTGGCCATACCGGGACCTCCGTGACGACGCTGAAACCGCTGACCTTTCGGCTCAACGGCGCGGGGCTTGCCCTGACCGCTGGCGGACCTGCGCCAGATGACGGCCCGACGGGCGGGGAGCGGCTGTCGGTCCGTTTCGACAATCCCCGGGCCATGGCCACGCCGCGCAACTCCAGTGGCGAGGCCGTCGACCTTTATCGCGAGCGGACGGCGCACGGCATTTGGTACCGCGACAGCGCTGATGAGCTGCGCGGCGAGGGCCTTCTGGCAACATGGACGACCGATGGGCACGAGCCTACCGACTGCCATGCCATAGATTAGGGCCGCGGCGGACGGGGACTCGACTGCTCATAGGCGTAGCCGAGCGAGAGAATTCGGGCGTCGTCCCACTTGGCGCCGATGAAGCTGATTCCCACCGGCATGCCTCGATCCAGGCCCATCGGCACGGTCAGGTGTGGATAGCCGGCGATGGCGGGCAGGCGGCTGGCCGAGCCCTGGCCATTGTCCTGATCCTCGCGATCATTGGTCCAGGCGCGCGAGGTTGAAGGGGCGACCAGCGCCACGACGTTGTTCTCGCTCAGCATCCGGTCGATGCCCTCGGGCCCGGCCATGCGCAGGGAATTGGCGCGGGCGGCGATGTAGTCGGGATGGTCCAGACCGCTGGTCGCCTCAGCCTGAAGGAACAGCTCCTGGCCGAACAGGACGGTCTCGCGCGGTTCGGCCTCGTTGAAGGCGATGACGTCGGCCAGCGTCCGCGTCAGCACCTGGGCCGGGTCGGTCGAGGCGAGATAGGCGTTGAGGTCGGCCTTGAGCTCATACATCAAGACCGTCAGCTCCATCTGGCCGATGCCTTGCGTCTGCGGCGCGGTGGTGATCTCGACCAGCTCGGCCCCGGCGGCCCGTAACGAGGCCAGCGCGGTCTCGAAAGCAGCCTGGGTGTCTGCGGAGTAGTTGCCAACGCCGTAGCGAAGGACGCCCAGCCGCGTCCCCCTCAGGGATCCAGCATCAAGAGCGGCGCGATAGTCGGTGCGATACCGGTCGGCCTCGGCGGTCGCGGCGTCGGCCGGGTCGGTCCCGGCGATGGCGGTCAGGACGGTAGCTGCGGTGGCGACGTCGACTGCGATGGGACCGGCGGTGTCCTGGCTGTGGCTGATCGGGACGACGTGGGTGCGGCTGACCAGGCCCACGGTCGGCTTGAAGCCGACGACGCCGTTGACCGAGGCCGGGCAGGTGATCGACCCGTCCGTCTCGGTGCCAATGGCGGCCGGCGCCAGGCCGGTCGCGACCGCTGTGGCTGAGCCGGAGGACGAACCGCAGGCGGTGCGGGTGCGGTCGTAGGGATTGACCGTCAATCCGCCAACCGCGCTCCAGCCCGAGATGGAGTCGGAAGACCGTATGTTGGCCCACTCCGACAGATTGGTCTTGCCCAGGATCACAGCGCCCGCCTCACGCAGGCGCGCGACCAGGGGCGCGTCGCGTCCGGGCGCGTTGTCGGCGAGCGCCAGCGACCCGGCGGTCGTGGGCATGTCGCGGGTCTCGATGTTGTCCTTCAGCAGGATGGGCATGCCGGTGATGCCGTTTTCCGCTGACCACTCGACCGCTCCGAGGCCGGGGGTCCACAGGATGACGCTGTTGGCCGTGGTCTCATCATGGAGAACCGCGCGGGGTCCGCCCCAGGTCTGGGCATTCGCCGCGCCGGCGAGGGTTAGAATCGCTACCGATACGGCCAGCATCGTTCTCGTCTTCATCGTCATAGTCCCAATCGCCGCTCAGGCGTCGCAACACCCTAGACCCCCGATCGCGCGCCTGAATAGCCTGACGGTGTGCGACTTGCGGTCCGGTTATGGCGGTGTAGCTTGGCCTTGAGAGGGAGGGCTCCATGACAACGACAATCACCCGGACTCTGTCCGCCGCGCGCCGCCTGGTGGCGACGCCGGTGCTGATGCTGTCGATGGCGATCACGCTGGGGCTGGCGGCCTGTGCCACGCCTACGGCACCAACGACGGTTTACGCCCCGCCGCCCGCCGTGCTGGTCGAGGCCTGGGCGGGGCCGGTCGAGGAAATCACCACCGACAGGGTCATGACCTTCTATCGGGCCTATGGCGGAGGGGCGAACCGGCTGGGGGCCTGGTTGTCGCCGACGCCGCCGACGTCGCGCGAGGTCGTCCGCCAGAGCCTGGCCCTGCCGCCCGAGAATACGGCGGAGCAGTATGTCGTGGTGACCGTGCCGGCGGGAACGCGAATGAAGGTCGGGATCGCCGCGCCAGCCTTCGGGCAGCCCGGCGGCGGGCGGCAGGTCCAGCTGTTGCAGCTTATCCCGCCCGAGAGCTTTTCGGAGCCGATTCCGTTACCGTGACGGCGTCAGGCGTCGCCGCGAAGGCGCGCGGTCATCTCGGCGAACAGGCGCAGGGTCTCGGGGCTGACGTGATGTTCTATGCCCTCGGCGTCGGCCTCGGCTGTCTCTCCGGTGACGCCCAGCGCCAGCAGGAAGTCGTGGACGATGCGGTGGCGTTCGCGCGACGCATCGGCCATGCGTTCACCGGCCTCGGTTAGGGCGATGGAGCGGTAGGGGCGCAGGTCGACCAAGCCCTCGCGCTGGAGTCTCTGCAGCACCTTGGCCGCCGTTGCGGGAGCGACACCAAGGCAGTCAGCCAGATCCGTCAGGCGCGCCGAGCCGGTCTCGGCGATCAGATCGCCGACCAGTTCGACATAGTCCTCCGCCACCTCGCTGGAGCGAGCGTCGCGCATGCGCCGAAAGGCAGCGGCTCTGCGGGCGGCGCTGAAGGGTTCGTCCACGGCGATCTCCAGGGCGCGGTCCTCTCCGCGCGAGTCGGAAGTTAGACCATGCGCGGCGGTTTTCATCGTCCTGTCGTTAAGGTGCGCCAAGGGCAAGCCGTGGTATCGAGCGTCTCCATGCTGAAACGTCTGCTCCTCGCCGTTTTGCTCGGTCTGCTCGCGGTTGGCCCCGCGATGGCGACACCGCGCACGGGTGCGGTTTCGCAAGCGGCCGAGCCACTGCAGTTCTACGTGTTCAGCTTCACCGATACCCCGGCATCGGAAGCCGCCACGGACATCGTGTCCGGCGCTCTGGCCCATGATCTGAAGATCGACCCTGCGGTCGACGGCGTTGTGACCTTTCGGGCGGACGGTTGGTACTCCGAGGACGCCCTGCTGAGCGACTTCGGCACGGCCCTACTGGATCAGGATATCGCCCTGGTGCGCACGGGAGCCGGGGCCTACGCCCTGGTCCCCCGTATCAATGCGCCGATGCTGATGGCCCGGGGCGGGCAGGTGATGCGCCTCGCCGAGCCTTCGGCAACACGCCAGCCGTCCCGTGCCGGGGTCGAAGCGGACGAGGCCACCGCTTCTGTCTCACCCTGGTGGGAAGGCGCCGCTGCCACCCTGACGCTGTTCTTCGCAGGCGCCGCCGCAGGAGCCGCCGCCCTCTTTGCTGCGCAGGCGGTATGGCGACGGGCCGCCGCCGATCGGGGCACCCTGCCGCCGCCGTTGCTGCGGCTGACGGATCAGCGCCTTCGCTTTCAGACGCCCATCGAGACGGCGCGTCAGGAGCCGGAGCCGGGCGACCCGGAGCTGATCATTCCCCGGTTCGAAGATCCCCGCTGAGCCGGGTCAGGCGACCTCGATCACCGCATCGACCTCGACGGCGAATCCCAGGGGCAGCTGGTAGACGCCGACGGCCGACCGGGCGTGGCGGCCCTTGTCGCCGAACACCTCGACCATCAGGTCCGAGCAGCCATTGATCACGGCCGGAATGGCGTGGAAGCCCGGTCCGGCCTGGACGAAGCCGCCCAGCTTCACGACGCGGACCACCCGCTCCAGATCGCCGTCGAGCGCCGCGTTCATCTGGGCCAGCAGGTTGATCCCGCACAGGCGCGCTCCAGCCTGGGCCTGTTCGGGGCTGACGTCCTCGCCGACCACGCCCTTGATCCCGCCTGACGCATCGTTCGACAGCTGGCCGGAGATGTGGAGCAGGTTTCCGGTGCGCACGAACGGCACATAGTTGGCCACCGCGGCGGCGGGCTGGGGCAGGATGATGCCGAGTTCGGTCAGGCGGGCGGCGATGCTCATGGTGGGCTCCCTGGAGTTTCGCTGGGGCGTTTAGCGTGTCGGACCGGCGGCGTCTCCCCTGGGACGGGGGAACTCGACTATCCGCCGATTTTCGTGCATGAGGCCCGCTCCTTACGGCTCGCGTCCCCGCCCGGCGCGAGCCTCGATTCGTATCCACGGGGCGTGGGAGGCCGCATGGCCAAGGAAGAACTGCTCGAGTTTCCCGGCACGGTGTCGGAACTGCTGCCGAACGCGACGTTCCGGGTGACACTCGAGAACGACCATGAAATCATCGCCCACACGGCGGGCAAGATGCGCAAGAACCGCATCCGCGTCCTGGCCGGCGACAAGGTTCTGGTCGAGATGACGCCTTACGACCTGACCAAGGGCCGCATCACCTATCGCTTCAAGTAAGGCCGGGCTCGAATGAGCCGGCCAGAACTCGTACTGGCCTCGGCCAGTCCGCGCCGCATCGAACTGCTGGCGCTGATCGGGATCACGCCTGATCACATCGACCCCGCCGATATCGACGAGACGCCGCTGAAGGCTGAACAACCACCGCGCCTGGCCGTAAGGCTGGCGCGCGCAAAGGCGGAGATGGTGGCCAAACGTCACCCTGAAGCCCTTGTGCTCTCGGCTGACACTGTGGTGGCTGTGGGTCGCCGCTTACTCGACAAGCCGGTCGATGCGTCGGAGACCGAACGATTTCTGCGCCTGCTGTCCGGGCGCAACCACCGTGTCTTCACGGCCGTCGCCGTTGCCAGGCCGGGACGAACGACACACCGCTGCGTAGAGACGCGCGTGACGTTCAAGCGGCTCTCTGAACCGGAGATTTCAACTTACGTCGCTGGCGGTGACTGGCGTGGCAAGGCGGGCGGCTACGGAATCCAGGGGCCGGCGGCGGCCTTTGTGACCCGGATCGTCGGCAGCCATCCGGCGGTGATGGGGCTTCCGTTGCCGGAAACCTTGGATCTTCTGACCGGTTCCGGCTGGCGGCGATGACGCTCGAAGTCTTCCTTGATGATACTCCGGGCGAGACACGTGGAATCATCGCCCGGAACGGTCGCTTCGAACGGCTGATAATCCAGAGAGACGACGAGCCGTTGCAGAACAGGCTCGGTTCCCGCTCGGTTGGCCGAGTGGTTCAGGTTGAACCGGGTTTCAGCGCTGCCTTTGTCGATATCGGTGCTGCAGGTCGACCGGCCTTTCTTCCTGTGGTTCCGGGTCGCCTGGCGCGAGAGGGCGAACACCTCGAGGTCGAGGTCACCGCGGAACCCCGGGAACAGAAGGGGCCGACCGTGCGGCTGCTTGGTCCAGCCGACGGCCCACCGCGTTTGCTTGAACCCGGCCCCGACGTGCGCGCTGAACTGGTCCGTCTGGCACCAAGTGTAACACCGGTCGTCGGTCCAGCCGCCATCCAGGCGTCCTGGGATGCCGAGGAGGAGGCGATGGGGCAGGGCGGCTTCTTCGCCGAGACAGCGCTTGACCTCGCCGTTCAACGCACCCGCGCCATGGTCGCCATCGACATCGACTACGCCCACCTTCCCGGACGTGACGCCAGGAGAGGCCGACTGCGCGCCAATCTGGAGGGCATCCGCCATGCGGCCCGGCACATCAGGCTGAAGAACTGGGGCGGTTTGGTCGCCATTGATCTTGTGGGCAGCCGCCATGACGCCGAGGCGATCACTGCGGCCGCTCGTGCAGCTTTCGACGACCCGGATGCGGCCTTCGGCCCATTGAACCGGTTCGGCGTCCTGCAACTGTCCCTGCCTTGGCGTCGCATGCCGGTCGAGGAGCGACTGCGGGGGTGGGATGGCCAACAGGTACTGGCCACCACCGCCATCGCGGCCGTCCGAAGTCTTCGCATGCGCATGCTGCAGGATAGGACGACCCCGCGCTTCACCGCCCGATGCCATCCACAGGAGGCTGCGGTTGTCGGGCCGCTGGCTGCCCGCCTCGGACCCCGCGCCGCCGTCGTCGCTGACCCCACACTCCGCATGGGTCAGGCCGAGATCGAGGAGTCCTGAGCGTGTCTTTGTGCCCCATCTGTCGCAAGCACCCGACAAGCCCGGACTACAAGCCGTTCTGTTCGCGACGCTGCGCAGACGTCGATCTGCAACGCTGGCTGACTGGAGCCTATGTTCTGCCGGTCGATGAGGACGAAAGGCCACGGGATAGCGACGAAGGCTGACGTCCGCCTTTCTGTCGGGCTGAGATCCGCGCGGACAACGGACACAGGCGACGGGCCGGGCCTGGTCGGTTTCGAGTGGCCCCCTGCGGGAGCACGCCTATAGACCACTGGATCGAATGCCCGTGACAGGCAGCGTCTGCCTGCTAGACAGCCTTGAATCGCTCGCCTATAGACCCCGCTCCCGCGCCGCCGGACCGTTCCGGAGCGCTGCGCCTGGATAGCTCAGTTGGTAGAGCAGCGGATTGAAAATCCGCGTGTCGGTGGTTCGAATCCGCCTCCAGGCACCACTTCCTTTCCTAAGGTCAGCAGCGGGTCGCCGACACCGGTTTCGGGGTCGGTTAATCTAACGCCGAAATGCAGCAGGGGTGCGACATTGCGCGCTGTCGCCGGTCAAGCTCGCCCAAGGGGCGAAAAGCACCTCTGCGCCCTTGACGCTCTGGTATCGGTTCGCCAAAGGAGCTTGACCGCTTCCTTTGCGTGAGCGGCCGAACGCTCATGGGACCTAGGTTCCAGGGCTTTCGACCAACCCGCCGAAGGGGCCCCAAACGGGGCAACCGGATGCGACAGAAGGCGTTTCGCCGTTCGGCCGACACAGGCTGTTCTGCGGGACACAACCGTTTTCATTCTGGGCCGTGGCGCACTGACGCGCCGCGTTCCTTGGGTTCCACGAGTCAGACCAAAAAGCAGGAACTGGCGACACATGCAAAAGACCAACATCCTTCTCGCTCTGGCCGGCGCCGCCGTGCTGATGGCGAGCTCGCCGGCTCTGGCCCAGGCCCCGGCTGCTCCGGCCGCCGAAGCCCCGGCCGCCGCCGCTCCGGCCGCCGACGCCGCTGCTGCGGCTGCTCCGGCTGCTGAAGCCAATTCTGCCGAAGACCCGACCACCGTCGCTGAAGCGGCGGGCGGCGGTCACGGCGGCAGCCTGACCCCGATCTCCATGTTCATGATCGCTCACCCGGTCGTGCAGGTGGTGATGGTCGGTCTGCTTCTGGCTTCGATCTTCTCGTGGACGATCCTGATCATCAAGCTGATCGAGTTCGGCGGCGTGAACAGCAAGACCGACCGCTTCCTCGAAAACTTCCGTCAGGCGCGTACCCTCGCCGACATGCGCAAGGTGGCGACGGCGGACGAGTACGATGGCAACCCGCTGGCCGACATGGCCGCGGCAGCGACTGAAGAGGTCGAGCTGGCCCGCCAGTCCGGCCTGCAGGTTTCGGGCGAGCATCGCGACTCGACGATCGGCCGCGCCGAGACGGCTGTGAACGCCGTTCAATCGGGCATCGCCGGTCGCCTGTCGGGCGGTCAGCAGTTCCTGGCGTCCACCGGTTCGTCGGGCCCGTTCGTCGGTCTGTTCGGTACCGTGTACGGCATCATGAACTCGTTCATCGGCATCGCTGAATCGAACACCACCAACCTGGCCGTCGTGGCCCCCGGCATCGCCGAGGCCCTGCTGGCCACCGGTATCGGCCTGTTCGCCGCTATCCCGGCGGTTATCTTCTACAACTACTTCAACACCCGCATCGCGGCCTACGGCACTCGCGCCGACGGCTTCCAGGCTGAGCTGCTCAACAGCATCTCGCGCCAGCTCGACAAGGGAGCATAACCCGCATGGCCGCCAAACTCTCAGGCGGCGGTGGCGGCAGGCATGTCGAACAGAACAGCGAGATTAACGTCACGCCGTTCGTGGACATCATGCTGGTCCTCCTCATCATCTTCATGGTGGCGGCTCCGCTCGCCACCGTGTCGGTGGAGGTGAAACTCCCAACTGCCGTGGCACCGCCCCAGGTGAACCCGCCCAAACCGGTGTTCATCTCGATCCAGAATGACGGCGACGTCTTCCTTGGTGACTTCCGGTCCAGCCCCGAGGCTCTGGGCGACGATCTGAGGGAACAGATCCGGACGCGTAATCCGGAAGAGGAGCGGATCTACATCCGTGCTGACCAGCAGACCCGCTACGGTGACTTCATGCAGGTCATGAACGCGCTCCAGGACAACGGCTTCTATTCCGTGGCCCTGGTCGGCGAAGACAACTCGACGAAGTAGGTCCCCATGACAGACACACCCGTTGAGTATCACCGCAGCCGATATGACGCCCCTCGCAAGAAGGGCTTCATGGGGGTGTCGACCGGCGTATGGCTTATCGCCCTCGCAGTCGTCACGGTCATGTTCGGCATCATGATCTTCTATCTGCAGCAGGCTCGCTTCGAGATTAAGGAGTTCAACTACACGGACGAGGCCGTGGATGTTGAGATCGTCGAACCGATCCCGCCTCCGCCTCCGCCTCCGCCTCCGCCGCCTCCGCCGGACACGCCCCCGCCGCCCAAGCTGCAGGTGCGCCCGCCGGTGATCAACACCTCCGCCCCTCCGCCGCCGATCACCCTTCCGATCGAGCCGACGAAGAAGGAGGACCGGGTCGAATACACGGGTCCGCCCGTGATCGTCCCCGGACCGCCCCCGCCGCCGGCCCCGCCGGCTCCGGTTCGGCCTCCGGTGATCACCAACCCGAGCTGGTCGCGTCAGCCGGTGCCGGAATACCCCGATCGCGCTCTCGAGCGTGAGATCGAAGGATCCGTCGCAATGAGCGGCACGGTTCAGCCGAACGGCAGTCTCACCAACTGCACGGTTGTCTCGGAGGATCCTCCCGGCGCTGGTTTCGGCCGAGCCGCCACGGCAGCCTGCCGCAGTGCCCGTCTGTCGCCACGCTCTGTCGATGGTGTGGCACAGGGTGGACAGGTCCGCTTCACGGTCCGGTTCAACCTGCCGGATTGATCCGTGGATCAGCCAGAATGAAGAACGCCCCGGGGGGAGACCCCCGGGGCGTTTCTCATTGGCCGGATTGCGCTTGATCGGCTCTGCGCCAACCGCTAGACACGCGCCTCCACACGCCCTTGAGCGTCGATGTGCAGCCTTAGCTCAGCTGGTTAGAGCGCCGGTTTGTGGAGCCGGAGGTCCTCGGTTCGATCCCGAGAGGCTGTACCATCTCCTTTCCCTCGATCAGGCGACCTCGGCGGGTGCGAGCCCGTCCAGCGGCGGCATGCCGGCATCAGGCCGCTTCCGGCAAAGGCGGGCGATTGGAACGTCCAGCGCCTCCAGGGCCTCGACCGCCGCCTTGCGGCCGGCCTCGACCACGGGTTCATAGACCTTCCAGTCGCGGATGTCGGAACCCTCGGGCATGGGCAGGATCAGAAGGTCTGCTTCGGCCCGGGTTTCGTCCATTTCCGCATCGGTCGTGATCGTGGCGGAACGCATGAGCACCGAGACGATGGGCGGTCCCTTCTTCCAGGCCCCCGAGGCGATCCAGCGCCACCAGGAGGGCGGGTTCTCCAGCGCATGGGGATCGACTCCCCGGGCCTGCGACATGTCCACTCCGATGATGGGGCCCGCGTTCAGCTGACGCATCACGTCGGTAGGGAAGTTCTTGATGACGGCGCCGTCGACCAGCACCTGACCGTCCATGACAACGGGCGGCATGACGCCGGGAATGGAGATCGACGCCCGCATGGCGCGGCGGAGCAGGCCTTGTCGATGCACTTCGATCCGGCCGGTCGTCAGATTCGACGACACGGCGAAGAAGGGCAGGGGCATGTCGGCGATGTCGACGTCGCCATAGGCCTCTTCCAGCAGACGCGCGACTTTCCGGGCGCGCGTCATGGCGATCATGGGAAAGGCGAGGTCGGACAGGGGATCGGACTTGACGAAGGCACGGCGGATCCGGGCATCCAGCTCCTCGTCCGTCCAGCCGAGAGCAGGCCCTGCCGCGACGACGGCGCCCATCGAGGCCCCACCGAGGAAGTCGAAACAGACCCCGGCGTCATGCAGGGCCTTGATCGCGCCGATATGGGCATAGGCTCGCGCGCCGCCGCCCGACAACACCAGGCCCACGGCCGATCCTGTCACGATGCGGGCGATACGGCCCGCGTCGCCGGCGTCGCCCTCGACCGCGTGGAACCAGCGGCCGGGCCCGACGGCATCCAGCCAGACCCGGGTATTGGCGGGCCGCCGCATGCGCGGATCGCGGAGCAGGATCAGATCGGTAAACTGCTGAAGCCCGTGTGCGGTCCGCGCCGGGATGGAGCGGGGCGGGGTGGTCAGGGCGTCGCCGACAATGAACAGCCGATCGACCTGGCGGGCACACAGATTGGCCCAGGCAGGCTCGTCCAGTTCGGCCACGTAGAGGACGAAGTCGTGGGTGTCCTCCATTCTGGAGAACCAGTCCGATGCCGAAGACAGGGCGGAATGGTCGATCACCTCGCAGGTGAACCCCATGGCCTCGATCTCGGCGGCTACCCGTTCAACGAAGGCGCGGATGGGACGTGGGCGCACGGAGACAAAGCCGAAGACGGTCGGGTCGGTCACGCCGGGTGCCCGTTCGCGCGCCCGCTGAAGCATAAGGCGCGACAGTTCGATCATCACGTCGGGGCGGGTGCGGACGGCCTCGAAGAAGTCCTCTCTGGGAAGGGCGAGGATTTCCGAGTCGCGCAGGGCCACCACGCTGGCGGAATGAGGCGTGCCTGCGATCAGGGCCATCTCACCAACGGGTTCTCCCGGCTTGATGACGCCAAGGAACTGGGGGGCCTGACCGTCATCCTGGCGGAAGACGCCGAGACGACCGGAGCGGACCAGATAGAGGCTGTCGGCCTCTTCGCCGGCCTGGAACAGTAGCTCGCCGCCGGTCAGGGCGAACCAGCTGGCGCGCGTGTTGCGGTCCTCGAAGACCTTGGCCAGCGCCGCTTCCAGGGTGTCGGGGCGATGAGGCGCCATGATCGGGTGTCGCCGGGCTGGGGCTCGCGGTTACCGCGCGGGTCGATGGGTCGAGTTAGCGGCGCCTTGGCGACGGGAGCAAGGGCTCAGGGGAGACGTCGGAATCCCATGCCCTCGGCATCGAACAGATGGGCCCGTCCGGGCGGGATCTGCAGGGAGAGGGGCTGGGCGGCCGAGATCCGCGCTTCGCCAGGGAGCTGGACCGTCAGGGTCTCGGCGGACCCCGCAAGGGTAGCGTAGGCATAGGTCGCCGCCCCGAGGTTTTCGACGAAGGTCGCCGTCGCGGTGATGGCGTCTCCGGGACCATCAATGGCGAGATGTTCCGGGCGGACACCGAGCTGCACGGACTGGCCGCTCGTGGCGCGCGAGGCGTCCACGTCGACCCGCACGGTCGCACCGTCGGCGAGGCGGACCGTGGCTCCACCGGCTGCCGCCTCGACGATCTCGGCCGGGATCAGGTTCATCTTCGGGCTGCCGATGAATTCGGCCACGAACCGCGTGCGGGGGTGTTCGTAAAGCTCCAGCGGCGCGCCCACCTGTTCGACCACGCCGCCGTTCAGCACCACGATGCGGTCAGCGAGCGTCATGGCCTCGACCTGATCGTGGGTGACATAGATCATCGTGGTCTTGAGCCGCTGATGCAGGGCCGCGAACTCGTAGCGCATCCGCACCCTGAGCGATGCGTCCAGGTTCGACAGGGGCTCGTCGAACAGGAAGACCTCGGGTTCGCGCACGATGGCGCGGCCTATGGCGACCCTCTGGCGCTGGCCGCCAGACAAGGCCTTGGGCTTACGGTCCAGATAGTCGGAAATGTTCAGAACGTCGGCGGCCGCCGCCACCCGGCGTTCGATCTCGGCCCTGTCGGTCATCGCCAGCGTCAGGCCGAAGGCCATGTTCTGGCGCACCGTCATGTGCGGATAGAGGGCGTAGGACTGAAACACCATGGCGATGCCCCGATCAGACGGGGACAGGGCGTTGACGGTTCGGCCGCCGATGGAGACCTCGCCGGCGTCAGGATCTTCCAGCCCGGCGATGACCCGCAGCAGCGTGGACTTTCCGCAGCCCGAGGGACCGACGAAGACCACGAACTCTCCGTCCGCGATGTCCAGGTCGACGCCGTTCAGGACGCGGGTGGTGCCGAAGCTCTTGGTGATGCCGCGAAGGGCGACCTCGGCCATCCGTGCGTTCCGTTTTGTTGTCGTTGGTCGCCAGCGTAAACGGTTACAGCGCCGAGGCAAACACGCGAACCGGGTCAGGCGCGCGTCATCGCTCT
>JAIERG010000024.1 GCA_019747095.1 Caulobacteraceae bacterium | reverse complement strand
TCGCCGAATCGCTGTTGTCGCGCCGACAACGGCGAAGTTGCCCCAGGCACCCCGCGTGTTTCGTCCATCCGGCGTGTGGCTGGCCTCGAACGCCGGTTCCAGAGCGAACAGGAAGCGCAGATTGTCCGTGGACGTGAAGTTCTGGTCCTCGGCCCTGAGGGCGGTCCGGTCGGTGTAGTCGATGAAGGCCGAGATGTTGCCGCGCTCGAAGTCCTTGCCGGCAAAGACACCGAGGTTGAACTCACGCAGGTGCGTGCCTTCCGCACCGCCATACTGGGCGTTCATTCGCAGACCATCGAAGTCATCGCGCAGGACGGTGTTGACCACGCCAGCCACGGCGTCGGCGCCATAGATGGCGGCCGCACCGTCCAGCAGGACCTCCAGCCGTTCTAGCCCGGACACCGGGATGGCGTTGGAGTTGTAGCTGAGCACCGGCACCGTGCCGGTATCGGTTGTGCCCTGGCTGGTCGGGTGCTGGACGATTCGGCGTCCGTTCAGCAGCACCAGGGTATTCCCGACGCCCAGCGAGCGCAGGTTCACCGAGTTCACATCGCCGCGCGCCGCGTTCGAGGTCTGGGGGTTGTTGGAGGCGGCGAAAAGGACGTCGCCCATCTGCGGAATGGTGCGCAGCAGGTCATCGCCGCTGACCGCGCCGGTCGCCAGGATCTGTTCCTCGCTCAGCACGGTAACCGGCAGGGCGGCGGTGACATCCGCGCCCCGGATTTGCGAGCCGACGACCACAATATCGTCGACCGCCGTGGCTTGTGGATCGGTGGCCGTGCGATCGGCCTGGGCCTGGGCCGCGGGCGATAGCGCCGTTGTCTGGGCCAGGGCGGGCCCTGCGAGCGTCAGCAGTCCGGTGATGGCCGTGGTGGCCAGCATGGCGGTGCGGGTCTTCATGATGGTGGTCCTCCCCTAGTTCGTTTCTTGGTCGTTCGGTCCCGATATCAGTCCCGGGCCAGAGCCAGATCGTCGCCCGGCCCCGCGGCCGGATCCGGAGTCGCCGCGACAGGCGCGGGCTCCCCGTTCAACGCCGCCGACAGGGCGTCGCGGTCCAGCGCCCCCTCCCAGCGGGCGACCACCAGGGTCGCCACGGCGTTGCCGATGAAGTTGGTCAGAGCGCGGCATTCGCTCATGAAGCGGTCGATGCCGAGGATCAGAGCCATGCCTGCGATCGGCACATCGGGCACGACCGCCAGGGTGGCGGCCAGGGTGATGAATCCCGCACCCGTGATGCCTGCCGCGCCCTTGGAGCTCAGCATAGCCACCAGCAACAGGGTCACCTGCTGCCAGAGCGTCAGTTCGATGTTCAACGCCTGGGCGATGAACAACGCCGCCATGGTCATGTAGATGTTGGTGCCGTCCAGATTGAAAGAGTAACCGGTAGGCACGACGAGGCCGACGACCGACTTGGACGCCCCGGCCCGCTCCATCTTCTGCAGAAGGCTTGGCAAGGCGGCTTCCGACGAAGAGGTGCCCAGCACCAGCAGAAGCTCCTCCTTCAGGTAGCGCATCAGCTTGAAGATCGAGAAGCCATTGGCGATGGCCACGAGGCCGAGAATGCCAACCACGAAGATCGCCGACGTAAGGTAGAAGGTCGCCACGAGCGCGATCAGATTGATGACCGAGGCGATGCCATAGGCCCCGATGGTGAAGGCGAACGCCCCAAAGGCACCGATCGGCGCAGCCTTCATCACGATGGCCACCAGCTTGAAGAACGCCGTCGACACGGACTCCAGCATCGTCAGCACCGGCTTGCCCGCGTCGCCGACCATCGCGAGCGCCAGACCGAACAGCACCGAGATGAACAGGACCTGCAGGATGTTGCCGGTCGAAAAGGCACTGACGAAGGTGTCGGGAATGATCGCCAGCAGGAAGCCGACCACCGTCGTTTCGTGCGCGGCGGTCGAGTACTGTGACACCGACCCGGCGTCGAGCGATGCCGGGTCGATGTTCAGGCCTCGGCCAGGCTGGACCAGGTTGGCGACGATCAGGCCAACGATCAGGGCCAGCGTCGAAAACACCAGGAAATAGGCGAAGGCCTTGGCCGCCACGCGGCCGACCTTTCCGATGTCGCGCATGCCGGCGATGCCGACCACGATGGTCAGGAAGATCACCGGGGCGATGACCATCTTCACCAGCTTGATGAAGCCATCGCCCAGCGGCTTCAGGCTTTCACCGAACTCCGGGAAAAAATGACCGAGGGCTCCGCCCAGAAGAATGGCACCCAGCACCTGGACATAGAGGTGGCTCCACCACGGGCGCGGTCCCGCCGGTGCCTGTCCATGATCAGACGCAATATGCATACACCCTCCGCCGTCAGCGCGGCCGTCGTTTCCCATTGGCGATCTGATGTCGCGTTGTGTTCAGTTTGAAGCCTCAGGCGCAGTCCACCAAATTGCACGGGCAGTAAAATAACGTCTGGCTAGTCAGATACTTAGAAGTTCCGCGACTCGGCTGTGTCTGAGTTTTCACACATGACTCTGGCCAAGTTGTGCGGATTTCCGCACAGTCGACGAATGAACCAGACTCTGTCGCGGCTGGGAAAGCACCTCGCTCGGCGCTCTGCGCGGCCCTGGCTCACCCTGGTCGTCGGCTGGCTGGTGACTTCGCTTCTGGCCATGACGGTCGCCGGAGAACTGGCCCGCAGGGACGCTGTTTCGGAACTGGCCAGGCAAGCCGATGCCAATGCCGCGCTCCACGCCGCGGTTCTTCGAAGCGAGCTTGAAAAGCAGCGGTCGGTCCCCGTGGTTCTGGCCGAGGATCCGGATGTGGCCGCCTTGCTGGCCGATCCCGGTCCCGCCGCCGCCGACCGCGTCAGTGCAAAGCTCGAGAGCCTCGCGATCCAGATGCGCGCCGCTGCCATCTATGTTCTCGACGACCGGGGGCTGGCGCGCGCCGCCAGCAATTGGCGCGAGCCCACGAGTTTCGTCGGGTCCAACTATGCGTTTCGCCCCTACTTCACGGGCTCCCTGTCGGCGGGAGCCGCCGAGTTCTTCGCGCTTGGCACAGTCAGCGGCCGTCCAGGCCTCTATCTGGCCCGCCGCATCGGGCCAGCGGACGAGCCGCTCGGTGTGGTCGTGGTCAAGGTGGAGTTCGACGCCCTCGAGGCCGAATGGCGTCGTACAGGCGAGCCCGCCTTCGTCACCGATCAGAGGGGCGTGGTGTTGGTCACCAGCGAGCCCACCTGGCGCTTTCGGCGTAGCCGTGAGCTGACGCCTGAAGAACGTCGGGCCATTCTTGAGGATCAGACACTCAGCGGCCAGGCGCTCGATCCCCTGCCCTACAGCGGAGAAGCCGGCAGCATCGTCGAAATCCCGCGTGGACCAGCGGCCGGGGATTGGATGCTGGCCCAGACGGAGACGGACACACCCGGCTGGACCTTGCATTTGCTTGATCCGGTCCAGCGGGCGACGGCCACCGCCACCAGCAACGCCAGGATCATCGCCCTGCTGCTCGTTACCCTCGCAGCCACAGGCGTCGCCGTCCTTTTGCGACGTCGTCAGCAGGCACTCGCTCGTGCACAGGCCGACGAGGCGGCGCGGGCCGAACTGGAGCGCCGGATCGATGACCGTACCTCCGAACTCCGCGATGCCAACAGCCGGCTCAAGAGTGAAATCGAAGAGCGCCGTCGCGCCGAGGCGAGCCGGGAAATCCTGCGCGAGGAACTGGTCCAGGCCAGCCGTCTCGCCACCCTTGGCCAGATCGCCGCAGGCGTGGCTCACGAGATCAATCAGCCAGTCGCGGCGATCCGCCTCCACTCCGAAACCGCAGCAAGGCATCTGGAGCGAGGGGACGAAAATGCCGCGCGACGAAACCTGGATCAGGTTTCAAGCCTGACCGAGAGGATCGGAACCATCACCAGCGAGTTACGGGCGTTCTCGCGCAAGGCTGGCCGCTCGGTGACGCCAGTATCGCTGGCCACAGCCGTGGACGGTGCCCTGCTCCTGATCGGCCACCGGCTACGCGACCATGGGGTGACGCTCTACCGGTCGGGGCTGGAGGAGATGCAGGTCATGGCCGACCCGGTCCGCCTCGAGCAGGTCGTCATCAATCTTCTCCAGAACGCGTACGAGGCTTTGCTGGAAGCCAGGACACCGGAACCCGTGATCCGCCTCGAGGCCAACCGGGTAGATGGCCAGGTCGAACTCCTCGTCTCCGATAACGGTCCGGGGATCGATCCGGCCATCGCCGCCACCCTGTTCACGCCGTTCGTGACCACCAAGACGCAGGGTCTCGGCCTGGGGCTGGTGATCTGCCGGGACATCCTCGCCGGCTTTGGCGGGGAGCTGAGCCTCAAGCCCACGTCACAGGGCACGGCCTTCATCATGGTGCTGGAGGCCGCCCGGTGAACTTCGCCCGGCCAAACTCCGTGACCCTCGTGGACGACGACGACGACTTCCGCTCGGCTCTTGCCGAACGCCTGAAGCTCGACGATCTCGAGGTGCGCGATTTCGCTTCTGCCGAACTGGCGCTGAAAGCTCTCTCCGCCGATTACGCCGGTGTCGTCGTAACGGACCTGCGCATGCCCGGCATGGACGGGCGGGGTCTCCTTGCCCGCGTTCAGGCATTCGACCCGGACCTTCCCGTTGTGATGATGACCGGCCACGGGGATATCGATGACGCGGTCGATGCGCTGAAGAACGGTGCCTATGACTTTGTCGCCAAGCCGCTCGATTTTGCCAGGCTGGGCGAGACCCTTCGCCGGGCGCTCGAAAAGCGGGGTCTGATTCTCGACAATCGGGCACTGGCGCAGGCCTTCCAGACCGCGCGCCCGCAGACGCTCCTTCTCGGAGAAAGCCCTGCAATTCGACGCCTTAGGTCGATCATCGAACAGGTCGCCGACGCAGACATGGATGTCCTTATCGAGGGACCGACAGGTGCGGGAAAAGAGGTCGTCGCCCGCGCATTGCACGAGGGCGGGCGGCGCCGGGTTCATCCCTTCGTGGCCGTCAATTGCGGTGCCCTGCCCGAAGCCTTGATCGAGGTCGAACTGTTCGGCAGCGAATCCGGAGCGTTTCCCGGCGCCCTGCGCCGGCGCGTAGGTCTGGTCGAACAGAGCCACAGGGGGACCTTGTTCCTGGATGAGCTGGAATGCCTGTCTCCAGCGGCACAGATCGCCTTGCTCCGGGTGATTGAGGAGCGGTCCGTGCATCCCCTAGGAGCAGCGTCTACCCGTCCTCTGGATCTTCGAATTCTGGCGGCCTCGAAGGTCGATCTCGCCGCTGCCGTAGCGGCCGGGTCGTTTCGCGAGGACCTGTTCTATCGACTGAATGTGCTAAAGCTTGTCGTTCCGCGCCTCGCCGACCGGCGCGAGGACGTCCCTCTCCTGTTCGCGCACTTCCTCGCCCTGGCCTATGCCCGGCGAGGCGTCGCGCCCCGCCCCATCACCGACTCCATTCGCCAGAGGTTGATCCAGGACCCATGGGTCGGGAACGTGCGTGAACTGGCCAACTTCGCCGAGCAGGTCGCCCTGGGGCTAAGCGAGGAAGAGCCTTCGCCCGAAAGCGGCGCTACCAGCCTGGTGGAGCGCGTCGAGCGTTTTGAGCGCGCGATCCTCCAGGACGCGCTCGTTCGTCACAATGGCGCTGTGTCCTGCATCTGTCTGGACCTGAAGATCCCCCGCAAGACGCTGTACGACAAACTGGCACGGCATGGTTTGCGCACCGCGGACTACCGCAGGAGCGAGCCCTCCGTTTCAGCGGGTTAGTGGGCATCTTGCCCTCGAGCGCGCCGGCACGTTAACCGCACCTTTGCGGCGAAGTTTAAGAGTTCCGTGTCAGGGTCAGTGAATGCCCATGCGCGCCCGATTGCTTGGACTTGCCTTCGCCGCAGCCGACCTCCTGATCGAACTGGACGATCAGGGGATGGTTGTGTTCGCCCTCGGCTCAGGGCCGTGTCCGAAACTCCCATGCGAGACCCTGGTGGGTCGCCCGCTTGGCGAGCAACTCTTCGGCGGCGGGGCCTACGAGCTCGCATCTCGCCTGAATGAGCTCGCACCCGGCGGTCGCTCGCCGAGCGTGCCTGTCCTCTTCAACTGCGGCGAGAAGCGAGTTCGTCGCGCGACCTTGCGTCTGTTCCAGCTTCCGGACGTCGCACCTCACGTTTCCTGCGCGGTCCAGTTCGATGGGCCCCCGTATTGTGTTGGCGACACCAATACCTGCCCTGTCCTGACCCCGGTTGCCCTTCTGGAACGGGCGCACCAGGTACTGACCGATCCTGCGGACAATCGCCCGCTCGCTGTCTCCTTCGTCGATGTCGAGGGCCTGGAGGCTGCCTCCGCGTCCGGCGAAGCCGGCGAGCGTTTGGCAGCGCGGGTCGAGGCCGCGCTGCAGTCCGCGTCTCTCGATGGCATGAGCGCCGGTCGTCTGGGCCCTGAGCGCTTCGCCATGCTGCGTGACCGCATCGACCAGACGGATTTTCTGGGAGAAGTTCGGGAGTTGGCGTTGAGCGAGGGGCTGGAGCTCTTCCCCCGCGCCACCGAAGCCGCAGTCGAGCATGGGGGCGAACCCCTGAACGCGCTTCGCGCCCTGCGCTTTGCGGTGGAGGGATGCCTGGCCGATGGGGGCCTCGATCGTCCGGAAGTCACCTTCCAGGCCTCCCTGACGCGAACCCTGCGCGAGGCCGATGCTTTCCGCTCACTGGTCCGGACGCGGGACTTCGATCTCCATTATCAACCGATCGTCACGCTCAGCACCGGGGCGGTGCACCACTTCGAGGCCCTCGCGCGCTTCGGGAAGTCCGGCGGACCTGCGGCCGTCATCCACATGGCCGAGGAACTGGCCCTGATCGAAGGGTTTGACCTCGCGGTGGTCGAGAAGGCCCTGGCACGTCTGCGTCGTCCGGGCGCGGGGCTCATGAAGTTTGCCGTCAACGTCTCCGGGGCCTCTCTGTCGGATGATCGGTATGTGGAGGCCCTGCTGCGCATGACGGCCACCCAGCCCGAGGAACGGCGTCGCCTGTTTGTGGAGGTGACGGAGTCCACCGCTCTCGCCGAGCTCGACGCTGCCAACCGCCGCCTCGGCGCGCTGCGAGCGGCCGGCATCAAGGTCTGCATCGACGATTTCGGCGCAGGCGCGGCCTCCTATGACTACCTCCGGGGGCTTTCGGTCGATGCGGTCAAGATCGATGGGCGCTTCGTTCAAAATCTGGAGAGTGATCCCCGCAGCCAGACCATGATCGCCCATCTCGTCGGCATGTGCGCAGACCTCAAGGTCGAGACCATCGCCGAGATGATCGAGACACAGTCGGTTGCTGATATCCTGCGCAATCTTGGCGTCGATCACGGTCAGGGCTGGTTCTTCGGCAAGGCCGAACCCGAGCCCCGGACCACCCTGCCCGTCAACGAGCCCATTCGGCGGGTCGGGGAAGTCGTCGGCTGGGGCTGACGACCGGAGGCTGCTGCCAGGGGCGTGGCAACATGGCCTTGATGTTCTCACATTGTTCTTGCTGAATCCGGCGGATCAATGCCCATATACGGGCGTTGCTCCGGACACCTGTCCGGCTCTCCCGCCTTCCCGGACAGCATGACCGAAAAGCACAACTTCATCCGCGTGCGCGGCGCGCGCGAGCACAATCTCAAGGGCGTGGACGTCGACATCCCGCGCGAGAAGCTGGTGGTCATGACCGGCCTGTCCGGCTCGGGCAAATCCTCGCTCGCCTTCGATACCATCTACGCCGAGGGCCAGCGACGCTATGTGGAGAGTCTGAGCGCCTACGCCCGCCAGTTCCTGGAGCTGATGGGCAAGCCCGACGTCGACCTGATCGAGGGGCTGTCGCCGGCCATCTCGATCGAACAGAAGACGACGTCCAAGAACCCCCGCTCGACCGTCGGCACGGTCACCGAGATCCACGACTACATGCGCCTGCTCTGGGCGCGCGTCGGTGTGCCCTATTCGCCCGCCACCGGCCTGCCGATCGAGAGCCAGACCATCAGCCAGATGGTCGACAAGCTGTCGGCCCTGCCCGACGGTGAGCGCATCCTGCTGCTGGCCCCCGTCGTTCGGGGCCGCAAGGGCGAATACCGCAAGGAGATCGCCGAGTGGCAGCGGCTGGGCTTCCAGCGGCTCAAGATCGACGGCCAGTTCTACGCCATCGAGGACGCGCCGACGCTCGACAAGAAGTTCAAGCACGACATCGACATCGTCGTGGACCGCATCGTCACCAAGACGGGGCTGGAGAGCCGTTACGCCGACAGCCTGCAGACCGCTCTGAACCTCGCCGACGGCATCGCCACGGCCGAATGGGCATCCGCCCCCGAGGGCGAAGAGCCGCGCCGCATCGTCTTCTCGGAAAAGTTCGCCTGCCCGGTCTCCGGCTTCACGATCAGCGAGATCGAGCCCCGGCTGTTCTCCTTCAACAACCCCTTCGGGGCCTGCCCGACCTGCGACGGCCTGGGGCTGAAGCTGACGTTCGACGCCGACCTTGTCATCCCCGACCGCGACAAGAGCCTGCACAAGGGCGCCGTCGCCCCCTGGTCGCGCGGGCCGTCGCCCCTCTACACCCAGACGCTGCAGGCGCTAGCGCTCCACTACGGCTTCTCGATGGACAAGCCCTGGCGCGACCTGCCGGAGAAGGCCCATCAGGTCATCCTGCACGGCACGGGCTCGGAAAAGATCAAGTTCGTCTATGACGACAACGCCCGGAAGTACGAGGTCTCCAAGCCCTTCGAGGGCGTCATCCCCAACCTCGACCGTCGCTGGCGCGAAACCGACAGCGCCTGGGTGCGCGAGGAGCTGGGCCGCTTCCAGTCCGAGACCCCCTGCGAGGCCTGCGGCGGCAAGCGCCTGAAGCCCGAGGCCTTGGCCGTCAAGGTCGGGGGCGAGGACATCGCCGACATCTCCAACCTGTCGATTTCAAAGGCCTTCCTCTGGTTCTCGACGCTGGAGGACAGCCTGACCGAAAAGCAGATGGAGATCGCCCGGCGCATCCTGAAGGAGATCACAGACCGCCTGCGCTTCCTGAACAACGTCGGCCTGGACTACCTCAACCTGTCGCGCAGCTCGGGCACGCTGTCGGGGGGTGAGAGCCAGCGCATCCGCCTGGCCAGCCAGATCGGCTCGGGTCTGACCGGCGTCCTCTATGTGCTGGACGAGCCCTCCATCGGCCTGCACCAGCGCGACAACACCCGCCTGCTGGAATCCCTCTCAGGCCTGCGCGACCTCGGCAATACCGTCCTGGTGGTGGAACACGACGAGGAGGCCATTCTGACGGCCGACTACGTCATCGACATGGGCCCGGCCGCCGGCGTCCACGGCGGCGAGATCTGCGCCGAGGGCACGCCCCAGCAGGTCATGGCCAATCCGCGCTCCCTGACCGGCAAATACCTGACCGGCGAGCGCGAGATCGAACTGCCACCGGACGGCCGCCGCCCGGTCAACCGCAAGAAGATGCTGAAGGTCTCCGGTGCCACCGGCAACAACCTCAAGAACGTTACGGGCGAGATCCCGGTCGGCCTGTTCACCTGCATCACCGGGGTGTCTGGCGGCGGCAAGTCGACGTTCACGATCGAGACCCTGTACAAGGCCGCCGCGCGTCGCCTGAACAATGCGTCCGACGCGCCAGCCCCCTTCGACCGCATCGAGGGGCTGGAGCATTTCGACAAGGTCATCGACATCGATCAGTCGCCCATCGGTCGCACGCCGCGGTCGAACCCTGCGACCTACACCGGTGCCTTTGGCCCCATCCGCGACTGGTACGCCGGCCTGCCGGAGTCCAAGGCCCGCGGCTACGGCCCCGGCCGCTTCAGCTTCAACGTCAAGGGCGGCCGCTGCGAGGCCTGCCAGGGCGACGGCGTCATCAAGATCGAGATGCACTTCCTGCCCGACGTCTACGTCACCTGCGACGTCTGCAAGGGCAAGCGCTACAACCGCGAGACCCTGGAGATCGTGTTCAAGGGCAAGTCGATCTCCGACGTGCTGGACATGACGGTCGAGGAGGCCGCGCGCTTCTTCTCGGCCGTGCCCTCCATCCGCGACAAGATGAAGACGCTGGAGCGCGTCGGCCTCGGTTACGTCCAGGTCGGCCAGTCGGCCACGACCCTGTCCGGCGGCGAGGCCCAGCGGGTGAAGCTGTCCAAGGAGCTTTCCAAGCGGGCGACCGGCAAGACGCTCTACATCCTCGACGAACCCACCACGGGTCTGCACTTCGAGGACACGAGGAAGCTGCTGGAAGTGCTTCAGGAGCTGGTCGAGAGCGGCAACACCATCGTCGTGATCGAGCACAACCTCGACGTCATCAAGGTCGCCGACTACCTGCTCGACTTCGGTCCCGAAGGCGGCGTCGGCGGTGGCGAGATCGTCGCTGTCGGCACGCCCGAACAGGTCGCCGAAAACAAGGCCAGCTGGACCGGCAAGTACCTCAAGGAAGTGCTGGACCGCCACGAACAGCGCCGCCGGGCCCGGGCGGCGAATGCCGTCGAGGCCAAGCCGAAGTCAGCAAGGAAGAAGGTCAGCGCCTGAGCTTCAATCGCTCAGTCATCCTCGGATCAAGTCCGAGGATGACGGCCGAATGCGATCACTCGTGCGGCAGGCCCTTGATGTCACGATAGGCTGCCGCGAAGGGCGCATAGATCACCGCCAGCTGCAGCGCCGAGACGATCGCGTTGAGAACGCCCCAGGCCAGAAGCCCGGCTCCTGCGGTCTGGGCGATCTGCATGGTCGACAGGCCGTCCATGGCGGCCAGTTGCTGAAGTCCGCCCCCTGTCATCATGACGACCGGCAGGGAGACAATGCTTCCCAGCAGGCTGACGAGGAAGGACATGATGCCCGCGATCACCGCCATACCCAGGATCGGCAGCGCCTTGCCCTTGGTCACGGCGAACGAGGCGAAGGGGGCGATGCGTTTCTCGGCCACGGTGATAGGGACGGCCAGGCTGAGACGGATCGAAATCCAGCACAGCAGAACGATCGCGGCCAGGCCAAGAAGCACGCCGGTCAGGACGCCGGCTCCCTGATTGGACTGGCCGACCAGCGTCGCCCCGAAGATCACGGCCGTGAACAGCAGGAAGGTGCCCAGGCCGATGACAAGCCCGAGAATGATGTTCACGACCATGACGCGAAGCTCGTCACTGCCCAGCCGCAGATAGCCCAAGGCCTTGTCGGACGGGAACAGGACGCCCCGCGCGACGCCCGCGCTCAACACCGCCCCTACGATCAGCCCCATCGGCAGGCCAAAGCCGAGGAGGGTCGCATAGCTCATGCCCAGCGCCTGCAACTGGGCCATGTCAGGCTCGCCGCCCTGTAGCGCCTCGGCCTGGGCGATGATCGTGGCCAGCTGGCCGCCGACGAGGGCGAAGAAGGCGACGAAGAAGATCACATAGGCCAGACCCCAGAACAGGATCGCGAGCGGATTGCGCCGGACGATACGAAAACCCTCGAACGCGGCCTCGGTGGCTGAAAAGCTCATGGCGAATCCTCTCCCTGCTGTCGGTGACCCTAGGGGTTCGCCGCCTCGACGTCAGCCCCGGCCGCCTGAGGTCTCTGTACCAAACCTTCAGCGGCGACGGCGAACGGCGCGGTCCAAAGTGCCTGCGAGAAGCCACTGATCCAGGCCAGAATGGGCGTCAGCAGAGCTCCGATCCCCACCAGGGGCCAAGGATTTTCCAGCTGGGACAGCATCCAGGTCTCAACCGCCGCGTCATCCCATCCGCCGGGGTCGCCGAACTGCACCATGCTCGCTCCAAGGATGACCGCCGCTATGACGACCAGCGTCATGACGACGACACCGATCAGGAGGGTGACAGCGAACAGCGCGAGCATCAGCAAAAACAGGCGCCCGGTCTGCCCCCGGCCGGCCTTCCAGCCCTCATCGAAGGCCAGGGTTCCGAGGATCACCGCGGCGGGCGCGATCACCGAGAGCCGACCCCAGAAGACCAGGGTGGCGAACAGCCCAACCAGCGCCACGCCAACCGCGATCAGGGCCGACCAGGACATTTCGCCACCGGAGACGCCGGCGGCTATGCCAAAGCCGAGAATGATGAGAGCCAGCAGGATCCAGACCGCCGCCGTTCCCACGACGATGGCGATGCCGATCACCGCGACGTGCAACTCATCCTTGCTGAACCGCAGAAACGCGATGCCATCGCCTCGCCGCCCTGCCATGGCGGCTCGAATGACGGCCGTGGTCACCAGGAGAGTCGCGAGCAGACCGAGGAGGTTGGACAGGCCGCTCCAGGCCTGAAACGCCATGAACTGACTGAAGTCCTCGAAATCGCTCATCGCCCCCTGAGAGGCGAGGACAGCGGCGTCGCCGGTCTCGATCGCGCGGGTGAAGAGGGGTGCAAAGGCCGCGATCGCCACGACCGACGGAATCATCAGCACCAGCCCCCAGGCTAGCGTGGACAAGGGCTTGCCGAACGCCAGCCGGAACGGCGCGGCGACCGCGTCCCCGATGGAAAATCCGCGTCTCATGCCGACCCCTCCTCCGGCGTCCAGTACTCGAGCTGTCGATAGGCCGCGCCCAGGAACGCCATGGTCAGCGGCAACTGCACGGCGACCAGCGTGATGGCCCCCGCGACGCTCGCGGTCGCACCACCAAGCACTCCGCCGGCGATCAGGGCGAAAAGCCCGATCTTGGGAAGGTTCACAATGATCAACCCGAGCAGCAGGGCCCAGAAACTGCCGTAGGCGATGCCCATGCTGTTCAGCGACACCATCTGCCGGCGTCCCAGGGTCGCGTGGGCGAACAGCGACAGGCGAACGGCAAGCAACAGCGGAATGATCAGCGCGCCGGCCACCACGCCACCGACCACGGCCAGCCGCCAGGGCGCCCCTACCGCCGCCCAGTCCCGTGCCTGGATCGCCTCGACATTCAGTTCGGCTCCACCCGCTATGGCCAGGACGATCACGCCCAGCACAGACACGATCATGGCGAGGAAGATCAGGCAAAGCAGCGCTGCGCCGACCAGCCGAAGCTCTGGCCACCTGAACTGCAGACCCAGCGGTCCCAGTCCCAGGTCTCGCGCAGCCCTCAGAGTGGGCGTGATCGACAGACGCGCAAGCGCCCCGACCGCCACGACGCCCAGCACGACGGCGGCGCCGGTTGTCCCCGCACGGGCAGCCCCCAGCCCCTCTACCAGCACGGGTGCCAGACAGGCGGCCAGCAGCAAAACCAGCACCCCCGCGGCACCGATCCAAAGGCGCGGCAGCATCGCCACCGCGTCGCCGAGCGCGCGCGCCAGCTTCAGCCTCCGGCTTCCGACATCCCTGTGGCTCATCAAGCCCCCTCGCTGAGCATGAGCACCCTTATAGCCATGCGACGCCTTTACCGACAGCCGCCGGGCTGACGAAGCGACCCTGCGTGGCTAGAAAGCCGCATGTCCTCCTCCCTCGCCCCCATTCACGTCATCGGCGGCGGCCTCGCCGGATCCGAAGCCGCCTGGCAGATTGCCCGGGCCGGTGTCCCCGTCATTCTGCATGAGATGCGCAGGCCGGGCGTGCGCACTGATGCCCACCATACCGATGGCCTCGCCGAGCTCGTCTGCTCCAATTCCTTTCGCTCCGACGATTGGGAATACAACGCCGTCGGCCTGCTGCATGCCGAGATGCGTGCCCTGGACTCGATCATCATGGCCTGTGGCGACGCCCACCAGGTGCCCGCCGGCGGCGCGCTCGCCGTCGACCGCGAAGGCTTCTCCCAGGCGGTGACCCAGCGACTTCTGGACCACCCCCTTGTCACCGTGGTGCGCGAGGAGATCGCGGGCCTGCCCCCTGCAGACTGGGACAATGTGATCGTTGCCACCGGCCCCCTGACCTCGGCAGCGCTGGCCGACGCCGTGCTGGACCTGACCGGCGAGGAGAGCCTCAGCTTCTTCGACGCCATCGCCCCCATCGTCCATGCCGAGTCCATCGACTTCGACATCGCCTGGCGCCAGTCGCGCTATGACAAGGAAGGCCCGGGCGGAGACGCCGCCGCCTATGTCAACTGCCCGATGGACAAGGCGACCTATGACGCCTTCATCGACGCCCTGCTCAGCGGCCCGAAGACCGAGTTCAAGGCCTGGGAGAACGTCCCCTATTTCGACGGCTGCCTGCCCATCGAGGTCATGGCGGAACGCGGCCGCGAGACCCTGCGCCACGGCCCGATGAAGCCCGTCGGCCTGACCAATCCCCGCGATCCGACGGTCAAGCCGCACGCCATCGTCCAGCTGCGCCAGGACAATGCGCTGGGCACCCTGTTCAACATGGTCGGCTTCCAGACCAAGCTGAAGTACGGGGCCCAGACCGAAGTCTTCCGCATGATCCCGGGCTTGCAGAATGCCCAGTTCGCCCGGCTGGGCGGCCTTCACCGCAACACCTATCTCAACAGTCCCAAGCTATTGGACAGACAACTTCGCCTGAAACCTCAACCTCGCCTGCGCTTCGCCGGCCAGGTCACGGGGGTCGAGGGCTACGTCGAAAGCGCCGCCACCGGCCTGCTCGCCGGCCGCCTCGCCGCCGCCGAGAGGCTCGGCAAGCCGCTGGAAGCGCCTCCGGCCCACACCGCCATGGGGGCCCTGGTCGAGCACATCACCGGTGGCCATTTGGAAGGCGCGCGGTTTTCTCCAATGAACGTCAACTATGGACTCCTTCCCCCGCTGGAGGCCCCCCGCGTCGACGCCGACGGCAACCGCATCCCGCCCAAGGATCAGGGCAGGGCGAAGAAACGACTGATGAGCGTGCGCGCCATGGAAGGGCTGACCGCCTGGCGGGACGCCGCATGAGCGCCGAAATCCGCCCCGCCGACTTCGAGCACCCCTCGGTTCTGGCGCTGCTCGATCTCCATTTCCGCCGGATGCACGAGCAATCACCGGCGGGCCTGGCCTTCGCGCTCGACCTGTCGGGCTTGCAGCGGCCCGACATCTCCGTCTGGGTCCTTTGGGAGGGTGACCGGGCGACGGCGGTGGGCGCGCTCAAGCGGCTCTCGGAGACCGCCGGCGAGATCAAGTCCATGCGCGTTCACCCGGATCGGCTCGGCCGGGGTTTAGGCGCCGCCATGCTGGGCCACATCATCGCGCAGGCCCGCAACCTCGGCCTAACGCGTCTCAGCCTCGAGACGGGAAGCGGCCCCGCGTTCGAGCCGGCCCTGAACCTCTACCGCCGGCGCGGGTTCGTGGACGGGGAGCCTTTCGCGGACTATCGCCCCAGCCCGTTCAACCAGTTCCTCCATCTCTCGCTGTGACCGCCCGCCCGTCGAGCCTGGAATTCGTCAAGGCCCGCGTCCGCCGCCGCATCAACGAACTGTTCAACGACTACGAACGCGGCGAGCGTCCGGCGCTGCGCCGCGCCGACGCCCTGTTCCCGCCCGACTCGGTCGCGTGGCGCGTCAATGGCGATATCGTCACCATGATGATCGGCGGCGTCTTGGGCCTGCTGCTGCAGATGCTGCATCCGGCAGTGCTGGCC
>JAIERG010000176.1 GCA_019747095.1 Caulobacteraceae bacterium | reverse complement strand
AACACAAACCCATACGGTCTCCGGGCGAAGGCCCGGCTGCTCCGCCCGCCCTCCCCACCCGTTCACAGCGGAAGAGCGTGGACGCGCGCCTGTGCGGATGACACCTTGGGACCCCTCGGGCACATAACCCCCATGTCGCCTGATTCCCCCCTCCTGACCGACGCCCGCGCCGTTCTGGAGCGCGTCTGGGGCCATGCCGATTTCCGGGGCCTGCAGGCGTCAGTGGTCGCCGAGGTGTTGGCCGGACGCGACGTGCTCGCGGTCCTGCCGACCGGCGGGGGCAAGAGCGTCTGCTATCAGGTGCCGGCCCTGCTTCGGCCGGGTCTGGGGCTCGTCATATCACCCCTGATCGCGCTCATGACCGACCAGGTCGAGGCGCTCCGCCAGCAGGGCGTGCGCGCCGCGCGTGTCGATTCCGGCCTGTCGCTGGACGAACGCACATCGGTGCTCCGCGCCGCCCGGTCGGGCGAGCTCGACCTGCTCTATGTCTCGCCCGAAGGCCTTCAATCCGGTGCCCTGCTCGACCGCCTGTCCGAGACGCCGCTGGCGCTGATCGCCATCGACGAGGCTCACTGCGTCAGCCAGTGGGGCCACGACTTCCGCCCGGACTACCGGACGCTGGGCCGGCTGGGCGAGCTCTTCCCCGGCGTGCCTCGCATCGCCGTCACAGCCACGGCGGATGCCCGGACACGGGACGACATCCGGGCCTCGCTGAATCTGGAAGGGGCCGCTGTCTTCGTCGACAGCTTCGCCCGGCCGAACCTTCAGCTGTCGGCCATCCGTAAGGATTCGGCGTCACGGGCCAGGACCGACGCCCACGTCATCGAGCTGGTCCGCGCCCGTCGCGGCCAGTCCGGCGTGGTCTATTGCGGCAGCCGCGACGGCTGCGAACGCGTGGCCGAGGCTCTAAAGGCCGCGGGCACCAACGCCATCGCCTATCACGCCGGCATGGCCGGGCCTGAGCGCGACCGGCGGCTGGAGCGCTTCCTCGCCGAAGACGGGGCCGTCATGGTCGCGACCATCGCTTTTGGCATGGGCGTGGACAAGGCCGACGTCCGCTTCGTCATCCACGCCGATCCGCCGGGATCGCTGGAGGCCTACTGGCAGGAGATCGGCCGTGCGGGTCGTGACGGCGAACCCGCCGACGGCATCACCCTGTACGGCCCGTCGGACATCGCCTGGACGCTACGCCGGCTCGAGACCCGCCCCATGGCCGAGGAGGTCAAGGCGGTGCAGACGAGGAAGGCCCGCCAGCTGTTCGCCATGCTGGACGGCGCCACCTGCCGCCCCCAGGCTGTGCGTCGCTACTTCGGAGAGGCGGACGCCGGCGTCTGCGGGGTCTGCGACATCTGCCAGGACCCGCCCGCCCTCTACGACGCCACCGTCCCGGCCCAGAAGGCGCTCGCGGCGATCCAGCGGCTCGGCGGCCGTTTCGGCCGGGGCCGGATCGTCGATCACCTGCTCGGCAAGACCAAGGACGTCCAGCCGTGGGAGAGCGACCTGTCGACCTGGGGGATCGGCAAGGACATCGCCCCCACCAGCTGGCGCGACGTCTTGGATCACCTGATGTTCGAAGGCCTGCTGGTCGAGGATCCCAACGAGGGCAAGCCGCTCGTCATGCTGGGCGACCCCGACCGGGTCCGCGCCGTCTATCGCGGAGAGACCAGGATCGAAGTGCGCCGCACCCCTGTCGGGTTCGACGCCCCAGGCCGATCAAGCGGTCCCCGGAACCGCACCCGCAATGATCGAAACGCTGCCGTGGAGGCTCTGGACGCCGACGTCCGCGCCCGCTTCGATGCCCTCCGGGCCTGGCGCCGCGACCGGGCCTCGGAACAGCACGTCCCGCCCTACGTCATCTTTCAGGACAAGACCCTGCTGGAAATCGCCACCCGCGAACCCGGCACGCTCGACGCGCTCGCCGCCATTCCCGGTGTCGGCCAGTCCAAGATCGACCGCTACGGCGCGGGCGTGCTCAAGGTGCTTGGGGAACTGGCCTGAGGGTCAGGCGGGAACGGTCTGGCGGAAGCTTTCACGCGTCTCCAGCGCGGTCTGGAGCGCCACCAGCCCCGGTCTCCCGGTCTTCCAGTCATAATCGGGATGTCGGAAATCCAGCCAGGTCACGGCACAGCCCGCCGTGATGACACCCATGTCCAGCGGCTCGGCGACGATCTCGGCGGCCTCGAGAGCATCCAGCGCCCGCCCCATGTTTTCGATCCAGCGCGCCATCCACGACGGCGACCGCTCGCTCTCGGGCCGACGCTTCTCCAGCACCAGCTTGACGCCCATCTCGAGCACCGCAGACGCCAGACCCTCGACCTGCTTGACCCGCCATCGCTCCGGTCCATCGACTGGCAGGAGGATCGGACCCACCCCCTGCCGGTCCAGCCATTCGCAGATCACCGGGCTGTCCAGGATCGCCATCCCGTCGTCGGTGAGCAGCGCGGGAACCTGTGCGATCGGATTGACCGCCAGCAGCGCCGCGGGGCTTTCGTACGGATTGACGAGAACCTCCTCGACACGGCCCGCCAGTCCCTTCTCGCGGACCACGATCCGGCACTTGCGCGCGAACGGCGAGGGTGGAGCGATGAACAGCTTCATGGGATCAACGTCTTTCGATCTGGACGCCCGCCGGTGCCGACAAGGCCGCCAGCCGCGCTTGGGCGGTCGTATCGCCCAGCGTGTGGGCTCGCAGGAAATCCAGGCTCACTTCGGCGAGGAAAGCCCTCTGCGCCTCCGTGCCCTCGACGACCAGTCCATGTCCGCCGCCTTCGAAGATCACCAGCATTCGGTCTCCCGGCGGCGCTGTGTCGAAGGGAATACGGTGATCGCGCCAGTCGGGCGCATAGGTCTCGACCACGTCGGCGTCACCGGTGACCATCAGCATGGGCGCTGCCAGACTCCCGTAGGTCTCGGCCTGAACCAGGCCCTGGACGGCCCCGGGCGAGGACAGGGCCACGACCGCGCGGACGTCGGGATCGCTCTGAGGGCCAACCGCCGTCATCGCCCCGCCGGCCATCAGCGACAGCAGGGAGCCGAACGAGTGCCCGGCTGCGGCCATGGGCTTTCCGGCATGCTGGGCGCGCACATGGTCGCGCACCACGGCCAGATCGGCGATGCGCGTCATGAAAGCCACGGCCCCGGGTGCGCGCCCGCCGCCTGGATGCCTCCTGCTGTCGACATGCAGCGGTGCGACGACGGTAAAGCCGGCCTGCGCCCAGCCGCCGATGATCTCCCGATAGGACCGGGGGTCGCCACCGAAGCCATGGCTGAACACCACCACGGCACGCTCTTCCGCGGCTGGAAAAACGAAAACCGGGACATCACGCCCGTCGGGCGCGCGCAGCGTGAGGTCGCCCAGAGCCCCGGTCGACGCAGGCGCTGTCGCGGCTGCTGTCTCCTGCGCTGTGGCGGGGACCGCGCCAGCCAGGACAAGGCTGGCCGCGAGCAGACCAATAAGGCGAACGATGGCAGTCACGAATCCACTCCCTGGCACTCGCGGCACCCTAGCGCGTCGGTATCGAAAAGGGAGCGGCTACTCGGCGGCTTCCAAGGCGGCCGCCTGGGCGGCGCGGGCGGCGTTCAGCTCTTCGGCCTTCTGCTCGACCAGTTCGACGATCTTGTCGATCATGCCGTCGTTGGCCTGTTTGTGGGCGATCTTGCCGTTCAGATAGACCATGCCCGACCCCGCCCCGCCGCCGGTGAAGCCGATGTCGGTGTAGAGCGCCTCGCCCGGGCCGTTCACGACGCAGCCGATGATCGACAGGCTCATGGGCGTGGAGATGTGCGCCAGCTTCTCTTCGAGGATGCCGACCGTCTCGATGACGTTGAAGCCCTGACGCGCGCAGGACGGGCAGGCGATGATGTTGACGCCCCGATGGCGCAGGCCCAGCGACTTCAGGATGTCGAACCCGACCTTGATCTCCTCGACCGGGTCCGCCGCCAGCGACACGCGGATCGTGTCGCCGATGCCGGCCCACAGCAGATTGCCCATGGCGATGGAGGACTTGATCGTCCCGGTCCGCAGCGGTCCGGCCTCCGTCACGCCGACGTGCAGCGGACAGTCGATGGCCTCGGCCAGCTGGTGATAGGCGGCAACCGTCAGAAAGGGATCGGAGGCCTTCACCGAGATCTTGAACTCGTGGAAGTCGTGGTCCTGCAGGATGCGGGCGTGGTTCAGCGCGCTCTCGACCATGGCGTCGGGGCAGGGCTCGCCGTACTTCTCCAGCAGTTCCTTCTCCAGCGAGCCGGCGTTGACCCCGATCCGCATGGAGCAGCCATGATCCTTGGCGGCCTGGATGACCTCGCGCACCCGGTCCGGGCTGCCGATGTTGCCCGGGTTGATCCGCAGGCAGGCCGCTCCGGCCTCCGCCGCCTCGATCCCGCGGCGGTAGTGAAAGTGGATATCGGCGACCAGGGGAACCTTGGCCTCCCGCGCGATGGTCCGGAACGCTGCGGTCGACTCCTCGTCCGGGCAAGAAACGCGGACGATATCGGCCCCCGCCTCTTCCAGCTGGCGGATCTGGTCGATCGTCGCCGCCGCGTCCGATGTCGGGGTATTCGTCATTGACTGGACGCTGATCGGCGCGTCGCCGCCGACCGCGACGGAGCCGACCCGTATCTGGCGGCACTTCCTGCGTTCGATGGTCCGCCAGGGACGAATATGGCCGAGTTCGGTCGCGTCGTGGCTCATGACGCAGGAGTATAGGCGAGCAGTCGAGACAAGGCCATGACGCCCACGCGCCGGTCTAGCGTTGGGAGGGGGACGGCACGGGGGTTGACGGGATGCTTTCCCCGGCATTCTGCGTCGCGGCTGGTGCCAGGGCGACCTGGGTCGCGGAGGCTGCACGGGCGGCCGCGGCCTGACGGGCTGTGGCCTCGGCCTCGATCCGGGCCGCCGTCTGACGGGCAAGGGATGCCGCCCGTGTGTTCAACTGCGCCAGCTGAGTGACAGCTGCGGGAAGAGTGCCGCCGTGCTCGCCGTTCAGATAGACATCGAATGCCGTCGGCTCAGAGACATCGATCAGGGCACTTACGCCCAGTGGCGCGCGCCAGGCCTCTCCGGCTGCCAACTGACGGGCGAACAGAACCCGCCCGTCGCTCATGCGCACGACGAAGGCGGCGGCTTCCCGAGCCTGGATCACGACCTGCGACGCCGCGGCTTCGGCACCGTAGACCGCGCCGCGCGGATTGAAGGCAGCCTGAACCGGAGGGGCGTTGGCCGCAGCGGCCGCCGCAAGGGCCTCGGTGTCAGCCGGATCGATGCCCGTCAGTTCGGCCTCAAGTCCCGGCGTCAGGTAGAGCGCCGGCGTTGTCTGGTCCGGTGGTGCCGGCAGCGGCGCGCCGACGCTGACCGGCTGCTGGCCGATGACTGCGCCCAAGCTCCAGCTCTCGGGCACTTCGGCGATGTCAGACGGCTGGGGCGCGCGCATCAGGTTCACCCGCTGCCACACGTTCCAGCCGACGATGGACAGAACGATCAGGGCGATGGCCCCAATTATGCGCGGCGAGTAACGGCGCACTTCTTCGAAGGCGATCCCGACAGGTGGCTGAAGCGGAACAGCCGCGTCGGGCGTCTCGCGCTTGTAGCGTTCAACCGCCAGCTGCTCGTCCAGTCCAAGCGCACCCGCGTAGGCCCGAACATAACCGATAGCGAAGACCCGCGACGGCAAGGCAGAGTGATCGTTCTGTTCGAGAGCGCGCAGATAGCGCTCATGCACTCGTGTGTCCGCCGACATTTCCGCCAAGGACCGACCCGCAGCTTCCCGGGTGCGCCTCAGGCCATCGCCAAGAGTCGGGGCATCAGTGATGGAGGGCACAGGGTCCTTCCAGTCCGGATGAGACCGAAACTCCTCGGGGACATTCCCCGTGTCCAGCGCCATAACGCCCTGCCCCATACTCCGCATCGGGCCTACCCCGCCCGATGCCGCACCCCACACGGGATCGCCTAGCACGCTGCTGTGACGGATCCCGCCCGCTGTTGCGGGGATGGAGAACTCGTCTTGTGGATAACTCATTTTGGCCGGTGGTTCAACGTCTTGTTAAGCATGCTCGCTGTCCCGAAAGGGAACGGCTCACAGACCGACGTTCAGCTTCCGGGCCAGACTCTCGATTTCATTGCGGACCGAACCGGCGGACGAGCCGAGCAACTTCTCCATGCCCCGACGGGCTGCCGCCAGATCCGTCGACAGGATCATTCGCTTGACGGGCCCAACGCCGCCCGCAGGTGCCGACAGGCGCGTAAAGCCGAGACAGATCAGGGCGAAAGCTTCCAGGGGCCGTCCCGCCAGTTCACCACAGACAGACACCGGCGTCCCGGTCTCGGCGCAGGCCTTCTGTATGGCCTGGAGCGCCCTCAGCGCCGGTGGCGAGAGCGGGTCGTAGCGGTCCGACACCAGAGGATTGGTCCTGTCCGCAGCATACATGTACTGAAACAGGTCATTGGAACCGACCGAGACGAAGTCCGTCAGCGGCAAGAGCGCGTCCAGATGCCAGAGCAAGGACGGGCACTCGATCATGGCGCCAACCCGCAGCAAGGCCGGAAGCGGTCGTCCTCGCCGCCGGGCCCACTCGCACTCGACATCGACCAGATCCCGCGCCGCGCGGAACTCGTCGACGGTAGCGATCATGGGGAACATGACCCGCAATTCCCGGCCCGCGCCTGCCGCGAGAAGGGCTCGGAGCTGCAGCCGGAGCAAGGATGGCCGGTCCAGACCGAGGCGGATGGCACGACGCCCCAGGGCAGGATTTTCCTCCCGCTCGGTCGTCTCCATGTAAGGCAGGACCTTGTCACCCCCGATATCAAGGGTCCGGAACGTGACCGGTCGATCGCCCGCCGCGTCCAGCACGAGCCTGTAGAGCTCGGTCTGCGAGTTCAACCGCGGGAGCTCCTCCGACACCATGAACTGGAACTCGGTGCGAAACAGGCCGATGCCCTCGGCACCGGTTGCGTCCAGATTCTCTAGATCGACCGCGAGGCCTGCGTTGGTCAGGAGCGTGATCCGCGTGCCGTCCAGGGTGACGGCCGGCGTGTCCCTCAGCTTGGCGAACTCGGCCTGACGCTGGCTGCGCACCGCCATGCGGGAACGAACCGATTCCAGCATGTCCGGACGCGGTCGTAGGTGCGCCTCGCCGGTCTCGCCGTCGACGATGACAAGGTCGCCCTCGCTGAGACGATCGCGCACGCCTTGCAGGCGACCGACGCAGGGAATCTGTAGCGCCCGGGCCACGATGGCGGCATGGCTTGCGGCCGAGCCTTCCTCCATCAACAGGCCCCGGATCCGGTCGCGCGGGTATTCCAGAAGGTCCGCCGGACCCAGGTTCTTGGCCACCAGGATGGCGTCGTCAGGCAGTTCCCGTTGGCTGGGATTGTCGCCTGCCAGGATGCGCAGCAGCCGATTGGCCAGATCCTCGAAATCGTGCAGCCGCTCGCGGATATAGGGATCGCGGGCCTGGGCGAAGCGGGCACGGTGCTCGTTCCGCACCCGGTCTACCGCCGCTTCCGCGGTCAGGCCGCCCCGTACCGCTTCCTCCAGCGACCGGTTCCAGCCGCGGTCGTCAGCGAACATGCGATAGGTTTCGAGCACCTCGAACGACTGTCCCGCGAGTTTGCCTTGGCCGCCATCCAGAAGATCATCGATCGACCGCTTGAGGGTATTCAATCCCTCTCGCAGACGGATTTCCTCGACCTGCTGGTTCTCGGCCAGGAGCCGCTCGGGCGGCAGCGGGGCCTCGTGAAGGACCACGTGGCCGAAAGCCAGACCTTCGGCGAACCTTTGACCCTTGATGCGCTCTGGCCGATGGGGGGCCAGTTCGACGTCCCGGAGTTCGTCCGTCCCAAGGAGTTCGCCGGAGGCGACCGTCTCAGCCAGAACCATGGCGATGGTCTGGATGTCTTCGACCTCGTCCTCGTCGTAGCGGCGCTCGGCCCGGTTCTGGACGACCAGCACGCCGATGGCCCGGCCGCCGCGTAGCAGGGGCGCTCCGAGGAAGGCGTGATAAGGGTCTTCACCCGTCTCCGGCCGATAGGAGAAACTGGGATGACTGGGCGCATCCGACAGGCTGATCGGTTGGGCCAGGCGCGCCACCTCGCCCACCAGGCCCTCCCCGGGCTTGAGCCGTGTGCGATGGACCGCGTCGGGGTTCAGGCCTTGCGTGGCGAACAGTTCAAGCTCACCCGATGCCCGGCGGAGATAGATCGAACACACCTCGGCGACCATCGACTGAGCGATGGTCCTCACCACGATGTCCAGCCGCCCTTGCGCTGGGCCGCCATCAGCCATCGCCTCGCGGATTTGGCGCAGGAGGACGCGTGGCCCTCTCGTCATCGCTCCGCCCGCTACGGCCATTCGGTCTCCCGGTGTCGCCCCGGCGCGGGGCGAACTCTTTCTGATCCTATACTGTTTCCAGGCCGTAAGCCGAATGAAGGGCGCGCACGGCAAGCTCGGCATAGGCCGCATCGATCAGCACGCTGATCTTGATTTCCGAGGTTGAGATGGCCTGGAATTTCACGCCCTTGTCGGCCAGGGCGCGGAACATGGTCTGGGCGACGCCGGCGTGGCTTCTCATGCCAACGCCCACCACCGAGACCTTGGCCACGTCCTCATCCACGCGGATCTGTTCGAAGCCGAGCGCGCCTTGAGCCTCGCGCATGAGATCTGCGGCTCGGGAGGCGTCACGGCGGCCCGTCGTGAAGGTCAGGTTGACCGCGCCCTCTGTGCGCGCCTGGCTTTGAACGATCATGTCGACGTTGACGTTCGCCTCGGCCAGCCGCGTGAAGACATCGGCCGGCGCGTCGGTGCGGTCCGACAGGCCCAGCAGTGTGATCCGGGCCTCATCGCGGCTCATGGTGACACCGGACACGATGCGTTTCTCCACGATTTCCTCCTCGTCGCAGATCAGGGTGCCGGACTTCGGCGGAAGGTTTCCATGCTCGTCGGGCTCGATGAAGCTGGACAGCACGCGCACCGGCACGCGCATGCCCATGGCCAGTTCGACCGACCGCGTCTGGAGCACCTTCGCCCCGAGCGACGCCATCTCCAGCATCTCTTCGTAGGAGACCTTCTCCAGCCGCCGCGCCCGGTTCTCGATGCGGGGGTCGGTCGTATAGACCCCGTCCACGTCGGTATAGATGTCACATGCGCACCCAAGCGCCGCCGCCACGGCCACCGCCGAGGTGTCGGAGCCGCCCCGGCCCAGCGTCGTGATGCGGCCGTCCTTGGTCACACCCTGGAAGCCGGGGACCACGACAATCTCGCCACCATCGACGGCCTGGGCCAGGGAATCGCCGGGAATATCTTCAATCCGGGCCTTGCCGTGTGCGTCATCGGTCAGGATCGGCACCTGCCAGCCCATCATCGACCGGGCGCGAAAGCCCATGTTGCGCAGTGTAAGCGCCAGTAGTCCGGACGTGACCTGCTCGCCGGAGGCGACCACCACGTCGTATTCGTCGTCAGATAGAGCAATGCCTGGAGCCGGCTGGCCCGCGCCATCCGTCCAGGCCACCAGCTCATTGGTCTTGCCCGCCATGGCCGAAACGACGACAGCGACCGCATTCCCGGCCTGGACCTCGGCGGCGACGATGCGGGCCGCGCGCCGGATCCGCTCCAGGTCGCCCATGGAGGTGCCGCCGAACTTCATGACAAGCCGGGACGGCTTAGGCCGCGTCATCGTGGCGGGGTCTCCCTGTTGCGAAAGGTCCGGAAAAGGGGTTCACCCTGTCAGTCCATGGCCGCTTCTAACGACCCCTCCGCGATGCGCAAACCCCTTGCCGCCCATGGCCTCGAACCAGAGGCGCGGGGGCCTTCCATCGACCCGGCGGACGTGGCCCGCTTCTCCGCACAGGCGGAAGAGTGGTGGGACGCCAAGGGGCCGTTCGCCCCGCTGCACAAGTTCAATCCAGCCCGGCTGACCTTCATCCGAGACCAGGTCGCTGCTCGGTTCGGCCGCGATCCGCGCGCGATCCGTCCATTCGAAGGCCTGAGCCTCATCGACATCGGTTGCGGCGGAGGACTGGTCGCTGAGCCGATGCGCCGCATGGGCTTCGACGTCGCCGCAATCGACGCCTCGGCCGAGAACATCGGCACCGCCCGGGCCCATGCCGGGCAGATGGGGCTGGACATCGCCTATCGCGCCGCCACGGTCGAGCAGATCGAGGCCGAGGGCGCGGGCCCGTTCGACGTCGTTCTGGTGCTCGAGATCATTGAGCACGTGGCGGATCCTGAGTCCTTCATTCGGACCTGCTCTCGCCTCGTGGCCCCGGGTGGTTTGATGATCGTGGCCACCCTGAACCGCACGCTGAAGTCGCTGGCGCTGGGCAAGGTGGCGGCCGAATATGTCCTGCGCTGGGTTCCGGCCGGGACGCACGACTGGAACCAGTTCCTGAAACCCGACGAGATCCGGGCGATGCTCTCGCAGGAGCCACTCACCGTCCGAGGGCCGTTCGGCGTGGCCTACGATCCCCTGAACGACCGCTGGACGCTGGGCGAGGACGCCGACGTCAACTTCTTCATGACGGCGACGCGGGACTGAGCCTTACAAAGGTTTCATCCAGCTTTCGGACTTGTAACGGGAAACCGCCGCGTGACCGTGGGATGGGATTGGCCTCATCGGAGGAGGACCCCATGCGAAAGATCATCACTGTCACCGCTCTGGCTGTCGCTGCACTCGCGACCTCGGCCTGCGTCACCGTCATCGATGCGGGAGATTCCGGCGACTACAGCTGGAGCGGTGAGGGGGCGCAATCGTTTGATGCGGCGCGCGATCAGTGCCGGGATCGCGCAGGTCGCGCCGAGGGAACGACCGCCTTCGTCCAGTGTATGGCCGAGAAGGGCTGGACCCGTTCCATCGACTGATCCGCTTCGACTTCGCCCGCCGGGTCAGCCGGCGGGCACCCCGACCACCTCATCGACCGAGCCCGTGGTGACCGGGTGATAGCCCGGCCGCGCCTCGGCGTAGAGTCGGGTCGCTATGGGCCGCCCCCAGTCGCCTTCGGCCCACAGGCTGGCGAACAGCGGCAGGACGAACTTGCGGCGGCCCTGCGTCGTCAGGAACCGCTCCAGGGTCGGCACGGCGGGCTGATAGCGGTGGGCGACAGCGATCTGAAGCCAGGCGAACAGTACCTCGGCGTTGCCTTCGTCCTTAAGCGCAAGCGTCGTCTCCAGGTCGGCCAGCTGTGTGGGCGTCAGCCAGTCGCGGGACGCCGCGGCGCCCGTCGGACGCCAGGCCAGGAAGTGCTGGCGCTCCTGCGTCGACCAGCGCCGCCACGGGATGGCCGAGGCCGGGCCTTTCGCGACGTAGAAGGCCTGGGCCGCCTGATCGACGGCGGTCAGAGCCGTGGAGGTCGGGGCCTGGGCGTTGGACGGAAGGCCCGGCTGGTCGATCCACTGTTCCAGCATCAGTTGCTGCTCTAGCGCGGCATCGCCCTGGATCAGGTTGGTCCGGATGTCGGCGAGGAAGCCGTCCGTCGTCATCGGGCGGAAGGCGTTCCGCTCGAAATAGCCCTTCAGCCAGGCGTCGAACCGCTCCCTCCCGACGATACGCTCGATGGTGCGCAGGAAGGCGGCACCCTTCTCATAGGCGATGTCGGTCAGGCCGTCGTCGGGATCGCGGCCGGTCAGGTCGAGCCGCAGTCGGGTGTCGGCGGGCGGCAGGTCGGCGAGCGTGTTCTGGAGATCGTTCCAGCCCAGCACCTGCAGCATCTGGGCCCGCTCGCGGCCGTAGACCGCCTCCATGATGCGGTTCTCGAAATAGACGGTGAAGCCCTCATTCAGCCAGAAGTCGGCCCAGGTGGCGTTGGTGACGAGGTTGCCCGACCAGCTGTGCGCAAGCTCGTGGGCGACCAGCGACACCAGCGACCGGTCGCCCGCGACGATCGTGGGCGTGGCGAAGGTCAGGCGGGGGTTCTCCATCCCGCCGAAGGGGAAGGACGGCGGCAGGATCAGCAGGTCGTAGCGACCCCAGCGGTAGGGGCCGTAAAGGCCTTCGGCGGCATCGACCATCTGGCGCAGCTCGGCGAACTCGTTCTCGGCCGCCGCCAGCCGCGACGGCTCGGTCCAGACGCCGACGCCCTCGCCCACCTCGGCGAAGGCCAGGTCGCCAACCGCGAGCGCGATCAGATAAGGCGGAACCGGATTGGTCATGCGGAAACGATAGGTCTTGCGCCCCTCGCCAGCGCCTTCGCCGTCCGGCGTCAGCATCTCGGCGGACATGACGGCCTTCAGCGCCTCGGGCACAGAGATCCGGGCAGAATAGGTCTGCCGGATACCGGGGCTGTCCTGGGTCGGAACCCAGGTGCGGGTCAGGATCGCCTGGCCCTGGCTGAACAGGAAGGGCTGCTGCCCGCCTGCCGTCTGGGCTGGGGTCAGCCACTGGAGCGCCGCCGCGTCGGGCCGCGTGGAATAGGTGACGACGATCTTTTTCGTCTCGTCGGCCTCGAAGGCCGGGACCGTGATCGTCAGGGGGCGGCCCAGAATTGGGTCCTCCTCACCCAGGGCGAACGTCAGGGGACGGCCATCTGCGTCCGCGATGGAGCGGATGTCGAGATTGCGGGTGTCGAGAATGACCTGGGTCGCGCTCGGCTCGCCCGTCACGTCCAGGGTCGCCGTGCCCGACAGGGTCTGCGTTCCGAAATCCGCGATCAGGTCGAGATCGACGTGCTTGACCCGGGCGATCTGAGGTTGGGCGTAGGAGTGGATGTCGCGCGCGTAGGTCACCGGGGCGGTGGCGGAGGCGGGGAGAGGCGGCATGTCGGACTTCGGCTCCCCCAGGCCTTCACAGCCGGACAGGGCGGCGGCAAGGGCGAGGGCGGATGCCATCAGGGTGAAACGGGCGCGGGACATGGGCAACTCCGAGAACAGTGGCCCGCAACGAGCCCCGAAAGCATGGCCAAATCAAGGGGGCGGGGCCGTGCCGCAAGCCGAACGTCGCAAGACGAAAACAGCGTCTGAATTGTCTGAAATGTCTGCCCCCCCGGCGATGATCCAAGGAGGCACTGTAGCGGACGCCTGCGTCCAAATCGGACGCACCTCAGGGCGTGGCAGCGAGGCGCGGCACGTTTCTCGCCACGAACAGCCTGCCCTTCTCGGCGACCAGGACGAAGCCCAACGCGACCAGGCCGCACACGGTGATGCCCACGGCCATCGGGGTGACCGTGCCATCGAACTGCTGGCCGATGAACAGGCCCGCCAGCGAGCCGAAGACGGTGGAGATGAAGCCCTGGGCCGAGGACGCCTTGCCCGCGATGTGACCCATCGGCTCCATCGACATGGCCCCGAAGTTGCCCGCCAGGAAGCCGAAGCAGAACATGGTCAGGCCCTGCAGCACCGCGAACGTCCAGATGGTCTCGTGACCCGACAAGGTGACGGCCGCGTGAATGGCGGCGAAGCCGATGAAGCCCAGCAGCGCCGTGTGGCCGATCAGGCGCGAGCCCAGACGCTCGACCAGCCGCGCGTTGGTGACGGCGGCCACCGCGATGCCCGAGGCGATGACGGCGAAGGTCCCGGCGAACAGATGAGGCGCCTCGAACACATCGAAGAAGATCTGCTGCGAGGAGTTGATGAAGGCGAACAGGGCCCCGGTGATCGCCGTCATGGCCAGGGTGTAGCCGATGGACTGGCGGTTGGTGACGGCCTCGGCGAAGGCGCGGGCGATGCGCCCGGCCTGCACCGGCTGGCGATGTTCAGGATGCAGCGTCTCGGGAAGCCGGATCGCGATCCAGAGGGTCAGGGCTAGCCCGGCGACGCCCAGCAGGCCGAAAATCGCCTCCCAAGCAGCGACCGAAAGCACCAGCTGGCCCACCGTAGGCGCGACGATCGGCACCCCGAGGAAGACGAGGAAGCTCAGCGACATGACCCGCGCCATGGTGCGGCCGGAGTAGCGATCGCGCACGATGGAGACAGCCAGCACCCGCGTCGCCGCCGTCCCCATGCCCTGGCCGACGCGGGCGAGGATCAGGGTCTCGAAGCTGGGGGCCAGCATGGCGATGGCGCTGAACATCACGAATACGCCGATGCCGATCAGGATCAGGGGCTTCCTCCCATAGCGATCCGCCAGCGGCCCATAGACGATCTGGAGTGCGCCGAAGCCGAGCAGGTAGGCGGTGATGACCCACTGACGACTGTTCTCGTTCGCCACGCCCAGCGCCTCGCCGATCTGTGGCAAGGCCGGCAGCATAATGTCGATCGACAGGGCGTTGATCGCCATCATCGAGGCGATCAGGCAGACGAATTCGGGAAACCCCGGCCCCTTGGCGGGCGGAGCGACGGCGTCGGGGGAGGTCATTCGGGCCAGATGCGCGCGGGGTGCGACAGGCGCAACCGCCGCGCCGTCACAATCTGCAACGCCTTTCGACGTCAGGGCGTGAAGACGAGGGTGCGGGCGAACTGGACGTCGTGCGGCTGCGGCTCGACCTCTGTCCCGTTCATCAGGGCGACGGCCGCCTCGCCGAAACCCATGCCGGGATGGGTTTCATCCATAACGCGGCAGGCCTCGACCTTGCCGCTGGCCTTCGCCGTGCATTCCAGCGTCACCGTCACCCCCTGAAGCAGCGGCGCGGGCGCCGGAGCGGGAGCGATCGCGGCTCTGGGCGCGACGCGGAGCGCGCTCGGCACGATCGAGGGGTTGGCGACGAGAGCGACGGAAAGGATCAGCGGGATCATGACGTTGGACCAGGGTTGCCCCTCTCCAATGTCTTAACGGCGCTTGCGTTCCGGGCTTCGGTGAACGGCCGTTGATGGTGCCCCGGGTCGGGCTCGAACCGACACTCCTCTCGGAACCGGATTTTGAGTCCGGCGCGTCTACCAATTCCACCACCGGGGCGCGGAACCGCTCATAGCGGGCGAGGCCGGGCTGCGTCATCAGGAAAATGGGCGGGGGCCTTGCGTTCCATCGTGGTGTAACGCATCTGGCGTCGCATGAGCGCGACCCTGCCCGACATCGCCGTCGTCTATGAGCATCCCGAATGGTTCGAGCCCCTGTTCCGGGCACTGGAGCGGCATGGCGTCAGCTATGTGAGGGTTCCGCTGGCGGGCAGCACCTTCGATCCGGCCGGATCGCCCGCGCCGGCGACGGTGGTGTTCAGCCGCGTGGCCATGAGCTCCTTCCTGCGCGATCCGGAGCATCCGATCTTCTATGCCCAGAGCCTGTTCGAGCACTGGCAGGGGCTGGGGACGCGGGTGGTCAATGCGTCGGCGTTGAACATCGACACCTCCAAGGCGCGGCAGATGAGCCTGATCGCACGGCTGGGCCTTAAGGGCCCGGCGACGCGGGTGGCGCACCGGCAGTCGGACATTCCGGCCGCCGCCGAGGGCCTGCGCTTCCCCGTGCTGGTCAAGGCGGACATCGGCGGG
>JAIERG010000201.1 GCA_019747095.1 Caulobacteraceae bacterium | reverse complement strand
GCCCGCAACTTCCTCGCCGCCGTCCTCCTCGCATCAACGCGACTTTGGCTCAGAGCTTATGAGTCCAGAACCTAGGCCGCGACCGGCACGCTCTGGCTGAGACGCCCGCCCACACGGATCGGCTCGATCCGCGTGGCCAGCCCCGTGCGGTCGTCCGTCTCGACATAGACCCCACAGATCGTGGCCGGTCCCGAGGCCGGTGAATAGCGGCCCTGGGAGATCCGCGTGGTGAATCTCCGCAGCGGCTCCTCCTTCTCGTTGCCGATGACCGAATCGTAGTCACAGCAGCCGCCCGCGTCGGTCTGATAGGCCGTGCCGCCCGGCAGGATCTGGGCGTCAGCCGTCGGGACATGGGTGTGGGTGCCGATGACAAGCGACGCGCGGCCGTCGCAGAAGTGCCCCATGGCCATCTTCTCGCTGGTCGCCTCGGCGTGCATGTCGACGATCACGGCGTCGGCGACGACTCCCAGTGGAGCGGCGTTCAGCTCGCGATCCACCGCGCTGAATGGATCGTCCATCGGATCCATGTGCACGCGGCCCAGCACATTCATCACGAGCACAGTCCGCCCGGTGGGCGTTTCGAACAGATTGGCCCCCGCTCCAGGCGCATCCATCAGCCGAGGATAGTTGGCCGGGCGGATCAGCCGGGGCTCACGCACGATGTAGGTCAGGGCCTCGCGCTGATCCCAGGAGTGATTGCCCAGCGTCAGGCAGTCGGCACCGGCCATGAACAGCTCTTTGGCCGTGTGCTCGGTGATGCCGAAACCGCCCGCGGCGTTCTCCGCATTCACCACCACGAAATCCAGCTTGAGGTCGCGTTTCAGCCCCGGCAGGTGGTCGGTCAGGCCGTCGCGGCCGGACTTGCCGACCACATCTCCGAAGAACGCCAGTCTCATGCGGGATCCGCCTTTCGGGCGGGGGTATAGCCGACCTCGGTCAGAACACCATGCAGACGGACGTCGTGCGACTCCATGGGCAGGCGCTCGACCCTCTGACCGGCAAAGGCCAGACCGATACGGGCCGCCTGGGCAAGGACAGCGAACGTCCGGTCGTAGTGCCCCCCGCCCTGCCCCAGCCGCCCGCCGAAATCGTCGAAGGCCAGAAGTGGCGTCAGGACCAGGTCCGGCTGGACGCCCTCCGCCAGGGGAAGGGGCGCAGGACATCCGGCGGCGTCAACCTCCAGCGGATCGCCAGGCGACCATCGCCGAAAGATCATGGGCGTGTCGGCGTCGATCACGACGGGCAGGCAAAGAGTTCGCCCCTTTGCGGCCAGGGCGATCGCAAGTGGTTGTGGGTCGAGCTCGGAACCCATCGCCCGATAGGCCGCAACGACCTTGGCATCGGGCAGCTGGTCGACATGGCTTGCAGCCAAGATGGCCGCATTGCCGGTAGTCCTCCCCAGATCGCGCCTGAGGCGTCGCATCTCGGCGCGCAAGGCGACTTTGTCGGCTGGGGTCATCGGCCAATCGCGCTCAGGCAGCGAGGCTCCGCGCGCCGAGCGGTAGCGCTCCAAGGGCAGGGGTGGCGGCGCCATGAGAGCCGTGAAGGACGGTTTAAATCCTCTCGAGCCTGGGTAGCCAGGTGGGCTCCGTGTACCCGGCCCCACGGGGCCAGACAGGGACAGATCCCTTCGAGTGAATTAAGGCCGCGAGGATATGTTGCCTTCGACGTGAGCCACAGCTGACCCGCCGGGCGAGAACATAGGCTCTCGCCCCCGCCGTTTCCAGTGCGCCATCAGAGCTTCTGGGCGATCTTCTCGATGCGGGCGGCGACCGCGTTCAGGGCCTCTGCGACCCCGGCGTCAGAGGGAGGCGCTGCCGGGGACACCGGCGCGCCTCCCCCGGCCAGTTTCACTTCATGGAGTTCATCGGCCAGAAGAAGGGCTCCCATCAGGAACAGCCGCAGATCGCCGACATGGCCCACCTCGGCCGCCACCTGGCGCACATTGGCGTCGAACTGCTTGGCGAGGATGCGCACGCGTTCCTCCTGACCATCCGCACACCCGACCGCATAGGGGCGTCCGTTGATCTCGACCGTGACGGTCGCCATCAGCCGGCCTCGCCGGCTTCGGCCCCGGCCAGCACTTCGCGCACGGCCTGAGCGGCGCGAGCCAGCGCCTCGGACGCCTCGCGCCCGGCGGCCTCCAGTTCGGCGATACGACGCTCGTCCTCGATCCGGGCCGCCGGCGGGGGCGGCAGGGCGAACAGGTCGTCGTCTGGCACGGCGGGGGCCAGCTTCAGCTCGTGAATCTTGCGTTCGAGCGTATTGAGCGCCCGATCCAGACGATCTCGGGCGGCGGTGGTGGCGTCGGCCATCGGTCGCTTCCTCCAGATTCCGTATAGAACCCGCCACGGCCACGGGGTAAAGCGGCGCCGCCTTCCTTTTTCCGCTTCCCGACGAAAGTTCCGCCCGTGGCCGAGCCCAAGACCGCACCCGAAAAGGCCTCCCTGAAGCAGATGGCCGACGCCATCCGGGTCCTGGCGATGGACGGGGTCGAGAAGGCCAACAGTGGCCACCCCGGCATGCCGATGGGCATGGCCGACGTGGCGACGGTGCTGTTCTCAAGGTTCGTGAAGTTCGATGCGTCCCGCCCCGACTGGGCCGACCGCGACCGCTTCATCCTGTCGGCCGGTCACGGCTCGATGCTGATCTACGCCCTGCTGCACCTGACCGGCTACAAGGCCGCGACGAAGGAGCAGCTGTCGAACTTCCGCCAGTGGGGCTCCAGGACCGCCGGCCACCCCGAGTATGGCCACATGCCGGGTGTGGAGACGACGACGGGTCCGCTGGGCCAGGGTCTGGCCAACGCCGTCGGCTTCGCCATGGCAGAGCGGCATCTGGCTGCGCGGTTCGGAGAGGATCTGGTCGATCACCGCACCTGGGTCATCGCCGGGGACGGTTGCCTCATGGAGGGCGTCAGCCAGGAAGCCATCGCGCTGGCCGGTCGCTACAGGCTGAACAAGCTGACCGTGCTTTGGGACGACAACGCCATCACCATCGACGGCGCGGTCAGCCTGTCGGACGCCACCGACCAGAAGGGCCGCTTCAAGGCCGCCGGCTGGGCGGTCAAGGCCATCGACGGCCACGACACCAAGGCCATCAAGGCCGCCCTGCAGTGGGCGACGCGGCAGGACAAGCCGACCCTGATCGCCTGCAAGACCCGGATCGGCCGCGGTGCCGCCACCATGGAAGGCAGCCACAAGACCCACGGCGCGGCGCTCGGCGCGGCGGAAGTCGCCGCCACGCGGCTGGGCCTGTCCTGGACCCACGACCCCTTCGAATTGCCCGAGAGTATCGAGAAGGCCTGGAAAAAGGTCGGCAAACGGGGTGCAAAAGATCGCAAGGCCTGGGAGGCCCGGCTCGCCGCGTCTTCGCAAGCCAAGGATTTCACCCGGGCCATGGCCGGCGACCTGCCCGAGCGCGCCTTCGACGGCCTGAACGCCGGCATCGCCCAGCTGGTCGTCGACAAGCCTGCCCAGGCCACGCGCCAGGCCTCGGGCGCGGCGCTCGAAGCTGTGTTCGGCGCCGTGCCGGAGCTGATCGGCGGCTCGGCCGACCTGACCGGATCGAACAACACCTTCGTCAAGGGCACGCCGATCTTCGATGCCCCGACCTATGAGGGTCGCTACGTCAACTGGGGCATCCGCGAGCACGGCATGGCGGCGGCCATGAACGGCATGGCGCTGCACGGCGGGGTCATCCCCTACGGCGGCACCTTCATGGTGTTCTCGGACTACAGCCGGCCGTCGATCCGTCTGGCGGCGCTGATGCGCATCCGCGTCATCCACGTCCTGACGCACGACTCCATCGGCCTGGGCGAAGACGGCCCGACGCACCAGCCGGTCGAGCATCTGGCGGCCCTTCGCGCCATCCCCAACCTGATGGTCTTCCGCCCCGCCGACACGGTCGAGGCCTTCGAATGCTGGCAGCTGGCGCTCGAAGCCAAGACCACGCCGTCGGCGCTGGCCCTATCGCGTCAGAAGACGGCGGCGGTCCGCACCACGCCCTCGCACGAGAACCTGTCGGCGCGCGGCGCCTATGAGCTGAAGGCCGCATCCGGCGAGGCGAAGGCCACCCTGTTCGCCACCGGCACCGAAGTGCCGATCGCGCTCAAGGCCGCCGAGACGCTGGACGCCCAGGGCACGCCCACCCGCGTCGTCTCCGTCCCCTGCTTCGAGCTGTTCGAGAAGCAGGACGCCGCCTACCAGGCCTCGGTCATCGGCCGCGGCACGGTTCGCGTCGCCGTGGAGGCCGCGATCCAGCAGGGCTGGGAACGCTTCATCGGCGAGGACGGCGGCTTCGTCGGCATGACCGGCTTCGGCGCCTCGGCCCCCGCCGACGTCCTCTACCGCGAGTTCGGCATCACCGCCGAGGCCGTGGTCGCGGCGGTCAAGGCACGGCTCTGAGGATGCGGCTCGCGGCGCTCGTCTTCGCGGTCGCCGCCCTGTTCTGGGGCGTCCCCGCCTCGGCCCAGACGCCCGAGCCGACGCCCATCGTCATCGGCCAGTCCTACGCCCTGCCCTCGGTCGTCATGGGCCAGCCGCGCGAGATCAACGTCTGGCTGCCGCCCGGCCACGGTGAGGACGGCCGTCGCTACCCGGTGCTCTACGTGCTGGACGGCGGGCAGTCGCAAGACTTCCATCACATCAGCGGCCTTGCCCAACTCGGCACGGTCAATGGTTCGACCCGAGACGTGATCGTCGTGGGTGTGGCGTCGATGGATCGCCGCAACGAACTGGCCCTTCGGTCATCCAATCCGGATCTCATCGCCCAGTATCCGACCCAGGGCGATTCGGCCCGCTTCCGTCGCTTTCTGGCCGAGGAGGTCATTCCGTTCGTCGAGTCGACCTTCGCGACCGACGGAACCTCCGCCCTGATGGGCGAGTCGCTCGCCGGACTGTTCGTCGTCGAAACCGCGTTGAAGACCCCATCCCTGTTCGACGCCTATGTCGCGATCAGCCCCAGCCTGTGGTGGGATGAGGGACAGTTGGCTGCCCAGGCCACGAGCCTTCTCGCCGCCCATCCGCCGGGTTCGCGCACCCTCATGCTCAGTATCGCCGACGAGGGCGGAGAGATGCAGACGGCGATGGACGTGCTGGTCGCGGCGCTCCGGTCCTCCGCCCCCGCCGGCCTGACCTGGACCTACGATCCGCGCCCGGACGAGAGCCACGCGACCATCTATCACGGCGCCGCGCTGGACGCTTTTCGCACCCTCTTCCCTTATCCGCCGGAACCCTGAACGCCAACGCCGTCAGGTTTCGCCTCTGGCGCATCGTCGGTCGGCAAGGCACTCTCCCCTCCTCATCGGGGGAGATCGAGATGACCAAACTGAACGTGCGCGTTGCCATGGCCGGCGCTGCGGCTGCCCTGTTGCTGGCGGCTTGTTCTCAATCCGAAGGCGAGGCCGAGACCGACGGCGCAGCCGCCTCCACGGCGGCGGCCACATCCAGCGGAGCGGTTGCATTGGAAGCCCGCCCGGACATCAGGGAGGGCGTGCAGGCTCTGCCGCGACTGGTCGGCGACACCGCCGCCATCGTGGCGATCAACGCCGACATCGACCGGATCAACGCCGACACCGCAGGCTGCGAGGGTCCCGGGACCTACACCCGCTTCGCTACCATGCCCATGACGGGGCCGGGCTATTTCACCGTGGCGATCCGCGACGAGTACTACTGCGATGAGGCGGCACGTCCGAGCTTCGACTACACCGCCATCACCTATGACCTGTCGACGGGTCAGCGCGTGGACTGGACGGCGACGGCCCCGGGACTGGGCGCCACCCGCTCCGAAGTCGAGAATATGCCCGCCAGCTATGAGCCCGCGCTGCAATCCGAAAACCTTGCGGAACTCTATGCCCGCAAGATGCTGGCCTCGACCGACGCGGAGTGGCTTGGCGAATGCCGCGAACTGTTCACCCAGGAGATGCTGGCGGACAGCTATTTCAAGGTCTGGCTGGACGCCCAGACCGGCGGTGTCGCCTTCGCCGCCGACTTCCCCCACGTCGCCCTTGCCTGCGCCGAGACCGCCACGATGAACGAGGAGGAGATGCGCCGCTTCGGCGTCGCGCCCGCCATGATCGACGCCGTCCTTGCCGCGACCGCAGCCGAGAACTTCGGTCCCAAGGGCTGAGGCTCACCTTTTGTGATGCAGACCAGGGCGCGGGGTTGTAGGTCGCCGTCATGACCCACGCCTCCCGCCTTGGAACACCTCTGTCACCCACCGCCGTCCGCGTCATGCTTTTGGGCGGCGGCGAGCTCGGCAAGGAGGTTGTGATCGAGCTCCAGCGGCTGGGCGTGGAGACCGTCGTCGTCGACCGCTACGCCGACGCCCCCGCCATGCAGGTCGCGCACCGGTCGCACGTCATCGCGATGACGGATGCCGCCGCCCTGCGCGCCGTCATCGCCGCCGAACGACCCCACCTCATCGTGCCGGAGATCGAGGCCATCGCGACCGAGGTGCTCGCCGAGGTCGAGGCCGCCGGGACCACGGTCATCCCGACCGCCCGCGCCACGCAGCTGACCATGAACCGCGAGGGCATCCGGCGTCTGGCGGCCGAGGAGCTCGGCCTGCCGACCAGCCCCTACGCCTTCGCCGGATCGGCCGCAGAGCTCGCGGAGGCCGCGCACCGGATCGGGCTGCCGGTTTTCGTCAAACCGGTCATGTCCTCCTCGGGCAAGGGCCAGTCGATGATCGATGCCCTCGAGGACGCGGGCAACGCCTGGCACTACGCCCAGTCTGCCGGGCGCGTCGAAACCACCCGGGTCATCGTGGAGGGCCGCGTCGACTTCGATTTCGAGATCACCCTGTTGACCGTCCGTTCGATCCGCGACGGCCAGGTCGTCACCGATTTTTGCGCTCCGATCGGACACCGCCAGGTGAAGGGCGACTATGTCGAAAGCTGGCAGCCCCAGGCCATGACACCGGCCGCCCTGGCCTCGGCGCGGGACATCGCCGCCAGGGTGACCGGAGCACTCGGCGGGCTGGGTGTCTTCGGGGTCGAGCTGTTCGTGAAGGGCGATCAGGTCTGGTTCTCGGAGGTGTCACCCCGCCCGCATGACACCGGCCTCGTGACCCTGGCCACCCAGACGATGAGCGAGTTCGCGCTCCACGCCCGAGCCATCCTGGGCTTGCCGGTCGACGTCAGCCAGCGCGACGTCGGCGCCAGCGCCGTCATCTATGGCGGGATGGAAGCCGCCGGCATCGCCTTTGAGGGTGTCGCCGAGGCCCTGTCCATTCCGACCGCGGACCTTCGGCTGTTCGGCAAGCCCGAGGCCTTCGAGCGCCGGCGCATGGGCGTGGCCACCGCCCGCGGCACGACCGTCGAAGAGGCGCGGGAACGGGCGCGCGACGCGGCCGCACATGTCCGACCGGTCAAGGCCTGAGCCCGGCTATAGCCCTTCGGCCAGAGCCACGACAAGCGTGCCAGCCGACGCCGCCCTAGCCAGTTCCTGACGGTTCAGGGCCTCCAGCGCGGCCTCCAGCATGGGATCGCGCCCGGCGCGGCGGTCCTCAAGCGTACGGGCAACGAGCACGTCTGGCGTGACGCCCCGCTTTTCCAGTCGAACCCCGCCCGCCGTGATGTAGTCCGCCCGGCTGAGTGTGAGCCGCCCACCGTCGGGCAGACGCGTGTCCTGCGAAATCAGCACTGATCCGCCCGTGGGCTCCCCGACCACGACCGCGCGCCCGGCCTCCTGCAGCGCGGCGGGGGTCAGTTCGGCGGCGCTGCGGCTGTACTGGTCCACCAGCAGGGCCACGTCATGCGGCGCGGGCTGCTCCAGATCCCCGCAGCCCGGCATGATGGTCAGTGTCACCGGCCGGCCATCTCGGGCAACCCGTGTCGCCCAGGGCTGACGGGCCGGAAGAAAACACGAGAGAGCGGCGTCAGCCTCAAGCAAGAGACCGCCTGGATTGCCTCTGAGGTCGATGATCACATCGTTTTCGGCTGGAATCTCAGCCAGCCGGTCGCCCAGCCAGCGCCCCAGTCCGGCCTCGAATCCTTCGATGCGCAGTACCACGGCGCCCGGTCGCGAGGCATCTATGCTGAACGGCGGCAGGGGGTCCATTTCCCGCGGGATCAGTGTCACGGCGCGGGTCTGTGCGTTTTCATCCAGGAAGGTCAGGACCGTCGGGCGGCCCGCCTCGACGTCGAAGTCGACGCCCCACGACTGCCCGTCCACGGTCTGCAGCACCCAGCCGACCTGAACGCCGGCCTCCTCGGCAGGAGAGCCTGCCCGCACCGCATCGATCCGCCACGCGTCTCCATCGAGACGGGCCAGCATCACCCCCATGACCGCCCGACGCGTCCTGGCCTGGTCCTGGCGTCGAGCCTGGGCCGGTGAAATGGCGGCGGCATGATCGTCGTCCAGGAGGTCGAGCATCTGACCGAGCGTCCGGTACAGCGCCCGGTCATCTACGGCCGCCTGGGCCTGGGGCCGATAGGTCTCGCGCGCCGCCCGCCAGTCCACACCGTGCAGGTTCGGGTCGTAGTATCGCCGCCGGACGGTGTCCCACACGGTGTCGAAGACCCGAGCGTTCATCCGCGCCCGGTCGCGATCAGGCGCGGACGCCGCTTCCGATGACAGCATCGGGTCCGGCTCTCGCGCCAAAGCTGGCGCCGGGGACCACAGCACCACCAATGCCGCCGTCGCGACAACAGCGGTCCGCTTGCAGAAAAGGCTGGCGGGGAACATCATCCCCGCCAGCCTAGAACGCGGCGATCCCGTCGCTCAAGTCACGAAACCGACGCGCCCGGATCGCAAGGCCGCGAGCTGCGGTTCGCGTCAGCGATCACGGCCGGGACGCTCTCCATCTTCCAGGGCACCGTCACGATCTTCGTCCATGCGCCGGAAGGCCTCGCGCAACGGCGCCAGGAACTCTTCCTCGGTCACCCGCCCGTCTTCATTGGCGTCCATGTCGCTGTCCGAACCGCCGAAGCGCCGCACCTCCACGTGCGTTCTGCCCGGCCCTTCGGAACCGTCAGGCCCCCCATGCCTGAAGACGAATACGTTGTCCTCTCCACCCGATCCGCCGAACACCATCGCGCGGCCGCCCGGACCGCCGTGATGTCCACCCGGCCCCCCAAACATCATGATACGGGGACCCGGGCCTTCGCCACGACCGCCGCGCAGTTCCTCGGGCGACAGGCGTCCGTCCTCATTCTGGTCGAGGCGGCCGAACGCTCTCGTCAGAGGAGCGCTGAACTCTTCGCGGTCAACGAAGCCATCATCATTGGTGTCCAGCCTCTCGCTGTCGTCTAGACCACCCAGGGTGACAACCCTCGTTTCTGTCCGGACTTCGACGCGTGGGTCATCGGACGGGGTGTCTTGCTGCAGGGGCAGCACGGCAAGCGCGGCGATCAGGGTCAGGCTGGAAACGGACATGTCAGCTCCTCGTCGGTCTTTGAGGCCGTCCTTGGACCATGGCGTTCTTGCCGCCGTGTTTCAGGGGACGGATCGATTGTTTCATCGCTGAAATGACGCTGCCGTCTTTGCCGGGGCATAAGGGGATCATGACCGACCCGTCCGCCCGCATCCTGGTCGTCGACGACGACCCCGGCATCCGCGAGGTGCTGTGCGACTACCTGGGCCAGCACGGCTATGTGGCCAGCGGCGCGGCCTCGGCTGAAGAAATGGATCGAGAGCTCGCCGCGCGCCCCATCGACCTGATCGTGCTGGACTTGATGATGCCAGGAGAGGACGGACTGTCGGTCGTGCGTCGCCTGTCGGGCACGCCGCCGGTCGTCATGTTGTCGGCCATGGGCGAGGACACCGACCGGATCGTGGGGCTGGAGCTCGGTGCCGATGATTACCTCGCCAAACCCTGTAACCCGCGTGAGCTGCTCGCCAGGGTCCGCGCCGTCCTGAGGCGACCGCGCGACGACGATGCCCCTGCGGGTGCCGCACTCGATTTCGAGGGATGGCGGCTGGATCTTGTTCGGCGAGAGCTGCGGCGTCCCGACGGTGAGGCCGTGACGTTGTCAGCCGGAGAGTTCGGCCTGCTTCGCGCCTTCGCCGAACGCCCCGGTCGGGTCTTGACCCGCGACCAGCTGCTGGAGGCCGCTCGAGGGTCCGAGGCCGACGTCTTTGATCGGGCCATGGACGTCCAGATCAGTCGACTCAGGAAAAAGCTCGACGATGGCTCCGGCAAGGACCTGATCACCACCGTGCGCGGCGAGGGCTACCGCTTCGATGCCCGCGTCAGGAAGGCCGCGATCCGCTGATGCGCGCGCCCGGTTCGATGTCCGTCCTGGTCCAGGTCGCGCTGCTGGCCGTGTTCGCGGTCATAGCGTCACAACTGGTCGCGTTCGTCGTCGTCCTGACGGCCCCGGCGCCGCGTCCGACGGGGTTCAACGTCACTGCGGCGGCAGAGGCCCTGTCAGGACGGCCGGCTGAGACGAACGATGGACGGACGCTTACGCGCCGTTTCACGGACCGACCTCCGCCGCCTGTGGCGAGACCCAATCCCATTGAGACCCTGATCGGCTCGGCCATCGCCGAACGCCTCGGCATTCCCGCAAGCGATGTCCGGGTCAGCCTGGCTCTGACGAGCGGATCGCGGCCTTTCGGGTTCGAGCGCCGACCGCCCGGGACCCCAGGCGAGGGACCGCCCCTGCCCCCGGTCGCCGGCGTTGTGGCGCGATCCAGTGAGACCATCGTCCTGAACCGGTCGGTCGATCAGCCTCGCCCTCCCGAAGCGGCCATGGAGGAAATGCGGGCCCTGCTGGCCCAGCGACGCGCGACATCCGAGGAGACGGAGCAACCTCCCCTCCCGCGTATCGAGATCACAGCGCTCAATGCTTCAGGATCGCGCTTTGCCGTGACGGCGGATCGTCTGACCTTTGCGCCCTTCTCGGTCTCCGCCAGGCTGCCGGACGGCCGCTGGGCCACGGTGGAGCCGCCGCGAGGCTGGATCGACCCCTGGCAGGCCCGCGTCCTGATGGCGCTGGGCATCACCGCTCTGCTTCTGGCACCGGTCGTCTGGTTGATGGCGCGCCGTCTGACGCGGCCGATCCGCGTCTTCGCCGAGGCCGCCGAGCGTCTGGGCGCCAACCCCGAGGCCGAACCCCTGACCCCGTCCGGCCCGTCAGAGGTTCGCACCGCCATCACGGCCTTCAACGACATGCAGGCCTCGATCCGCCAGCACATGCGTCAGCGCACCCAGACCATCGCCGCAATCGCCCACGATCTTCGCACCCCCCTGACCCGCCTGCGCTTTCGTGCCGAGCAGGCGCCCGAGGCGCTGCGGGACCGCATGGCGGCCGATGTCGAGGAAATGGATGCCCTGATCAGTCAAGCCATGGCCTTCGTTCGCGGGGAGGAGCAGGCCGAGCGTCGGGAGCCTCTGGACCTCGCGGTCCTCGCCGCCGATAGCGTCCGAGGCTTCGCCGAGACGGGAGCGGCCGTTCATTTCGAGGGTTGGACCGCCCTGCCGGTGCTCGGAGACCCTGCCGCCCTGCGTCGCGCCCTCGCCAACCTGATCGACAACGCCCTGAAGTTCGCGGGCGATGCCAGCGTTTCGGCCGAACAGGAGGGTGACATGGCCGTCGTCACCATCTCCGACCGCGGCCCGGGCCTGCCAGAGGACGAGCTGCAGACCGTCTTCGAGCCCTTCTATCGCGGCGAACGCTCACGCAACCGCCAGACCGGAGGGACGGGCCTGGGTCTCGCCGTCGCCCGGCAGGCGGCGCGGGCGGCCGGCGGCGATGTGACGCTGACCAACCGGCCCGGCAGTGGGCTCGAGGCCCGGCTGGCGCTGCCGGTCTCCAGCTAGGCCGTTACACGGACTTTCGCCTTGTGATCGCCCCCGGGGTTGATCCTCGCGCGCGCCAGTTCCATTGAGGCGGCCAACACGGCCTCGATCAGCGTTAAACGCGCGACAGGCCGGAAAAAACGGCAAACACTGCTTCAGGAGACTCCACCCATGACTGTCCGCGTCGCCATCAACGGCTTCGGCCGCATCGGTCGCCTCGTGCTCCGCTCGATCGTCGAGCACGGCCGCCGCGACATCGAGGTGGTGGCGATCAATGACCTGGGGCCGGTGGCCACCAACGCCCACCTGCTGCGCTATGACAGCGTCCACGGCCGCTTCCCCGGCACGGTCGAGGCGGGCGACGACTGGATCGACGTGGGTCTGGGCAAGATCAAGGTCACGGCCGAGCGCGACCCGGCCAACCTCCCGCACAAGGACCTGAACGTCGACATCGCCTTCGAATGCACGGGCATCTTCACGTCCAAGGACAAGGCCTCGGCCCACCTGACCGCCGGCGCCAAGCGCGTGCTGGTCTCCGCCCCGGCCGATAACGCCGACAAGACCATCGTCTACAAGGTCAACCACGACACCCTGACCGCCGACGACATCGTCGTCTCCAACGGCAGCTGCACCACCAATGCGCTCGCCCCCGTCGCCAAGGTGCTCAACGACCTGTTCGGCATCGAGCGCGGCTACATGACGACGATCCACGCCTACACCGGCGACCAGCCGACGCTGGATACGATGCACAAGGACCTCTACCGCGCCCGCGCGGCGAGTCTGTCAATGATCCCGACCTCCACCGGCGCGGCCAAGGCGCTGGGCCTCGTCCTGCCGGAGCTGAAGGGCAAGCTGGACGGCTCGTCAATCCGCGTGCCGACGCCGAACGTCTCGGTCGTCGACCTCAAGGTCGTCGCCGCCCGCGAGGTCAGCGTTGAGGAGATCAACGCCGCGCTCCAGGCCGCCGCCGACGGCCCGATGAAGGGCGTGCTGGCGACCACGAACGATCCGGTCGTCTCGATGGACCTGAACCACATTGCCGCCTCGTCCACGGCGGCGCTTCCCCAGACCCAGGTCGTCGACGGCAAGCTGGCCCGCGTGCTCAGCTGGTACGACAACGAATGGGGCTTCGCGACGCGCATGAGCGACACCGCCCTGGCGATGGCGAAGTTTCTGTAAGTCACAGCGTCTCCTCCCTGTCGCGCAGCGATGGGGAGGGGGACCGCGAAGCGGTGGAGGGGTCGCCGCGCACTCGATCATGCCGCGTTGAGAACCCCTCCGTCTCTTCGCTTCGCTTCGAGCCACCTCCACATCGCTTCGCAACGGGGAGGAGACAGGTGGACCTATGACCTTCCGCACCCTCGACGACGCCCCCGCCCTCGGCGGCAAGACCGCCCTCGTCCGCGTGGATTTCAACGTCCCGATGGAGGATGGCCGCGTCGCCGACGACACCCGCCTGCGCGTCGCCCTGCCGACGATCCAGAAGCTGCGCGACGCCGGGGCCAGGGTCGCCCTGCTGGCCCACTTCGACCGGCCCAAGGGCAAGGTCGTGCCGTCGATGAGCCTGGCTCCCGTCGTCGACGATCTGGAGCGCCTGCTCGGCGCCCCCGTCCGGTTCGCGTCCGACTGCGTGGGCGACGAGGCGAAGGCCGCCATCGCCGACCTCGACGCCGGCGGTGTGGTCCTGCTGGAAAACGTCCGCTTCCACGCGGGCGAAGAGGCCAACGACCCCGTCTTCGCCCGACACCTCGCCGATCTCGGCGACCTTTACGTCAACGACGCCTTCTCGGCCGCCCACCGCGCGCACGCCTCGACCGAAGGCCTCGCTCGTCTCCTGCCTGCCTACGCCGGCGAGAGCATGCGCCGCGAGCTCGACGCGCTGGACGCCGCGCTCGGCAATCCGAAAAAGCCCGTCATCGGCATCGTCGGCGGGGCCAAGGTCTCGACCAAGCTCGACCTGCTCAAGAACCTGGTCGGCAAACTCGACCGCCTCGCCATCGGCGGCGGCATGGCCAACACCTTCCTCTTCGCCCAGGGCGTCGACATCGGCGGTTCTCTGGCCGAGCGCGACATGGCCGACACCGCCCGCGAGATCCTGGCCGAGGCCCAGGCGCGCGGCTGCCAGATCCTGCTGCCGGTCGATTTCGTCGTCGCGACCGAGGTCAAGCCGGGCGCCGCCAGCCGCGTCGTCATGGCCGGCGACAACCTGTCCGCCGACGACAAGATCCTCGACGCCGGCCCAGCCAGCGCCGCCCGGCTGGTCGAGGCCCTGACCGCCTCAAAGACCCTGATCTGGAACGGCCCGCTCGGCGTGTTCGAGGTCCCGCCCTTCGACACCGCCACAGTGGCCGTGGCCCATCACGCAGCGGCGCTTGCGAAGGCGGGCGTCCTGACTGCTGTCGGCGGCGGCGGCGACACAGTCTCGGCGCTGAATCACGCCGGTGTGGTCGAGGATATGACCTTCGTCTCCACCGCCGGCGGGGCCTTCCTGGAATGGATGGAGGGCAAGGCGCTCCCGGGCGTCGAGGCACTGCGCGTCTGAAGCGCCTGTAACACGGCGTGACTTGAGGCCCGCGCCCGGCTAAAGGCGTGGCAAAACATAAGACCTCAGGAGGCTACCCTTGGCGCGGATCACCCTGCGACAGCTGCTCGACCATGCGGCCGAGTACAACTACGGCCTGCCGGCCTACAACATCAACAACATGGAGCAGGGTCTGGCGATCATGGAGGCGGCCGAGGCCGTCAATGCGCCGGTCATCATCCAGGCCAGCCGGGGGGCTCGCTCCTACGCCAACGACGTGGTCCTGGCCCGGCTGATCGACGCGCTCGTCGAGCTCTATCCGCACATCCCGGTCTGCATGCACCAGGACCACGGCAACGGCCCCGCGACCTGCGCCACCGCCATCCAGTACGGCTTCACTTCAGTGATGATGGACGGATCGCTGGAAGAGGACGGCAAGACCCCCGCCAGCTATGAGTACAACGTCGACGTCACCCGTCGCGTCGTCGAGATGGCCCATGCCTGCGGCGTGTCGGTCGAGGGCGAGCTGGGCGTGCTGGGCAGCCTTGAGACCGGCATGGGCGAGGCCGAGGACGGCCACGGCTTCGAGGGCAAGCTGGATCACTCCGCCCTGCTGACCGACCC
>JAIERG010000170.1 GCA_019747095.1 Caulobacteraceae bacterium | reverse complement strand
ATCGGCAGTCGCCCCGGCGGGCGCGACTTCTATGCCTTTGAGGCGCGGCGCTACACCACCACCGACCTGACGCCGGACCAGATCCACCAGATCGGTCTGGACGAGGTCGCTCGCATCCGGGCGCGCATGGACACCGAGATGCGCGCGGCCGGGTGGACCGGCGACTTCGCGGGCTTCCTGAACCATCTGCGGACCGAGCCGCGCTTCTATGCGACGTCGCGCGAGGAGCTGCTGGAAAAGGCGTCGGAGATGGCCAAGCGTGCCGACGGGGGGATGCCGGCCCTGTTCCGCACCCTGCCGCGCCTGACCTACAATGTTCGCCCGGTGCCCGAGGCCATCGAGGCGACCTACACCACCGGCCGCTACAACGGCGGCTCGCTCGCCGACGGGGTGCCGGGCGGTTACATCGTCAATACGAGTCGCCTGGACCAGCGGCCGCTTTATGAACTCCCGGCGCTTACCCTGCACGAGGCGGTGCCGGGCCACCACCTTCAGATCGCCCTGCAGCAGGAGGCGGAGCAGGGGCCCTACTTCCGCCGCACCGTCGACGTGACGGCCTTCACCGAGGGCTGGGGGCTCTACGCGGAGTTCCTGGGCGAGGAGATGGGCTTTTACCGCACGCCCGAGGAACGCTTCGGCCGCCTGTCCTACGAGATGTGGCGGGCGTGTCGCCTGGTCGCCGACACCGGCATGCACTGGATGGGCTGGACGGTCGATGAGGCCCGGCGCTGCTTCGCCGAGAACTCCGCCTTGGCTCCGCACAACATCGAGACCGAGCTTCAACGCTACGTCGGCTGGCCGGGTCAGGCGCTCGCCTACAAGATCGGCGAGATCCGCCTTCGCGCCATCCGCACGCGGGCGGAGCAGGCTCTGGGAGACCGCTTCAACGTGCGCGACTTCCACGACGCGCTTCTGGTCGACGGGCCCCTGCCGCTTGACCTCTTGGATCAGCGCATGGATGCCTGGATCGCGGCTCAGCCCTGAGGCGTGGCCTCCGGCAACTCGACGCCCGCCAGCTTCCAGCAGAATGGCCCGTCTCGCTTGAGCAGCAGCTTCAGCGGCTCCTCGGGCCGCTCCGGATCGGTGAGGGTGAGCACGAAGGTGTTCAGGTCGCGATAGGCATAGGTCTGTCGGATGTCGCTGTCCCGGGACGCGGTTTCTTCCGATGTGCCCGCATCCGCCGGATCGGGCGCGTCGGCCGTCTCCACCATGGCCGCCACGGCCTGCGGCGTGACCAGCATGTCCACAGCCCCGTCGATCAGCATCGGCCCGAACAGCATGCCAAGACCGGCCAGGGCGCTGTCGTCGGTCCGCTCGTCCTCACGCATTTCAGCCATGAGGCGTCCGGTCAGTTGTTCTTTCACGCTCTCGCGAAAGGCCGGGAAATCCACAAGCCGCTCCAGCGCCGCCTCGTCGCCTATCTCGGCGGCCCGCACCAGAGCGCGAACGGTCAGGATCGGCATGGCCAGATAGGCGGTCACCACCACGACGGCCGACAGGATCAACAGACCGCGAACCCAACCCTTCATTTCGTCACTCCACGCACAGGGGCCTGCGACGGCGCGGCAGGCGTCGCGCCGTCCGGGAGGCCGATGTGAACCAGCTTCCATTCGAACGGCCCGCGCCGCTCGAAAGTGAAGATCGTCTCCGATCCGCCCTCGTCTGTCACGGCCAGACGCGCGACGTTGATGCCCCAGTACTTTGGACTGGGCATCGGCGCGGGCTCACTGTCTTCAGGCATCGTCGCCGCCGACTGGACGATGGCATAGCGCCCCTGTCCGCGCATCAGGCCGTCCAACGCATCGGGCGTCAGAAAGGCGTCCGGATCGGGTCCGACCACCGGCGCGACCGCCTCGAACTGTCGCCTTACAGCGCCGATGGGATCTTCCATGAAGGAGGGCGCGGGCGTCAGGGCCTCAGCCCGCCCCGACAGCTGGGGCCGCAGCGAGGTTCGCACCGCGCCATAGTCGATCAGCCTCTGCAGGCTCGCCACATCGTCGGCCTGGGCCGCCGAGCGGATGCCGAAGAAGGCCACGGCGGGGGCCACAAAAAAGCTGACGACCGCCACGACGAGGCCGAACACCAGGAGATTACCGATGATCCGTTTCACGCGGTGGTCCCCTCCTCCGGTGCGACAGGCATCATGCACGGGCACATTGGCAGGTCCATCATCTGCAGCACGAGGCGGCTCAGCGCAAAGGCACCGCCCAGACACGCTCAGTCCCTGCCACTGCCCTGCGATAGGATTGTGGCGTCATTCCCGCCCAGGCCCTGAATTCGTGAATCCGATGGGACTGGTCGAAATGATCAGGCTCAACCTGGTCAAAGCCGGTCCACGGTGAACCGTGCAGTCGCTTCACATCTGCCGAGAAGCGACACAGCCTGGCCCAGACCTTGGGCGTCATGCCGTAGTCGGCCATGAAGGCCGCTCGTGCGGCTCGACCTTGCCGGAGCAGCCGGTCTCCGACGCGGCCCGCTCCTGCTTCCTCGAAAAGAGCTGTCGCCAATGCAGCCGTATCGGGCACCGGTATCGGATCGAGGTAGTCGCCTACAGCCGCCTCGAACTGCCCCATGACCGCGGACGGTTCGCACCGCTCCAAGCGCGAGGCGAGGTCCGCTTGCCACCCGGACGACTGCTGCAGGCGCATGGCCGCCCATGGGGCCAGCAAAGCCAGCCAGATGCCTCGACCGTCAGGAGCTTCCTTGCAGTCGGACCAGGGTTCTCCAGCTCCATGCAGAGCTATGCGTGGTTCGAGAACGACGTCCTGACCGCGGGGCCTTACGCGCCTGCGGCCACCAAGGGTGAAGACCAGGGCACCCCATGGACTGGGAAGGCGGCGATACGCCGAACCACCGCCAAGCGTATGTGCGTGCAGGGCGACAAGGCCAGGAACCCGGGCCGTCGGCAAGTGCCGCTCGAACGCCAAGACCGCCGCTCCATCCTGCCCTGACCAAAATCTACAATATACCAGACGACGGCGAGGGATAATCGGGACGAGGAGAACACATCATGTCACTCAGGACCCTTCTGGCCCTCGCACTCACGATCACTCTTTGCGGATGCTCAGCCGAGAGCGGACCCCACGCTTCAGACGACGTCAAGGCTCTCGTTGATGTGAACCTGATCGATGGGACGGGCGGACCTGTCCGGGAAGGCGTGACCATCCTCATCCGGGGCGATCGCATAGAAGGGGTTCTGGACCCGGGCCAGCCCTTGCCGGACACCGCCGAGCAGCTGGATCTGGGCGGTCGCTATGTCATGCCGGGCCTGATCGATGCGCATGTGCATCTGAAGACCCAGCCGCGACCGGACGGAATGATTGAAGCGGTTCTCGAGGCCGCTCTCATGGGGGGCGTGACCACCGTGCGTGACATGGGTGGAGCGGGTGGCGCCCTGGTCGAGCTCGCACGCGCCGAACGCACTGGTGCGCCCTCACCGCGCATTCTGTACAGCCAGCTCGTGACCGGCAGCGGCTCACGGTTCTGGCTCGAGGGACCAGCCGCCGAGTATGTCGCGGGCAGTGCAAGTCCCGGAACGACGTTTGGCTTTCGCCAGGTCCTGGACGCCGACCAGATCGACGAGATCGTGGAGCAAGCGGTTGAGCAAGGTGCCGCCGGGCTCAAGCTGCACAGTGGTCTGGAACCTGAGATGACCGCCCGGCTGATCGCCGCCGCCAGGCGTCGCGGTCTTGAGGTCTGGGGGCATGCCAACCTCGACCAGACCCGCCCGGATCAGCTGGTTGCCCTGGGGCCGGACATCATCTCTCATGCCGACATGCTGGCCTATGCCGGTCAGACCCAGATAACCGCTCCAGTCTTGGGGGGGTACATCGAGCGAACGACGGCGGCCATGAACCGGACGCCTGTCGACGGACCTGTCCTGGCGGCCCTGTTCGAGGCCATGCGAACAAACGGCGTGTCGCTTGATCCCACCCTGATGGTCATGGGCGACAGCGAGGACGGACGGGCCTATCGCGCCTGGGTCGCATCGGCGACGCGACGCGCCCACGAGAGTGGCGTCCGCATCGTCGCAGGGACAGACGCACTGGGAGGTTCCTCACCTAATCTTCACCGGGAACTGCAGCTCCTCGTCGAGCGGGCTGGCATGACGCCGCTCGAAGCGATCCGCGCGGCCACGTTCGACTCCGCGGCGGCGCTCGGCCGCGACGACCTCGGGATGGTTGCTCCGGGTCGGCGGGCAGATCTCGTTGTCCTGTCAGCCGACCCGAGCCTGGACATCGCCAATACACTGACGGTCCAGGCCGTGATCAAGGACGGCGTCGTGCGGCGTCGCCAGAGCCCCGTGCCGATTCCGCCGGGGGCACGGCCCCCCGCCGCGCCCTAGCCGACGTTGGGCAGTTCCTTGCGCAGGTTCTCCGCCACCTTGTCGAGGAAGCCCTCGGTCGACAACCAGCCCTGCTGATCGCCGACAAGCAGCGCCAGATCCTTGGTCATGTGACCGGCCTCGACGGTCTCGACCACGACGCGCTCCAGGGTGTCGGCGAAGACGTCCAGCTCGGTGTTTCCGTCCAGCTTGGCGCGGTGCTTGAAGCCACGCGTCCAGGCGAAGATCGAGGCGATGGAGTTGGTCGAGGTGGCCTCGCCCTTCTGGTGCTGGCGATAGTGGCGGGTCACGGTGCCGTGGGCCGCCTCGGTCTCCAGCACCTTGCCGTCCGGCGTCATCAGGACAGAGGTCATCAGGCCCAGCGAGCCGAAGCCCTGCGCCACCACGTCGGACTGCACGTCGCCGTCGTAGTTCTTGCACGCCCAGACGAAGCCGCCCGACCACTTGATGGCCGCCGCCACCATGTCGTCGATCAGCCGATGCTCATAGGTCAGCCCCCGGGCCTTGAACTCGGCGGCGTACTCGGCGTCGAACACCTCCTGGAAGATGTCCTTGAAGCGGCCGTCGTAGGCTTTCAGGATCGTGTTCTTGGTCGAGAGATAGACCGGATAGTTCCGCGCCAGGCCGTAGCCGAACGAAGCGCGGGCAAAGTCGCGGATCGAATCATCGAGGTTGTACATGCCCATGGCGACGCCCGCCGACGGGGCCTTGAACACCTCGTGCTCGATCACCTGACCGTCGTCTCCGACGAACTTGATCGACAGGGTGCCGGCGCCCGGCATCAGGAAGTCGGTGGCCTTGTACTGGTCGCCGAAGGCATGGCGGCCGACGACGATCGGCTGGGTCCAGCCGGGCACCAGGCGCGGCACGTTCTTGCAGATGATGGGCTCACGGAAAACGACGCCGCCCAGGATGTTGCGGATGGTGCCGTTGGGCGACTTCCACATCTTCTTCAGGCCGAACTCCTTCACCCGGGCCTCGTCCGGAGTGATGGTGGCGCACTTCACGCCGACGCCGTGCTTCTGGATGGCGTGGGCCGAATCAATCGTCACCTGATCGTCGGTGGCGTCGCGGTTCTCCATCGACAGGTCGTAGTAGTCGAGCTCCAGATCCAGGAACGGGAAGACCAGCTTGTCCTTGATCATCTGCCAGATGATCCGGGTCATCTCGTCGCCGTCGAGGTCCACGATGGGGTTGGCGACCTTGATCTTGGCCATGCGGCTTTCGTCCTGTTCAGCAATGCTCGGGAAGTGGCGGGGGTATAGCGAGCGAGCGGGCGGGAGGCAAAGGGTCGCGGGACCTCAACAGCTGACGGGCGACGGGATCACGCCGCTCAAGATCCAGCGTCAGCGTATATCGTACCTCGGCCGCGTCAGGCGAAGGCCGCACGCACCCGCCGATCCAGCACCGTCAACGGCATGCGCCCGCCGTCCAGCACCGCCGAGTGGAAGCGCTTCAGGTCGAAGCCGGGCCTGCTGCGCATCTCCTCCCTGAGCGACGTGATTGCGATCTCGCCCATCTTGTAGGAGCAGGCCTGTCCGGGGGCGGAGCAGTAGCGGTCGATCTCGGGCTCGTTCGGATCGCCGACGTTCTCGGCCATGTAGCGTATGGCCTGTTCGCGGCTCCAGCCCTTGGCATGCAGCCCGGTGTCGACCACCAGACGACAGGCCCGGAACAGGAAGCTTTCCAGATAGCCGATGCGCCCGAACGGATCGTCCGCATAGAAACCCATCTCGTCGGCCAGCCGCTCGGCATACAGGGCCCAACCCTCGCCATAGGCCGAAAAGCCGACCGTCTTGCGGTATAGCGGCAGATCGCCCGACTGAAGCGCCAGCGCGCCCTCGAACAGATGCCCCGGCGCGGCCTCATGATAGGTCAGGGTCTTCAGCGTCCAGCGCGGCCAGTCCGCGGTGTCCTTCAGATTGATGAAGTAGATACCCGGCCGCGACCCATCCAGGCTGCCGCCCTGGGCATAGCCGCCGGGAGCCCCAGCCTCGATCGCCGGCGGCACGCGCTGGACGAGGAACTCGCTGGTCGGCACCCGGGCGAAGACCTCGGGCATGCGGTCACGGATACGGTTCATCTCCAGATTGACGAACGCCAGCAGTTCGGCGCGGCCTTCATCCGTGTTCGGCCAGACGAAGCGGGGTTCGACCCGCAAGGCGGCCATCCGTTCGGCGACCGAGCCCTGGCTGTAGCCCTCGGCCTTGAGCAGGGCATCGGCCTGGCTCTGGATCTCGGCGACCTGCTCCAGACCGAGCCGGTGGATCTCGTCAGCGTTCGAGGCGGTCGTCGTATAGGCTTTCAGGTTGAGGGCGTAGTAGGCCGGGCCGTCTGGCAGGCGGCCGATTCCGGCGTCGTGGGTGGCCACCGCCCGCTGACGGCGCATCTCCTCGATCTGGCGATCCAGCGCCTGACGCACCGGACCGTCGACGAGGGCCGTGGCCCGCGCGACGTGATCGCCGGTCAGCCCCGCCTCGCCCATGCGACGCGCCAGACTGCGCACCATGGCCTGATCCGCGCCCGGCTGGTCACGCAGTGCCGTCAGTTGCTGGATGGTCTTGTCGATGATGAAATCCGGCGCGACGACCCCCAGACCCGCGTGGTGGCGGCTCCGTTCGGTGTCCCCGTCCAGCGCCGCCGGGAACTGGCTCAGCCGCTCGATGAAGGCGTCGGCATCCGCAGCCGTCCGGACCGGATGGGTGGTGTCCAGATAGCTCGGGACGGTGACGTAGGACCCGTTGATCTGACTGACGACATAGGGCGTGCGCCGCCAGCTGTCGGCGGTGTGCCAGGCGAAGCCCGCAGCTTCCGCCGCCACCTCGCGCTGGAACCTCAGGATATCGTAGCTGAGCTTCGCCTCGGCCGAGAGGGCATCGGCGTTGATGGTCAGAAGTTCCGCGAGCCTCAGCCTTGCGCGCCGTCGATCCACCTCGGCCCCAGAAAGCGAGCGGTCGTCCAGCCTGGATCGCAGAGCTGAGCGGTCTCCAACGTCCAGGCCGAGCGACGTCGCCCCTTGTGGCCCCTTGTCGAGATCCTCCTCGAACTGGCGCGACAGCAGGGAGTCCAGACGGACGTCCTCGGTGACCTGGGCGACTGTCCCGCGCGGCAGGGCGGCGAGGCCCGCCCCGGCGGCGGCCGAGGCGAGCAGGCGGCGGCGATCGATCATGGCTGTTCCTCCGTCCGGATCAGGCGGCCTGCGCCGCCGTCCATTCCGTCATCACCCGCTCGAGCACAGTCAGCGGCACACCGCCGGTGTTCATCCCCGCATCGTGGAAAGCCCGGATATCGAAGCGGTCACCCAGCGCGGCCTGGGCATTGGCGCGCAGCTCGACCCACTTGGTGTGGCCCAGCTTGTAGGAGCAGGCCTGACCCGGCCACACGCAGTAGCGTTCGATCTCGGTCGTGACCGCGCTCTCGGCATCGCCCAGCGCATCGACCATGAAGCGGATGGCCTGCTCGCGGCTCCAGCGCTTTGCATGCATGCCCGAGTCGACCACCAGGCGCGTGGCCCGGAACATCAGGGACTGCAGATAGCCGATCTGACCGATGGGATCATTTTCATACATGCCGATCTCGTCGGCCAGTTGCTCGGCATAGAGCGCCCAGCCCTCCGAATAGGCCGAGAAGCCCAGCACCTTCATCAACAGCGGCACATTGGTGCGCTCCTGCGCGAGCGCGATCTGATGGTGATGGCCCGGCACCGCCTCGTGATAGGTCAGGGTCGGCAGCTGGAACTTCGGCCACTCCGCCGTGTCGCGCAGGTTGATGTAGTAGGCGCCCGGTCGCGACCTATCCAGAGACGGCGCATTGTAATAGCCGCCCGGTGCCCCTGCCTCGATGGCCACCGGCACGCGCCGGATCTCGCAGCCCGACTGCGGCAGCCGCCCGAAGTACTGGGGCATGCGTCGACGCACCTCCTCGGTCTGGGTGTTGAGGTCACGCAGCAGCTGCTCCTTGGCCTCATCGGTGTTCGGATAGAGATATTGTGGGTCATCGCCCAGCGCGGCGATGCGTTGGCCCACCGACCCCTGGGTCAAACCCTGGGCCCGCAGCAGGACGTCGGCCCGCGCCGAGAGTTCCGCCAGCTGCTCCATGCCGATCTCATGGATCTCGTCGCCCGAGAGGTTGGTCGTGGTGTAGCTCTGGATGCCGTAGCGATAGAAGGCTTCCCCGTTCGGCAAACGCCAGACACCGGCGTCATGCGTGGCCCCGGCCTGCACGGCCCGGAGCGCCTCGGCCTGACGGCTCAGCGCCGGAAAGACCGCATCGTTGACGATAGCCTCAGCGCGCGAACCCCATTCGCCGGGGATCGATTTCTCACCCGTGCGCCGCACGACCGACTGGACCAGCGTCGTTCCCGTCGCTCCGTTGGCCATCAGGGTCTGCATCTGCGCCAACGTCTTGGCGATCACGAAGTCCGGCGGCACGGCCCCGGCCGCGAAGTCCAGCCCCATCCGCTCGGTCTCCTGATCCAGCGCCGTGGCGAAAGCCGACACCCGGCTCAGATAGGCCTCGGCATCCTCGGCCGTGTCGATCGAATGAACGCTGTCCAGGAAATCGGGCACCGACTGATAGGCCCCGGTCAGCTGGCTGACGGTATACGGCGAAGGTCCGAACCCGCCGCCGCCGTAGGGGAAGTCGTAGCCGCTGACGGCGGTGTCACCAAAGTACTCCAGCGAATCGTACCAGACCGCCTCCTCGGCGTTCAGCCCGGCGCGGTCGACGGCCTTCAACTCGCTCATGTGACCCCGGAAGGTTTCCCGGTCGGCCAGAACCTTGGCCTGGGAGCGATCATCCAGCCGCGCCTTCATCGGTGCGTTCGGCCCGCGGTCGAAGCCCAGCTGGGTCAGGAGCTCGGGCGAGGTCATGAGCGTCTCGGCGACGATCTTGTCCATCACCGCCCGCAACTGGGCACCCGCCCCGGCCTGCGCTGGCGCGGCGATCGCCTGGCCGGCAGCGGCGAGGCCCGCGCCGGCGGCAGCGGTGAGAAGAAGGCGGCGGCGATCGATCATGGCGGGTCTCCGAAAACAGGTTGGCCGCATTGGCCACCAACTCCGGTCGCGGAGCAAGACGAAGCTTTTCCCTTCCCTTCATGGAGAGGAAGAAGCCTCAAACCCCCGGGGGCCGGCGAGCGAGCCTGAAGCTGCGGGAGCGCAGGGTGCGATGCGAAGTCTTGTGCGGGAGGTCGGCCAGCCGGATTTCAGACCCGGTTTGTGCGCTCCCGCGCCGGCCATCTTTCCCCGGGGCCGAGCCGGGCCTAAGAGACCGCCCATGAACGCCCATGTCGCTCCGCCTCTTGTCCCGCTCGGCCTGACGCAGGATTGGGACGCGCTTGATCACGGCAAGTTCGCCGATGAACCCACGGTGGTGCGCGGCCTTTTGGCTTCCATGCCACTGGACGCCGCCGCCCGTCCCGCCGTGGTCGCAGAGGCCGTCGAACTGGTGGAGCAGGCCAGGCGCAGCCAGAAGAAGCAGGGCGTGGTCGAGAGCTTCCTGCAGGAGTTCTCTCTGGGCACCCGCGAGGGTCTGGCCCTCATGTGCCTGGCCGAGGCCCTGCTGCGCACCCCGGACGAGGAGACCCGCGACAGGCTGATCGCCGAGAAGATCGGGTCGGCCGACTGGGCCAGCCACCTCGGCCAGTCCGACAGCCTGTTCGTCAACGCCTCGACCTGGGGCCTGATGCTGACGGGCAAACTGGTCGACGCTGATGATCAGGCCAAATCCGACCTGCCGGGTTTCCTCAAGCGGATCGCCGGCCGCATCGGCGAGCCCGTCATCCGTCAGGCCGTCGCCACGGCGGTCAAGATCATGGGCGAGCAGTTCGTCGTCGGCCGCACCATCGAGGCGGCCCTGAAGCGCGCCGATCGCGAGGGCTGGCTCTGCTCCTTCGACATGCTGGGCGAGGGCGCCCGCACCGACGCCGACGCCGTCCGCTACGAACGCATCTATGCCGAGGCCATCACCGCCGTCGGAAAGACGGCGAGGGGCCAGGGACCGGAGAGCGGCCACGGCGTGTCGGTCAAGCTGTCGGCCCTGTCGCCCCGCTATGAGGCCACGCAGGAGGCCCGAGTCTGGGCCGAGCTCTATCCGCGCGTCCTGCGTCTGGCCAAGATCGCCGCCGACGCCGACATCAACTTCACCATGGATGCGGAAGAGGCCGACCGGCTGGCCCTGTCGCTGAAGCTGCTCGACCGCCTCGCGCACGAGCCCTCTCTCGGAGACTGGAAGGGCCTGGGTCTCGCCGTTCAGGCCTATCAGAAGCGCGGCCCGGAGGTCATCGCCCGCGTCGCCGAACTGGCCCGGACGTCCGGCCGCCGTCTGATGGTGCGGCTGGTCAAGGGCGCCTACTGGGACACGGAGATCAAGCGCGCCCAGGTGTTCGGCCGTACTGACTACCCCGTCTTCACGACCAAGGCGGCGACGGACCTGAACTACCTCGTCTGCGCCCGCGCCATGATCGAGGCAGCGCCGCATCTCTATTCCCAGTTCGCCACCCACAACGCCCATTCCCTGGCCGCCGTCCACCGCATGGCCCGCGACAAGGGGGTGAAGATCGAGTTCCAGCGCCTGCACGGCATGGGCGAGGCCCTCTACGACGCCGCGAAGGAGACCTTCGGCGCCGTCACCGTGCGCGCCTACGCCCCCGTCGGCGGGCACGAGGACCTTCTGCCCTATCTGGTCCGCCGCCTGCTCGAGAACGGCGCCAACTCCTCCTTCGTCCACGCCCTTCTGGACGAACGGGTGCCGGCTTCGGCCGTCGCCGCCGACCCCATCGCCAGTGTCGAGGCCCACCCCGACCGCCACGCCAAGATCCCCACGCCCAAGGACATGTACATGGACCGCCAGAACTCGCTCGGCCGCGACTACTCCCAACGCGCCGACCGCGAGCGGCACGCGGCCGCCCTGGCCAAGGTGGACGCCGAGAAGCTGACCAGCGGCCCCCTGATCGGTGGCAAGCTGCTGGCCGGAACGAATGCCCAGCCGGTCACCAATCCCTTCGACACGACCCGGGTGCTGGGACATGTGTCCGAAGCCACCGAGGCCGATTTGGACGCCGCCGTGGACGCCGCCGCCCGCGCCCAGGTGGCGTGGGATCGCAAGGGCGGTGCCGGTCGCGCGCCGGTGCTCCGCGCCATGGCCGATGCGCTGGAGGCCGATCTGGATCGCCTCGTTGCCCTGCTCAGCCGCGAGGCCGGCAAGACCCTGAACGACGGCGTCGCCGAGGTGCGTGAGGCCGCTGACTTCTGCCGCTACTACGCCATGCTGGCCGAGCGCGACTTCGGCGGCCCCCAGCCGCTGAAGGGCCCGGTCGGAGAGATCAACCAGCTGGTCCTGCACGGCCGGGGTGTGTTCGCCTGCATTTCGCCGTGGAACTTCCCGCTCGCCATCTTCACCGGCCAGATCGCAGCGGCTCTGGCCGCCGGCAACGCGGTGCTGGCCAAGCCCGCCGAGCAGACGCCCCTGATCGCGGCGGAGGCCGTGCGGCTCTACATCAAGGCCGGGCTCGATCCCGACCTGCTGGCGCTCGTCCCCGGTCGTGGCGAGACGGTGGGCGCAAGGCTCGTCGCCCATCCCGGGATCGACGGCGTCGCCTTCACCGGCGGCACGGATACGGCCACGGCCATCAACCGGTCGCTGGCCAACCGCCCCGGCCCGATCATCCCCTTCATCGCCGAGACGGGCGGGCTGAACGGCATGTTCGTGGACACCACGGCGCTGAAGGAGCAGGTGATCGACGACGTCATTCTGTCGGCCTTCGGTTCGTCGGGTCAGCGCTGCTCGGCGCTGCGTCTGCTCTATGTCCCCCACGACGCCGCAGACGCCGTGATCGAGGGACTGAAGGGCGCTCTGGCGGCCCAGGTCGTCGGCGATCCGTCCGACCCCTCCACCGACATCGGCCCGGTCATCGACGCCGACGCAAAGGCCATGCTGGAGGCCCACCTGAAGCGCCTGGAAGGCGACGCGAAGATCATCGCCCGCGCCCAGCTCCCTGCCGGGGCTGACAAGGGCCACCTCTTCGCCCCGACCATCGCCGAGGTCCCGACACCCGACTATCTGGAACGCGAGATCTTCGGCCCCATCCTGCACGTCTGCCGCTATGAGCCGTCGAAGCTCAAGGAGACGGCGACCAAGCTCGCGGCGCGCGGCTATGGCCTCACGCTGGGCGTCCACTCCCGCATCGAGGCCTTCGCCGAGGAGGTCGCGCGTCTGGTTCCGGCGGGCAATGTCTACATCAACCGCTCGATCATCGGTGCGGTGGTCGGCGTCCAGCCCTTCGGCGGCGAGGGCCTGTCCGGCACCGGCCCCAAGGCGGGCGGCCCCTACAGCCTGATCCGCTATGCCTCGGAGAAGGCCATCTCCAACAACATCTCCGCCCAGGGCGGCGATCCCGCCCTGCTCAATCTCTGAACCCGACCGCGCAGGAGGCCCGAGGGCCGTCGTGACCGACCTCCGCGATCTCCTGCGCGCCAAGGCCGCCGAACTCGGCTTCGACGTGTGCCGCTTCGCCTCGGCGTCCGAGCCCTGGTCCGCCGGCGAACGCCTGCGCCATTTCGTCGAGGCCGGCCGCCACGGCGAGATGGGCTGGATGGAGACGACGCTGGATCGCCGCAGCCATCCCACGGCCATGTGGGAGGGGGCGAGGACCGCCATCGTGCTGGGCATGAACTACGGTCCGCCCGCCGACCCCCTGCCCGAAATGGACGATCGTTCGGCCGGCTACATCTCGGTCTATGCCCGCGGCGACGACTATCACGAGGTCATCAAGGGGCGGCTGAAGACGCTGGCGGGGCAGCTGGCCGCGCGGCTCGGTGGCGAGGTGAAGGTCTTCGTCGACACCGCGCCGCTCATGGAAAAGCCCCTGGCCCAACGCTCGGGCCTTGGCTGGCAAGGCAAGCACACCAATCTGCTCAGCCGCGATCACGGCAACTGGCTGTTCCTTGGCGTCATCCTGACCGCCGCCGAGATCGAGCCCGATCCGCCGGAAACGGAGCACTGCGGCACCTGCACAGCCTGCCTGGACGCCTGCCCGACGCAGGCCTTCCCCGCGCCCTTCCAGCTGGATGCTCGCCGCTGCTTGTCCTACCTGACCATCGAACACGCGGGGCCCTGGCCGGTCGAGTTCCGGATCGCCACCGGCTCGCGCATCTACGGCTGCGACGACTGCCTGGCGGTGTGCCCCTGGAACAAGTTCGCCGAGCAGGCGCGCGAGACCCGGCTGACGGCGCGCGAGGCGCTGGTCTCGCCACGTCTCGCCGATCTTGCCGCGCTGAACGACGCCGCCTTCCGCGCCCTGTTCTCCAAGAGCCCGATCAAGCGCATCGGCCGAGACCGCTTCCTTCGAAACGTTCTCTACGCGATCGGCAACAGTGGGAACCCGGCACTGATCGACAGCGCGAAACAAAGCCTCGCCGACCCGTCTCCGCTGGTCCGGGGAGCGGCCGTATGGGCGCTGTCACGGCTGATGGAGGTCGACGGGTTCGCCGCAATGCGGTCGCGGCACGAGCCCGTAGAAACAGACACAGACGTCAAATCGGAGTGGCAATCCTATTCTCCCTCCCCGTCAGGGGAGGGTGGCTGACGCCCTGGCGTCAGCCGGGTGGGAGCGGCCTCCAGTTCGCGCACGATCCACGCGACGACGTCGCCAAGTCGATCGCGCACATCGATAGCTTCCACTCGAAGGGTCTTCAGACCAAGACGCGCCATGGCTGCATCTCTCTCACGGTCCCAGTCACCTCTGCCCAGATGAGATAGCCCGTCCACTTCGACGACAATCCCCCGGTCCAGACAGACAAAATCGAGGAAGTAGCCACGTAGCGGATGTTGACGTCGGAAGTGATAGCCCTTCGCACGCAGCGGTCTCAGGGCAACCCACAGTCGGGCCTCCGGAGGGCTCATAGCTTTGCGCATGGCGCGCGCTTTGGCGATGATTGCCATCTGTGGCCGTGGGGGCCCCGCCCGCCCGCCCCCCCCCCCCCCCCCCCCCGCCCGCGGGGGGGCGGCG
>JAIERG010000098.1 GCA_019747095.1 Caulobacteraceae bacterium | reverse complement strand
CTCATCCGCGCCTGGTTGAAGAAGATGCGGCCGAAGTGGTCGCGGTCGGGAAAGACCTCGGCCTGGTGCGGCAGGTTCGCCCCGCCGGAATCGACCAGATAGACGCAGGGCAGATTGTTCTGTTCGGCGATCTCCTGGGCGCGGAGGTGCTTCTTCACGGTCATGGGGAAGTAGGCGCCGCCCTTCACCGTCGGGTCGTTGGCGACGATCATGACCTCGCGGCCCGAGACGCGGCCGATGCCGCAGATCATGCCGGCGCCGGGCGCTTCGTCGCCATACATGCCATTGGCGGCGAGCTGTCCGATCTCGAGGAAGGGCGAGCCAGGGTCGAGCAAGCGCTCGACCCGGTCGCGCGGCAGGAGCTTGCCTCGGGCGACGTGGCGCTCCCGGCTGGCGTCCGATCCACCCCGCGCGGCCTTGGCGACCTTCTCACGCAGCTCGGCGACGAGGGCACTGTTGCGGGCGTGCAGCGCCTTGAACGCGGCGCTGTTCGGATCGACGGCAGAGGACAGCTTCGGCATGCCGTCGGTTTAGGGGGGATTGCGGCGCACGGGAAGCCGGACCCGCCCTGGATCAGGCGTGGGGCTTAAAGCGCCCGGAACCAGCGCTCCAGCAGCAGCGCCTCGGCGCGACGCGTGGCGGTGCGTTCGGCGGCCTCGGCGTCAACGCCCCAGCGGCTTTCCTGAAAGGCCTCGTCGAGACGCGAAAGCTCGAATGCCGCCTCACCGCTCAGCGCCCCGCGCTGGAGCGCGAATCCCAGGACGGCGCTGCCGAAAAGCGGTACCGCCATGGCCAGGCTCGATAGCGAGAAAGGGTCGAGAGACAACGCCAGATCCCGTACCCGGGCGATGGCCTCGGGCGATTGGGGTCGATGGATGATCCCCTCCACCGGCTCCAGTGCCACGCCCAGTTCACGAGCCGCCCACTCGCGCCAGGGTGTCCACTCCCGCGCCTGTCGCTCCACCAGCGAGGTCGGATCCTCGGCGAGATAACAAAGCAGGTCCGAGCCCGCATAGGCGGCGATCTTTTCGGCCACGGCGTCGCGAGCCTGGGAAACCCGGTCTATGGCCGTGGCGGCCAGCCGCGTGGCGAACATGGTCGCGGGCTCGATGAACTCTCCCTGCGCCGCCCACTCGTCTGCGACCAGCCCGGCGAGCGCCTCCGTCGGCAGCGCATAAGGACTGCCAGCCGGGGTCTTGGGCGGCCGGCCGTCCAGCAGGACGATGTGCGGGCCGTCGCGCGGCTCGACCGAGACGTCCTTCCAGAACCGCTTCTGCCGCTCTTCCGACTCGCGAAAGCCCTTCCGGGCGGCGACGTTCGGGTCGAGATTGGGGATATGGCTCATGCGAAGGCTCTCGCCGCGAAACGGTGCAGCGCCGCTTCCAGCTCAATGAAGGTCTCGGCCACGTGAAGGGCCCCCGCCGCGATCTGTTCCTCGGGCGTATGGAAACCCCAGGCGACGCCCTGGGGCCGGACGCCGGCGTTGAGCGCCATCATGATGTCGTGGGTCGTGTCGCCGATCATGATCGCGCTGTCGGGCTCGCACGCGGCAGCGGCCAAAGCGGCGTGGAGCATGGCCGGATGGGGTTTGCCGGGACCATCCTCGGCGCAATGGGACGAGACGAACAGCTCGGCCCAGCCCTCGCGAGCGAGGTTGCGCGCGACGCCTTTTCGGTTCTGGCCGGTCGCCAGCGACAGCCGCCAGCCGTCGCGGTGCAGGCGACGCAGGAGGTCGGTGGCCCCGGGGTAGAGCGGCTCCTCATGGCCCTCGGCATAGAGGCGGTGGAAGCACTGGCGGAAGCCTTCGACGAAGCGGTCGAGTTCGGCCGGGCTCAGGCCGGGTTCGAGCGTGGCGAGCGCCTCAGGCAAGCTGAGACCCACGATCTGGCGAACCCGGTCATAATCCGGTTCAGGCAGGCCCAGCGCGCGAGCGGCCTCGGTGGCGGCCTGGAAGATGGAGGCGCGGCTGTCGACCAGGGTGCCGTCGATGTCGAAGATGGCGAGGGGGCGCATGGCTAAATCCTCCCTCGTTCTTCACGGGGGAGGGGGACCGCGAAGCGGTGGAGGGGGCGGACGCGAGCACCGTGTCTGGAGCCGCCCCCTCCACCATGCTTCGCATGGTCCCCCTGCCCCGCTGCGCTGCGCTTGCTAGGGAGGATTGTCATCGCATCCGCCTCACGCCCGCGAAGGGATCGGCCTCGGCCTCGCCTTCTTCAAACCCGAAATGCTGAAAGCCGGCGCGCATCTCGGGGCTGATGGGGGCTTCCACAATCAGCTTGCCGCCGGAGGGGTGGTCGAGCTCGATCCGCCGCGCGTGGAGTTGCAGCTTCAGGGGGCCGGACAGCTCGGCGCTCTTTTCGTCACCATACTTGGGGTCGCCGAGGATGGGGTGGCCGATGGCCTTCATGTGGGCGCGCAGCTGGTGCGTGCGGCCGGTGAAGGGGCGAAGGGCCAGCCAGGAGGCGCGCTGGCCGGCGTGGCTGATCAGGGCGTAGGCGGTCTCGGCGGGTTCGGCGCCGTGCTCCTTGGCGTCGGCGGGGCGCATCATCTCGAAGTCGTTGATGCCGGTCTTCTTGAGCGGCAGGTCGATCTGGCCGGCGGTGGGCTTGGGCAGGCCGATCACCAGAGCCCAGTAGGTCTTCTTGGCCTGGCGGCGGGCGAAGGCGCCGGCGAGGCGCTTGGCGGCCTCGGGGCCCTTGCCGAGCAGGAGGACGCCGGAGGTGTCGCGGTCCAGGCGGTGGACCAGGCGCGGCCGCTCCATCCCCTCCCCCCAGGCCGACAGCAGGCGGTCGATATGCCGGGTGGTCTTGGTGCCGCCTTGAACGGCCAGACCCCAGGGCTTGTTGAGCGCGATGACAAGGTCGTCCTCGTAGAGCACCAGCGACTTGGCGAAGGCGACGTCGGCGGGGCTGAGCGCCTGATGCTCGCCCGGCGCGCGGACGATCGCCTCGGGGATGGGCGGGACGCGGACGGCGGCGCCCGCGGTCAGGCGGCCTTCGGGCTTGATGCGGGCGCCGTCGACGCGGATCTGGCCGGAGCGGGCCATCTTCTGCACCTGGATATTGGACAGATGCGGCCAGCGCCTGCGGAACCAGCGGTCCAGGCGGATGCCGTCCTCGGCCTCGGCGACGTAAAGGGTCTTCACTTCCCGCTTTGGAGCCTCGTCGGTCACAGGGCGGCTCCAAAGGCGCGGCGAACGACCATCAGCCCCAGGAACAGGGCGGCGACCGCCAGGACCACCGACAGACCCACATAGGCCGCCGCAAGCCCGAACTGACGCCGCTCCATCATCAGGACCGTTTCCAGCGAGAAGGCCGAGAAGGTGGTGAAGCCGCCCAGCACGCCGACGGCTGCGAACAGGCGCAAGCTCTCGCCCCCCTCGCCTCGCTGCGCCAGCCAGCCGACCAGCAGGCCCATGAGAAGGCCGCCGATGACGTTGACCGACAGCGTCGCCCACGGCCAGGCCGCTCCCGGCAGCAAACGCGCCACCGCCAGACCCGCGCCATAGCGGGCCATGCTGCCCAGTGCTCCGCCCAGGCCGACGATCAGGAGACGTGTCATGATGGGCGGCTTATAACCCCGAATGCGGCGAAGCGAAGGGATGCGCGCATGCACGATCTGGGTCTGGCGGTCGTCCATCATGTTCTGGTGTTCGGCCTGGCGATCATGCTGGCCATGGAGCTGGCCTATCTGAGGGCCGATCCTGTCCCTGTAAGGCGGTTGTCGAGGCTGGACGCGGGCTATGGCGGGATCGCCGTGCTCGTGCTGATCGTAGGCGTCGTGCGGGTGGTCTGGGGGGCCAAGGGCTGGGTCGCCTATGAGACCAATCCCTGGTTCTGGGCCAAGATCGCCACGTTCACGGCGATCGGGCTGATCTCGATTCTCCCGACGATCCGCTTCATCCGATGGAACCGTGCGCTGAAGGCGGATGCAGGCTTCCGGCCACCCGCCGCCGAGGTTGCGAAAGCGGCAATGTGGGTGCGGATGGAGGTGCTGCTCCTGTTCCCGCTGGTGGGCTTCGCAGCGGCGATGGCGCGGTACTGACATCGACGTGTCGGAAACTTCACTTGCCGCCGTTCAGGGTTAACGGCGATATCCGTCTTCGCTTTCGACGCGAACGGCATCGGAAGCCGGGCCGGAACGGTTTAGGGTCATGACCATGTCGCACGAGGATCAGACGCCGCACGCGCCGCCGCCGGCCAACCTGCCCCCCGTGACGGCCGAGCCGGCGGGCACGCAGACGCGCGCCGATCGGGGCGAGCCGCCGCCTATCCCGACGGCCACGGCACAGCCGACAACCGCCCAGGAAGGCATCCTTCGGCCGATCCAGGAGAGCGACTATTTCACCCTGGATCCCGAGGCCATCTCGGTGATCTCGGCCAACATCGACCGATACTTCAACCAAGCTCTGGACATCTTTCCGTTCTGGGAGACGGAGAACAAGCCAGACCGCTTCCACGTCCTGTTCACCCGCCAGATCGAGGAGCGGTTCCCCGCCGACGCCGATATTCGGGGCCGGATCTTCGGATACGGTCGTCGGGTGTTCAATGCGCTGCGCATCCATGTCATCACCAAGCGGCTGACGCAGGGCCTGGCGCTGATCGGGTTCGCGGCCATGGCCATCCTGGGTCCCACGCTGTTCGCCGAGTGGACGGGTGGTCAGCCGCAGGGGCTGGGGCTTGCGGTTCTGGGCATGCTGATCACCGCCGGCATGTTCTACGGCGTGTCAGCCATCCTGTTCGTGCAGTATCGATTCCGGCTGGAGAACGATTCCTACGAGCTGTCGCGCGAGATCGTGCAGCGGACGCGCGAGCTGCAGAACCTCTTCACCAATGCGCGGGCCCTGTCAGACCAGGCCGAGACCACCTATGCCACCGACGGCAAGGGGTGGGGCCAGAGGGCGCTGTTCCTGACCCGGCTGGTGCTGTGGCTCGGCGCGCGCATGGAGCATCTGGAGAAGTATGCCCAACTGGAGCTGTGGCGCGTGCGGCGCGAGCGGTACTGGATGCGCTGGGTCGGGCGGATCAGCACCCCCTTCGTTCTGATCGTCTGGCTGGCCGTCTTCGCCTTCTGGCCGGCCCCGGCCGGCAATGAGATCGGCTTCCGCGTGCTGCAGGGCGTGGCGCTCCTGATGGGGCTGATCGTGTCCTGGCTGTCCTACTATCGTTGGCAGACACCGACGGCGGCCGTGAAAGACAAGCTTGGCCTGGACGGCTGGGTCCGCTACGCCTCGCTGGATCTGGACAACACGATCGGCGACCAGGTGCGGCGCGACAAGGAACGACTGGTCGAGTACCGCGCCCTCACGCGCGGCCGCTGAGGTTGGCTCGGACGTCGCGGGCGTCGTAGACCTCTCCTTGATCGGCCTGAGGGCCGCGACCCAGCCGCACTTCCAGCACGGTCGAGGTCGGGGAAGGGCCGCTGAAGTTCAGGCCGACGCCTATGCCGGCGCTGGATCCGGAGTAACGGTAGCCGCCGTACCGACCGGAGCTCGAGCCGAAGCCGACGGAGACGCTGGGCCGCACGCCGCCCGCGCTGTCGGGACGGCCATCGATATAGCGCTGGGTGACCTCAAACCAGTCGTAGCCCTGCTCCAGCGTCAGTTCGGCCGCGCGCAGCAGGGCCAGATCAGCGACCGGCCCCGGCGCGCCGACGCCAGTGTAGGTCACGCGAAAGCGGTCGCTCTCGATCCTCTGTTCGGAGAAGCCCTGGCCGCCCGGACCGCGCTGCGGGCCATAGGGCGCGAGCGAGGCACAGGCGGCGAGAGACATGGCCGAAACAGCGATGGCGAGGGTGCGGATCATGGCGGCGCTTCCTTCGGCAGAATAAGCGCGGGAAAGACGAGCGCGTTCCTTCTCCCCTTGCGGGAGAAGGATCACATCGTGAGGCCCATCGCCTCCGCCAGTGCTCTGAAATCGTCCGGCGGCGCGGCGGTGACCGTCCGCTCGCCCCCGTCCGGATGCGGGAAGGTCAGGGCCGCCGCGTGCAGCATCAGTCGCGGCGCTGCCCGGCCTGCCGCCGTCAGCGCGCCTCCATATCGGACATCGCCAATGAGGGGCCGACCGATGTGGGCCATGTGCACCCGCAGTTGATGCATGCGGCCAGTAAAGGGCTGCAACTCAACCAGCGCCCCCTCCTCGCTGGCGGACACAGTGCGATAGCGGCTGCGCGACCCCTGCGCGCCCTTGGTATCGAAGGCGGTGACGCGCATATAGCTTTCGCGGCCGATCTCCTGACGGATCAGGGGAACGTTGATGTCGCCCGCACGCGGCTCGGGCGCTGCCGAGACGAGCGCGAGGTAGGTCTTGGTCACCCTCCTGGCCTGAATGGCCTTGCCGAGGAAACCCGCCGCCGGCTTGGTCTTGGCCGCAAGGATCACGCCTGACGTATCGCGGTCCAGTCGGTGCACCAGCTCCGGCCGTTTGCCGTTCGACCGGGCGAACGCCCACAGAAGGTCATCCAGCGTATGGGCCTGTATGCGGCCACCCTGACTGGACAGGCCCGCGGGCTTGGCGAAGGCGATGACCGCCGCGTCCTCATGGATGACCCACGACAGAACGGCGGCGATCTCTTGATCGGTCAGGGAAACGGGGGGGCGGGTCGTCACCCGCGACCGCTTAGCGGAGCAGACCGCGCTTCGCCATCATCCGTGAGTACCAGACGAAGAAGATGCACCCCACGAGGATCACAGCCTGCATGATCCAGGTGCCCTCAGGCATCGTCGCCGCCTGATCCGACAGGCCATAGGCGTAGACGAGGCTCATTACATAAGCGAGCAGGGACACGAGGAATACCGGAACGGACAGCCTGTTCCGGAGCAGCAGTAAAACCGTGCCAGCCATGGCACCCCATACGCCGATGGCCCAAACCGCCGTCATCCAGGCGGGCATGGCATTGAAGCTCGTGATCTGGGCGTCGGTCATGCCCATGCTGCGAAGCCATACTTCGCCCTGGATCTTCGTCATGGTGTAGTCGATGCAACCGAAGGCGTTCCAAAGGATGCCCACAAGACCGACCACCCAGAAGTGCCACGGGACCTTCGCGCCCGACGACGCGCTCATGATGCTGACCATTATCCCCTCCCAAGGACCGTTCAGGATCGCGACGATACGCCGATCCGGCGTCGCGGCAAGCTAGCCTTCCCGAGACTTCGCACTCCTCAGGGCCGCCCACCGTTCCAACCTGGCCTTGACCTTCTCCTCGTGCCCCTCGCCTCTTGGCGCGTAGAAGGTGTGGCGCTCCATGCCGTCCGGGAAATAGTTGGCTCCCGAGAAGCCATCCTCGGTGGACGGGTCGTATTGATAGCCCTCGCCATATCCGAGGGACTTCATCAGCTTGGTGGGCGCATTGCGGATATGCGCGGGCGGCATGAGCGAGCCGGTTTCACGGGCCGCCTTCGATGCGGCCTTGTAGGCTTCATACACCGCCACGGATTTTGGCGCGGTCGCCAGATGTACGACCGCCTGGGCGAGCGCCAGTTCCCCCTCCGGCGATCCGAGGAAGTCGTAGGTGTCCTTGGCGGCGTTGGCGACCAGCAGCGACAGGGGGTCGGCCTGTCCGATGTCCTCCACCGCCATACGGACGATCCTGCGAGCGAGATAGAGCGGATCCTCGCCCCCATTCAGCATGCGCGCCAGCCAGTAAAGCGCCGCATCCGGGTCCGATCCACGAACCGATTTATGCAGTGCAGATATGAGGTTATAGTGTTCTTCTCGACTTTTGTCGTAGGTTGGCGCCCGTTTCTGCAGGGTTCCCGCCAATCCCTGCACGTCCAGCGGATCATCCGGCAGTGCGAACAAGGTTTCGGCCATGGTCAGGAGATATCGACCGTCGCCATCGGCCAGGGCCAGCAGGGCCTGACGCGCCTCGGGCGTCAGCGGCAACGGCCGGTCTTCGCCAGCCTCTGCGCGAATCAACAGTTGATTCAACGCTGAATCGTCCAGCCGCTTCAACACGAAGACCTGGCTGCGCGACAGGAGTGCCCCGTTCAACTCGAACGACGGGTTCTCGGTCGTGGCACCGACCAGGGTGACGATCCCCTCCTCCACGAAGGGCAGGAAGCCATCCTGCTGGGCACGGTTGAAACGGTGGATCTCATCGACGAACAGCAGCGTCGATTGCCCGGCGGCTCTGCGCACCCGCGCCTGCTCAAAGGCTTTTTTTAGGTCCGCCACGCCGGAAAAGACGGCGCTGATCGACTGATACTGATAACCCGCCGCCTTCGCTAGGAGCCGCGCGATGGTGGTCTTTCCCGTGCCGGGTGGTCCCCACAGGATCATAGAGCCCAGCCGGCCCGCCTCGACCATGCGCCGAACGGGTCCCCCTTCGCCCAGCAGATGATCCTGGCCCACGACCTCCTCGAGGGAGACGGGCCTCAGGCGTTCGGCGAGCGGTGCATCCGGCGGGTGCACGCCGGAGGCTTCGAAAAGATCGGTCATGCCGCTATGGTGAGGTCTGATGATCCCGAAAGAAAGCGCTGCCGATGGCCGAACCTGATCCCATTCCAGCCGGCGTCATTCCGTATCTCACCATTCCGGGCCGGGGAGGACAGGCGGCCGTCGAGTTCTATCAGCGTGCCTTCGGGGCCCAGGAACTGTTCCGGAACCTGGCGGAAGACGGGGAACGGCTGATGCACAGCCGCCTGATCATCAACGGTGGCATGATCATGCTGTCCGACGAGTTTCCCGAGTACGGAAACCCGACCGACGTCGAACCGGTCGGAGTGGCCCTGCACCTCCAGGTGGACGACGCCGACGAGTGGTGGGCCCGTGCCCTCACCGCCGGTGCCGTCCCCGTGATGCCCCTGGCGGACCAGTTCTGGGGCGACCGCTATGGCCGGGTCATGGACCCCTTCGGCCACTGCTGGTCCATAGCCAGTACGATCAAGGCGGGCTGAGGTGGCCGAGACTTACGTCCCGCCCGATCCGCCCGTCGTGCCCTATCTGATGGTCCACGACGGTCCATCCGCAGTGGAGTGGTACGTCCGGGCCCTCGCCGCGACTGTCGAGGGACGGTGGGATGAGGCCAATGGCCGACTGGGCCACGCCAGCCTGCAGATCAATGGCGGAATGGTCTACCTCAGCGACGAGTTCCCGGAAGTCCAGGATCAGGTCGCCACGCGCGCGCCAAGGTCGCTGAACGGGACCACGGTGGGCATATCGCTCGCCGTGGAGGACGTCGATGCCTGGATGATGCGCGCCACATCCGAAGGCGCGAACACCCTGCGACCGGCGACGGACGACTTCTACGGACGGCACGGCAAGGTGCGGGATCCCTTCGGCCATGTCTGGTCCTTCATCGGGCCAAAGACGGGCGTCTAGAGCCCGCCCTGCGCCGATCCGTTCGACGCGAGACGCAGAACGATGTCGTCCACCTGCACCCCGCCCCGGTCGATGACGAGGTTCTGGTAGTTGCGCTGGCCCTCGATCGTCTCGGCCTCAACGCCCGAGACCTCGGCTACGAACTGGCGGCGCAGATAGGTGGCCAGCTCGCCGGCCGTCACCGCACCATCCCCGTCCACGTCGCCCTCGCCCGCCAGACCGGCGCGAAGGAAGTGAGACAGATACCCGCCCGCCTCGAACTTGTCGGCGACCGAGCTGGTCAGATCTTCTTCAGAGCTGAACAGACCCATCACTCCGGGACGGTCGACGACGTTTCTCGCGAACCCGCCAGAGAAACAGCTGTCCAGAACCAGCAATGACAGGCGGGTGTTCAGGCCGGCGAACAGTTCGGCCATTTCCGCGTCGGTTATCTCGCCGTCGCGCAGCACGATCGTCTCGGTGCGACCATCCGGCTCCCGCGCGCTCGGTCCCCCCTCTTCCTGGCTACCGTGACCGGAGAAGAAGAACAGGAACATGTCGTCAGGGCCGGCATCCCGGGCGACCTGGGCGAAAGCGCGACGGACGCCGGCCACGGTGGCTTCCGCATTGGTCAGGACCACGCTTCCCGGAGCCAGCACCCCTCCCCGTTCCAGTGTCTCGGCCAGCTTCTCGGCGTCCTCGTCGGTATAGGAAAGATTGTTCGCGACTCCACCATAGTCCGAAACCCCCACCATGATGGCGTGAACCCGCGCCCCGCCCTGCACCGCGGCCTGCCGTGGCGTGCCCATCGAGGGCGCCACGCTGAAGCGGTAGGATCCCGTCTCGCCGGGTGCATAGGACGTCACCTGCACCTCGTACTCGCCATCCTCGGCCAACACCGTGTCGATACGGCTGTTGGTGCCATCCTCGCCGTCGTCGTTGTCGATCTGCTCCCCGCCCGGCGTGCGAAGGATCAGGTAGGCGTCGAATGCTGACGAGGTCAGCTCTGCCGCGATCCGCTGCCCGCGTCGCCCCACGAAGGTGAAGCTGTCGGAGTACTCGCCGCTGGAGAGCTGATCATCACCCGCCTGAAGGGATCCGCCGACCGTCTGGCCCAGCTGGATGGAGCCTCCGGTCGCTGCGCGCTGGCCGGTGTCGTCCTCGACATAGGACTGCTGGCTGGGCCGGCTCGGCGCCGTTCGACCGTCGGCCGGCAAGGCGGCGAGACGGTAGGCCCCCTCCTCTCCCGCCTGATAGCTGGTGGCGGTGATGCGATAGTCGCCATCCGCTGGCAGGGTGACCACCAGGCGGCTGTTGAACGACCCGTCCCCATCTGGATCGTCGTCATTGAAATCGGAGAACCCGCCTGGACCCTGGATGGCAACATAGGGGTCGAACGCCGAGGACGTCAGCCGCAGATCCACGGTCTGACCGCGACGGCCCCGCAGGGTCCAGACGTTGATGTACTCGCCACTGTCCAGACGCCGGTCGCCCTGACCCAGGCTGCCGTTGACCGTCTGGCCGACCGCGATCACGCCATCGACCGCCGCTCCGCCGGGCCGGGCTGGTCCAGCCGGGCTTGCCCCGCCAACCTGGGAGACGCGGATCTGATAGCGTCCCGTCTCACCGGACGCGAAGCTGGTGGCCGAGACGTTCACCTGCCCGTCTGCCTGGGCTGTGAAGGTGATGGCGCTGTCCGTCGTGCCGCGCTGACCCGCGTTGTCGTCGTTGTCTTCCGACAGTCCGCCCGGCCCCCGGACCATGAGATAGGTGTCGAAGTCCGCCGAACTCAGGTTGATCGTGTAGGTCTGGCCCCGCCGAACCGGCAGCGTCCACACATCGGAGAACTCGCCCGAGTTCAGCTGCCGATCTCCCTGGGCCAGGGTGCCCATCGCCACGCCGTTGGCTGAGAGGGCCCCGCCTCCCGTGTTACCCTGCGGCCGCGCGGCTCCACCGCCGCCCGCTCCGCCAAGGCTCAGGGCATAGCGCCCGCTTTCGCCGGGCTCATAACTGGTGGCGCTCAGGCGATAGGTTCCGGTCGCCGGCAGACGCACTTCCAGAGTGGAGTTGGTGCCGTCGTCGCCCCCGTCGTCGTTATCCTCGGCGAACCCGCTCGGCCCCCGGATCATCAGATAGGTGTCGAACTCCGTGGACCGCATTGTGGCCCGCAAGGTTTCGCCCGCGCGGCCCTGGATTTCATAGACATCGACGAATTCGCCGGAATCCAGCTGGTCGTCGCCGCGCGCCAGTTCTCCCTGCACCTGGCCGCCAGGCCTCAGCTGCTGGGCCAGCGCTCCGGTGGTCATCAGCGGCGATACCGCCAGCGACAGCGAAAGCGCGGTGGAAAACAGGACGTTGCGCATGCGACTCTCCCCCGAAAGACGCCGCGACAATGCATTGGCATGGGGCGTCTGTCACCGGGGTGGGCGAACGTCGGTCAGATTCCGGCGCCTCACCCCCATTTCGGCCTTGATCGCGGCGCATAGGCCCCGGCCCATAACGACCGCGCCCTCGCGTTTCATCGCCCGGCGCCCTACGAGACCTCCATGCCCTTCCCCGCCAGTCATCCCGCGCTCGACCGCGCGCTCTCCGAACGCGGCTATGACGAGCCGACGCCCGTCCAGTCCGCCGTGCTGGAGGCCGAGGCTGGGCGCGACCTGCTGGTCAGCGCCCAGACCGGCTCGGGCAAGACCGTCGCCTTCGGCCTCGCGCTCGCGACGACGCTCCTCGGGGACGCTGACCGCATCGAGGACAACGGCGCGCCCGGCGCCCTGATCATCGCCCCCACTCGCGAGCTGGCGCTTCAGGTCTCGAAAGAGCTCGAGTGGCTGTATGGCAAGGCCGGGGCCCGCATCGCCACCTGCGTCGGCGGCATGGACCCGCGCGCCGAGCGTCGCGTGCTGGAGCGCGGTGCCGCCATCGTCGTCGGCACGCCCGGCCGCCTCAAGGATCACCTCGAACGTGGCGCGCTCGACCTTTCCCGGCTCAAGGCCGTCGTGCTCGACGAGGCCGACGAGATGCTCGACATGGGCTTCTCCGAGGATCTGACCTTCATCCTCGACGCCGCGCCGGCCGAGCGCCGCACCCTGCTGTTCTCCGCCACCCTGGCCCGCGACATCGTCGACCTGGCCCGCACCTATCAGCGCGATGCCATCCGCATCGACACGACCCAGAAGAACGCGCCCCACGGCGATATCGAATACCGCTGCATCCGCGTCGCCCCCAACGAGGTCGAGCTCGGCGTCGTCAATGTGCTGCGTTGGTTCGAGGCCCCCGGCGCCCTGGTCTTCGCCAACACCCGCGAGCGGGTGAAGCACCTGACCTCCAGCTTGCGCGAACGCGGCTTCTCCGTCGTCGGCCTGTCCGGCGAACTGACGCAAGGCGCGCGCTCCGAGGCCTTGCAGGCGCTGCGCGACGGCCACGCCCGCGTCTGCGTCGCCACCGACGTCGCCGCGCGAGGCCTAGACCTGCCCGACCTCGGCCTGGTCATCCACGCCGAGATCCCGGTCAACAAGGCCACGCTCCTTCACCGCTCGGGCCGCACCGGCCGCGCGGGCAAGAAGGGCGTCTCGGTCCTGATGGTCAGCTACACGCGCCGTCGCAAGGTCGAGCTCATGCTCCAGTCGGCCGCCATCAAGGCGGAATGGCAGGGTCCGCCGACCGCCGAGATGATCCTGGAAAAGGACCGCGAGCGCCTGCTCGCTGACCCCGTCCTGACTGCCCCCGTCGACGACGAGGAGGCCCTCTCGCTCGGCCGCCAGCTCCTCGAGCGCACCACACCGGAGCAGATCGCGGCGTCGCTCATCCGCCTCTACCGCCAAAAGCTCCCGGCTCCGGAAGAGGTCTATGACGATGAGCGCATGAAGCGCGCCCAATCGTCCGGCGTGAACGAACGCGGCCAGCGCGACGGCCCGCTGACGGACTTCGCTCGCGGCGGCGACATGGTCTGGTTCCGCATCAACATCGGCCGCGACAAGAACGCCGATCCCAAGTGGCTCCTGCCCACAATCTGCCGCCTCGGCCACGTCACCAAGCCCGACGTCGGCTCCATCAAGATCTTCGAGCGCGAGACCAAGTTCGAGATCACCAAATCCGCCGAGGCCAGGTTCCGCGCGGCGATCGCCGCCTCGACCGAAGACGGCGTCACCGTGTCGGACGCCGTGGCCCCGGGGCCTGGCGAGAAGTCACTGCGCCGCTTCGACAAGCCCCGCCGCGACGACGGCGACCGCCCGGCCCGCGCGCCCCGCCCGCCCCGCGCCGACGGTCCGCCTTCGAAGAAGCCGTGGACGCCCCGCCCGGCCGAGGCCACAGACGCGCCGGCCGCTGACACCAAACCGAAATGGGTCAAGCGCACCAAGGACGCCCCCACGCCCGAGGGCAAAAAGCCTTGGGTCGACAAGCCCAAGTCCGCCAGGAAGCCCTGGACGCCCAAGCCCGCCTCCGCCGCCGGCGAACGCCCCTGGACCGGCAAGCCCAAGCCCGGCCCCAAAACCTTCAAGGGCAAGAAGGCGCGGGGCTGAACCTCTCCCTCCCCTTCATGGGGTCGACGGAGGCTCGCATGCGAGCCGAGGAGGTGATCGCGAAGCGATCGGGTGGAGGCGGCAGAGCGATGCACAGGCGATGGCCGGTGTCCGGCTCACCCGGCCGCCCCACCTTTCTCCCTCCCCTTTATGGGGAGGGTGGTCGGCGCGCAGCGACGACCGGGTGGGGTCCGTATGTGCGGAGTGCGCTGTCCCGTTCGGACCCCACCCTCGCTCGCTGACGCTCGCGGTCCCTCCCCATAAAGGGGAGGGAGAAGCGCACGCTGTTTTTTCCAATCATCCAAACTCACCCGGATTCTCCCAAGGAAACCAACCCCAGTCCCGATTGAGACGCCCTGAGCTCGCCCGCATTGAAAGTGGCTCTAGACTCTCTCCCGGTTCCGTCGCGAGGGAAGGGCGCAAGGCCTTGCGAGCTTGCTGCGGCGGAAGCGGTTGGAGCGGGAGCTCCGGATCCGTTTGCCAGGGG
>JAIERG010000207.1 GCA_019747095.1 Caulobacteraceae bacterium | reverse complement strand
CATCCCAAGGCTCCTTTCGGAATCCTTGAATCAAGCGTCGCCCTCGGCCGCAAGCTTTATGGGTACAGCACCTAGCCCGCGTTGGACGCCATCCAGACGTTCAGGCGGCGTTCAACATCAGCCTCAATATCGGCGTAGAACAGATTGTATTGGCGGGCTTTCCGCCGATCCGCCCAGTCGCCGACCTCGCGGAAGGATTCAGTGGACAGCTCGGTGTGGCGCAGGATGCCGTCGCGGCACTGCGTCGCCACCGCCCGGTCGATGAAGGCCGGGCGGACGCCCCACTCCAGCCCTGTGGCGTTGGCGGCCCCGTGATGGCGACGAGCGGGCACGGACGCCTCGTCGGCGGCCCCGCTGACCGGGTTGACGCAAAGCGCCGGACGGCCCGCGAGGTCCACCAGACGGCCGTTGCCGTTCCAGATCAGGGCCCGACGCAGGCGGCGCTGGGCGGCGCCGTCGTTCTTCTCGTCCACGCCAGACCAGGCGACGACGCAGCCGATGCTGGTGGCGGTGGCGCAGGGCGGCAGCGACGGCGACAGCGGCTCGCGCGCCACGATGACGTCCATCAGATAGACGGCGGCGACTCGTGCGCTCAGCGCCGGATCGGGCGCGATCCGCTCGCGCACAAGGCGGTCGATCAGCTCCCCGCCCTGCTCCACCCCCGCCAGCACCAGCGGTCCTGTCGCGTGGGCCGCCAGCCAGGCGTCGAAAGCGGTCAACACGTCGCGATAGGCGAAAGCCCGGGCGTCGCGCGCGTCGTCGCGGAGGGTTAGCCGCGTATAGAGCGAGGCTTGGCGATAAAGGGGCGCACTGACAGAGCCGACGCGAGCAAAGGGCCCCGCGTAGTTCGGCAGAACGACGCGCTTGAGATAGGCGTCCGCGTCGGGATCGCCGACCGGACCATTCCATTCCTTGCCGCCGTTATAGGTGGTGGAGTGCAGGAAGAAGACCGCAGCTGGCCCCGCGGCCGGTGTGCGTACGTCACGCAGGGCCCAAGCAGAAGGGTCCGCGTAGTCCGGCGCGGGTGGCGGGTCGTAGGTCTGGAAGGGTATCTGGGGATCGAGCCCGGCCCGGAGGATGTCGCCCCGCCACACCGCCACGGCCGCCGTCAGCAGGAAGACGAGCGCGAACCCGATCCAGCCGATCCACTGGCGCAGCGTCAGCCGGGGCAAGATCACCGACGCCTCACCGATAGGGGTCCGCCTGGCTCAGATAAGTCTGGACGTAGCGACGCACGCCCTCCTCCAGCGGCGTGGACTGGCCAGAGAAGCCGAGGGAGCGCACCCGGTCCATCGAGGCCTGGGTAAAGTATTGGTATCGGTCGCGGATGGCCTCGGGCATGTCGATGTAGGCGACGCGAGGCTCCTTGCCGGCGGCCGCGAAGGTGGCGTTCGCCAGGTCGAGGAAGGACCGCGCCTGCCCCGAGCCCGCGTTGAAGATGCCGCTGATGCGGTCTTCGCAAAGCAGCCAATCGACGATGTCCACCACGTCGTCGACGAAGACGAAGTCGCGCAGCTGGCCGCCGTCGGCATAGTCCGGGTGATGCGAGCGGAACAGGCTGACGGTCTCGCCGGCCGCGACCTGGGGCCAGATCTGCGCGATAACCGACTTCATCCCGCCCTTGTGGCCTTCGTTGGGGCCATAGACATTGAAGAACTTCAGCCCAGCCCACTGCTTGGGTGCATGGTCGCGGGACGCTTCGCGCACGGCGTACTGGTCGAACAGCTTCTTCGAATATCCATACGCATTTAGCGGCTGGAGCCGAGAAATCGACGCAAGATCGTCGGCATCCTCGAACCCGGCCGATCCGTCGCCGTAGGTGGCGGCGGATGAGGCGTAGATGAAGCGCGTGTCGTTGAGCGCGCACCAGTCCCACAGGTCGCGCGACAGGCTGAAGTTGGTCCGCAGGATGAGGTCGGCGTCCTGTTCCGTCGTCGAGGAGATGGCCCCCATGTGGACGATGGCGGTCACCCGGTCGACATGGCGGTCCAGCTGGGCGAAGAGTTCCTCCGGCTGCCAGAAGTCGGCGATGGGAGACTTGGCGATGTTGCGCCACTTGCCCAGCTCGGCGCTCTCCAGCCGGTCGCAGACGATAACGTCCCAGCGGTCCTCGGCGCAGAGGCGCGAGACGATGTTGGAGCCGATGAAGCCGGCCCCGCCGGTGACCACGACCGCCCGCCTCATGCCGATCCCTTCATCGTCTCGATCGTCTTCGTCGTGGAAAAGCCGTCGGTGAAGGCGGCCAGGCGCACCTCCCCGCCCCAGCTCTCGACCAGGTCGCCGCCGATCACGCCCTCGCGCGTGTAGTCCGCGCCCTTGATCAGCACATCGGGCCGCAGCCGTTCGATCAGTCGGATCGGCGTCGGGTCGTCAAAGGAGGTCACGCGGTCCACGCTGGCCAGGCCGCCGATGACGACGGCGCGGCTGTCGAGGTCGTTGACCGGCCGCCCCTCCCCCTTCAGCGCGCGGACCGAGGCGTCGGTGTTCAAGGCGACCACCAGACGGTCGCACCACGAGCGCGCCTGGGCCAGATAGGCGACGTGGCCGCGGTGCAGGATGTCGAAACAGCCGTTGGTGAAGCCGATCTTCAGCCCCTGGGCCCGCCAGGCCTCGACCTCGGCGGCGAGGTCGTCCAGGCCTGTGACCTTGGCCAGCGCCGCGCCCGCGTGCTGGCTGACCTCCGCTTCGATCAGGTCGGCGGGGGTGACCACGGCCGTGCCGCTCTTTCCGACGACGACGCCGGACGCCAGGATCGCCAGCTGCACCGCCTGCTCCAGCGAGGCCTCGGCGCCGAGCGCGAGGCCCAGCGCGGCCAGCCCCGTGTCGCCTGCGCCGGAGACGTCGAACACCTCGCGCGCCCGGCCGGGGAAGTGGCGGACGGCGCCGCCGCGCCGCATCAGGCTCATGCCCTTGCCGGCGCGGGTGACGACGATGGCCTTGGCGGTCGTGGCGTTCAGCAGCGCGTTCAGCGCCGCCTCGACCTCGGCGTCGGTCTCGACCGGCAGCCCGGTGGCCCCGGCGAGCTCGGATGCATTGGGTTTGATCACGTCGACGGCGCCGTAGCGGGCGAAGTCGCGCCCCTTGGGATCGACGATGACGGGGACGCCCGCGTTCTGGGCCTGCCACAGGGCCGAACGGATCAGCCGCTCGGTGACGACGCCCTTGGCGTAATCGGACAGGAGAATGGCCGAAGCGTTTGAAAACACGTCATCGCGTTCGAAGGCGCCGACGACCGGCTCCTCCTCGTCGAGCCGCATCAGCTGCTGGCCGCCGGAGACATAGCGCGTCTTGACGATGGTGCCGCCCGCCGCCGTTCGAGCGATGAAGTCCTCGATCCGATCCTCGGCGGAGACGAGCGCGGCCAGCTCAGCGCCGGGCGCGTCATCCCCCGCGACCCCGCCCAGCCGAGCCGTCGCGCCCAAGGCGGCGACGTTCCGCGCCACATTGCCGACCCCGCCGGGCATGGCGACCATGCGGCGGGCGCGGAGCACGGGAATGGGGGCCTCGGGCGAGATGCGGCTGACCTCGCCATAGACATAGCGGTCCAGCATCAGGTCGCCGACGCAGGCGATCGTCAGGTCGCGCGCCTTGTCGAGCAGCGCCTGGAGTCCGCCGAGATCGAGGTTCGCGTGGCTCATGAACCCTCAGCTAAAGTGCGTGCTGCCTGGAGACAACCGCACCGGCGACCTGAAAACGAGTCCGCTGGGTCCACTGAGTCCGCTTCCCCCAGCCAAAGCCTTCAGCGCATCGAGACGATAAGGTGCCGCTACGCCATTTCCGGACGCAGGGGCGATACCTCCGAGATCACGCCGCCTTCGCCATCCGGGCCTTGGACAGGTCGTCGTAGGCGATCAGGTCGGCGGCCAGGGCCTCGAACTCCGACAGGGGGACCATGTTCGGGCCATCCGACGGCGCGTGGTCGGGGTCCTGATGGGTCTCCATGAAAACGGCGTCGACGCCGACGGCCACGGCGGCGCGGGCCAGCACCGGCACGAACTCGCGCTGGCCGCCCGAGGAGGTCCCCTGCCCGCCCGGCTGCTGGACGCTGTGGGTCGCGTCGAACACGACCGGGCAGCCGATGTCGCGCAGCACCGGCAGGGCTCGCATGTCGCTCACCAGGGTGTTGTAGCCGAAGCTGGCGCCGCGCTCGCAGGCCATGACGTTCGGATTGCCCGCGCCGGTCACCTTGGCGATGACGTTCTTCATGTCCCAAGGCGCGAGGAACTGGCCCTTCTTGATGTTGATGGCCTTGCCGGTGGCGGCCGCGGCCAGCAGCAGGTCGGTCTGGCGGCTGAGGAAGGCCGGGATCTGCAGCACGTCGACGGCCTGGGCGGCGATCCCGCACTGCTCCTCGTTGTGGACGTCGGTCAGGACCGGCAGGCCGGTGACCTCGCGGATTTCGGCGAAGATCGGCAGGGCCCCTTCCAGGCCGATGCCGCGGGCGGCGGTGGCGCTGGTGCGGTTCGCCTTGTCGAAGCTGGTCTTGTAGATGATGCCGACGTTGAGACGCTGGCCGATCTCCTTCAAGGCATGCGCCATTTCGAGCGCGTGCTGGCGGCTCTCCAACTGACACGGGCCGGCGATGAAGGCGATGCGCGCCCCGCCGCCGATGACCACGGGTGTGGTGACGCCGTTGCCGGACAGGGTGATGACGGAGTTGGGAGCGGTCACGGGCGGGCTTTCCAAGTAGCGACGGTTTGGCGGCTGGCGCGTTCGCAAGGCCCAGCCTATGGGGCGGTCAGGTGGCCCCGACCGCCGTCCAGTTCAACCTAGCACGGAGCCGGAAGGCGTGACCACAGACCGCGAGCCGCCCGTCATCCTGTGGTTCCGGCGCGATCTGAGGCTGGCGGACAATCCGGCGCTGCAGGCGGCGCAGGCCACGGGGCGGCCGATCCTGCCGGTCTACATTCTGGACGACGGTCCGGCCGTGCGGCCGATCGGCGGGGCCAGCCGCTGGTGGCTGGACAAGTCCCTGAGGGCGCTGGCGGCCTCCATCGCCGAGCGCGGCGGACGGCTGGTGCTGCGGCGGGGCGATGCGGAAGGCCAGCTGCGCCGTCTGATCGATCAGAGCGGCGCGACCTGTGTCATGATGAACCGCCTGTTCGAGCCGGACGGCTGGGCGCGCGACAAGGATATCGCCCATGCGCTGAAGGGCGACGGGATCGAGGTGAAGGGGTTCAACGGGACCCTGCTGACCACGCCCGGCACGGTGCTGAACGGCTCGGGCGGGCCGTACAGGGTCTACACCCCCTTCATGAAGGCGCTGCGGGGCCAGGCGACGGCGCCGACCCATACACTCGGACCGCGCGACTTGTCCGGCGCGCCCGAGGTCGAAAGCGACGACATCGACGGCTGGGGCCTGCATCCGACGCGGCCGGACTGGTCCAAGGGCTTCCTCGGCGAGCCGGGCGAGGCGGGTGCGGCCAAGGCCCTGTCCGACTTCCTGACGACGGGGCTCAAGACATACGCCGACGACCGCGACCGACCCGACCGACCGGGCACCAGCCGCCTGTCACCCCATCTGCACTTCGGCGAGATCAGTCCATGGCGCGCCTGGACGGCGGCCTATGACGCGGCCGGTTCCAACGGGATTTCGGAAGCTCAGGCGGACAAGTTCACCAATGAACTGATCTGGCGCGACTTCTCGGCCCACCTGCTGCAGCACTTCCCGACCCTGCCGACCGACGCCTTCCGGCCGGAATACGACCGCATGCCGTGGATCAACGATGCCGCCCAGTTCGAGGCATGGACGAAGGGGCAGACCGGCTATCCCATCGTCGACGCGGGCATGCGCGAGCTGTGGACCACGGGCTTCATGCACAACCGCGTGCGGATGATCGTCGCGTCCTTCCTGATCAAGCACCTGCTGAACGATTGGCGGAAGGGCGAGGCCTGGTTCTGGGACTGCTTGATGGACGCCGACCTGGCCCAGAACGCCCAAAACTGGCAGTGGGTGGCGGGGTCTGGAGCCGACGCCTCACCCTATTTCCGCATCTTCAATCCAGTGACCCAGGGCCAGAAGTTCGATCCGGACGGCGCCTATGTGAAGCGATGGGTGCCCGAGCTGAGGCGGCTGTCGCCCGCATTCGTGCATTCGCCCTGGACCGCGCCGCCCGAAATCCTGCGCGCGGCGGACGTGACGCTGGGCCGCACCTATCCCCGCCCGCTGGTGGAGCACGCGGAGGCGCGAGCGCGGGCTCTGGCGGCCTTGAAGGTCGTGACCGGCGGCGGTGAAGCCATGCCGGAGGATTGACCGTAGCTGTTCGGGAACACAGCTTGGCCACCATGACCGCATCCGCCGCCGACCATTCGATCCCCGCCGCGAACAGAACGCCGCGCGTGTTCGCCCTGCTGGTGCGCCTGCTGTCGGCCAACTGGACCTACGGCAACCTGACCCTGAGCCTGCCGAACGGCGAGGTGCATAGGCTGGAGGGCGCGACACCCGGCCCCGCAGCCGTGATGCAGGTCATCGACTACCGTTTCGCTCGCCGCGTCCTGGCCAATGGCGACATCGGCTATGCCGAGGGCTACGTCGCCGGTGAATGGGACAGCCCACATCTGGCCGTGCTGCTGGAGGTGCTGGCGTCCAACTACGACCACATTCGCCGACTGTTCGACGGCAACGCCCTGATGCTGGCGGCCAACTGGATCTCGCACCGGCTGAACCGCAACAGCCGGACAGGATCGAAGAAGAACATTCACGCCCACTACGACCTCGGCAACGCCTTCTACGAGGCGTGGCTGGACCGGACGATGACCTACTCCTCGGCCCGGTTCGACAGCCCGTCCGAGCCCCTGGAGGCCGCCCAGACGCGCAAGTACGCCGATCTGGCGCGCGCCATGAACCTGAAGCCCGGCATGCGGGTGCTGGAGATCGGCTGCGGCTGGGGTGGCTTCGCGGAGTATGCCGCGCGTGAAGTGGGGGCCCATGTGACCGGCGTCACCATCAGCCAGGAGCAGCACGACTTCGCCCGACAGCGCCTGTTCAACGCCGGACTGTCGGAACGGACCGACATCCGCCTGATCGACTATCGCGACGTCGAAGGGACTTTCGACCGCGTCGCCTCCATCGAGATGTTCGAGGCGGTCGGCAAGGAATACTGGGGCGCCTATTTCGACAAGGTGCGCCAGGTTCTGGTCCCCGGCGGGCGTGCGGGCCTGCAGATCATCACCATCCAGGACGCGCTGTTCGACGAGTACAACGCCCGCGTCGACTTCATCCAGAAATACATCTTCCCCGGCGGGATGTTGCCGTCCGAGGCGCGTCTCCAGCCCGTGGTCGAGGAAGCAGGGCTGAGCTGGGACGCGGTCGATCGTTTCGGCGTCGACTATGCCGACACACTGTCGCGCTGGGACCAGAGGTTCCAGGCCGCCTGGGCCGACATTCGCAAGATGGGCGGGTTCGACGAACGGTTCCGGCGACTGTGGCGGTTTTATCTGGCCTATTGCGAGGCCGGGTTCCGGTCGCGTCGAACCGATGTGATCCAGCTAGCGCTGACCCGAACCTAGCGTCCGCGCTTGCGGACCCACATGGCCGCGTCGGCCTCGGCCAGCCAGGACTCGACGTCGGTGTGGCCGGCGAAAGCGCGTACCCCGAAGGAGCCGTCTAGGCGCGCCGACTGGCCTTCCCAGGTGAATTCGGCCGATTCGAGCGCGGCCTTGAGCGAGGCGGCCTTCTCGCGGCCCTCTTCCAGCCCGGCGTTCAGGAGCATGACAGCGAATTCGTCGCCGCCGAGGCGACCGACGGCGTCGGTGGCCCGCACATTCTCCAGCAGGATCTCCGCCACCCTCACCAGGGCAGCATCCCCCGCCGCGTGGCCGAGGCTGTCGTTGACGCCCTTGAAGCCGTCGAGATCGAGATAGAGCAGCGCCGCCGGAACCTTGTAGCGGGTGCAGTAGGCCATCGTCCGCGTCATGGCCGCGACGAAGCCCCGGCGGTTCAGGACGGGCGTAAGGACGTCGTGCTCGGCGGCGGCCTCGGCGGCCTCGGCGCGGGCGCGCAGGGCCTCCACCTCGGCGCGCAGGCGGGCGATCTCGGCGTGCGGATCGGCGAGGGCGTCGATGTCGGCCGCGTCAGTCACGGTCGGGCTCCGGGGCGACTCAGGGACCGGTCGCGCCACTCCAAGCTAACGCCCTTGGTTGCGGGCGCAACGCGCGTGCTGTAACCGGCCGCTTTCCTTCTGGAAGGAAGCTCGACCGCATGGCGACCGAGACCCCGCCCGTCGCGATCATCATGGGCAGTCGATCCGACTGGCCGACGATGAAGCATGCCGCCGAGACTTTGGACCGGCTGGGTGTGGCCTGGGAGGCCAAGGTCGTCTCGGCGCATCGTACACCCAAACGGCTTTGGGATTTCGCTTCAGGCGCGCGCGACGCGGGTTACAAGATCATCATCGCCGGCGCGGGCGGCGCGGCGCATCTGCCGGGCATGGCGGCGTCGATGACGTCGCTGCCAGTGCTGGGCGTGCCGGTGCAGTCCAAGGCGCTGAATGGCCTCGATTCGCTTCTGTCGATCGTCCAGATGCCCGGCGGCGTGCCGGTTGCGACCCTGGCGATTGGTGAGGCGGGGGCGAAGAACGCAGGCATCCTGGCCGCCCAGATCCTCGCGCTGGGCGATCCGGTGCTGGCGGGCAGGCTGGACGCCTTCCGCGAGGCCCAGACGGAAGCCGTTCACGAGACGGTCGAGGACTGAGTGAGCGGAAGCGACGCGCCTCTCGCGCCGGGCTCGACCATCGGCATCCTGGGCGGCGGCCAGCTGGGCCGCATGCTGTCCCAGGCCGCGTCGCGGCTGGGCTTCGACGTCGTGATCCTGGATCCCGAGGACAATAGCCCTGCCGGGCGAGTCTCTCGCGGCCAGATCGTCGCCGCCTATGACGACCCGGTGGCACTGAACGTGTTGGGCCGGGTCTGCGACGTCGTCACCTTCGAGTTCGAGAACGTGCCCGCCAGCTCGATGGAACGGCTGGCCGAGGCGGGCGCCCGCGTCGCGCCGGGTCCGGTGGCCTTGGCCGTCGCCCAGGACAGGGTCGACGAAAAGACCTTCCTGAACGGCGTGGGTGCCACGACTGTCGACTTCGCGCCTGTGGCGACGCTGGACGACCTGACGGCCGCGATCGCACAACTGGGTTGCCCTGCCCTGCTCAAGACCCGCCGCGAAGGCTATGACGGCAAGGGTCAGGTCTGGATCAGGTCACCCAAGGACGCCGTCGGGGCATTCGAGGCCATTGGCGGCCGACCGGCCCTTCTCGAGGCGAAAGCCGACTTCGTGCGCGAACTGTCGATCATCGCCGCGCGCGGGCGTGACGGCGCGACTGCGGTCTATCCGCTCGGCGAGAACACCCATGCGGGTGGCGTGTTGCGCACCACGGTCGCCCCGGCCGAGGTCGATGCAAAGACCGAGCGCCGCGCCCGCGCCATCGCACGCGCCGTGCTGGACGGACTGGACTATGTCGGCGTGATCGGCATCGAGCTTTTCGACCTGGGCGGCGGCAAGCTTCTGGTCAATGAGATCGCGCCGCGCGTCCACAACACCGGACACTGGACCCAGGACGGCTGCGTCTGCGACCAATTCGAACAACACATTCGCGCCGTCGCCGGCTGGCCGCTCGGTCCCACCGCGCCCCATGCTCGCGTCGAGATGCACAACCTTCTCGGTGACGAGGTCGAACAGTGGCGGAAGATCGCCGGCAAGGCCGACGCCAGGCTGCACCTCTACGGCAAGTCGGAGGCCCGCCCCGGACGCAAGATGGCGCACGTGAACAAGGTGCGGCCGATCCAGACGCCCCTAGGCTGATCCCGGGGATCAGAGGGTGCCGTAGCGCAGCTTACTGAGGAACTCGGTCGCCTTTCTGACCGGGGCGTCGAAATCCTTGCCAGCCTTCCACTTCTCGAAGGCCATGACATTGTCGATGCGGCGCGCGACGAAGGCCTCGGCGGCGTCTCGGCTCTCGAAGCAGCGTAACGTCAGCGCCGGGATCAGGATGCCGGAAAGGATCGTACGCTTGGAATAGTGGTTCCAGTCTGTGGCCGTATCGCCCGCCCAGCGCCACAGGTGGTCCGCAGTCTCCCAGGCAAGCGACAGGCCCAGATCCGCATTGGCCGGCAAGGCGAGAAAGCCCGCGCACTTGCGCGTAGTCTCAAGATGTTCCGCTCCGGCTTCCATCCGCGCCGACACCGCCCTGGCGATTCGCTCGCGAATCTTGAGACCCTCTGCCGAGCCCAGCGCCTCGAGCGCCCGCGAATCGTGACGGCGCGACAGGAGAGCAGCGAGATCGCGCGGTCCGTTGGGCAGCAAAAGCTCCTGATCGCCCTCCGAAAGTCCCTCGGCTGCGCAGGCCTCGCGGACCATTCGGGCGTTCCAGCCCAGAGCCGGTGCCAGCCGGATAGCGGCGTCCAGAACCGCCTGCTCCTTGGCGTCGGCCCAGTCCGGCTCGGCGTTTGACAGAGGGGGGACGTCACTCATGCGTCTACCCATAGCGTCGTCTGGCCAGGCGCGCGAGGCGGCGTTGGGGACCGCGACGAATGGCGGCGGGCCCGCTGGACAGTCCAGGGGGCTTGGTGTATCGACCCGGCTTCGCTCGCCGGGCTGTCGCCCGCGGGATCGGATTTTATTTGTCTGCCCGCCTCTCACAGGACGCGGCGGGCAGCCAAAGGAGAGTTGAACCTGGTTCAGATTTTCGTTCGCGACAACAACGTCGATCAGGCGCTGAAGGCCCTGAAGAAGAAGATGCAGCGCGAAGGCAGCTTCCGCGAGATGAAGCGCCACGTGCACTACGAGAAGCCCTCGGAAAAGCGCGCCCGCCAGAAGGCCGAGGCCGTACGGCGTGCGCGTAAGCTGGCCCGCAAGCGCGCCCAGCGGGAAGGCCTGCTGCCGGCACCGAAGCCCCGCGCTCCGCGCGGTTGATGCTCCGTTCCGATTGAACGATCAAAGGCCGCCCTCCGGGGCGGCCTTTTTCTTTGTCGAGTGATGGCTCGACCTGACGTCAGCGGAACTTTCGAAGGCCCCGCGGTCCCATGCGCCCTGCTCCGGCGCGCTTGCCCAACCAGTCCTTCCAGTCAGGCCAGTTGCGACGACGACCGCCGCCGTCGACCCACTCAGGCCCTGTCTCTCCGGTGAAGACAGCGATGTCGGACAGTCCGCCCTGCTTGAAAGACTGCAACTTCACACCCTTGCCACGCGGCATTTCGGGCAGCTCGTCCAGGCGGAAGATCAGGGTCTTCAGGTTCTCGCCGATGGTCACGACGTGGTCCGAGGAGCTCAACCGCAGCGCCGCCAGAAGATCCCCGTTCAGCACCTGCTTGCCGCCGCGCTTGGTGGCCAGCAGCTCGTCCTCCGGCGCGACGAAGCCATAGCCGGCCCTGGACGCCATCAGCATCTTCGCACCCGGTTGATGGGCGAACAGGCCAACGATGCCGGCCGAGTCCTCCAGCTCGATCATCAGACGAAGCGGCTCACCGTGCCCGCGACCGGACGCCAGCTTGTCGGCCCCGACCGTGAACACCCGACCATCCGTCGCCGCGACCAGGATCTTGTCCGTCGTGAAGGCCGGGACGAGGAAGCCCAGGCTGTCACCCTCCTTGAACTTCAGCTCGGACGGATCATCGACCTTGCCCTTCACGGCCCGGATCCAGCCGCGCTCGGACAGGATGACGGTGATGGCCTCGCGGGGGATGAAGGCCTCCGGCGCGACGAAGGCCGATGTATCCACTGCCTCGGCGATGGTCGTGCGGCGCGGCGAGATCAGCGCCTTGCGCGTCGCCTCCAGCTCCTTGCCGATCGCCTTCCATTGTTTTGCGGGCGAGGCCGACAACGAACGCAGCGCAGCAAGTTCTTCAGACAGCGCCTTGAACTCGTTCTCGATCGTCATCTCCTCGATCCGCGCCAGCTGGCGCAGGCGGGTGTCGAGGATGAAATCAGCCTGGGTCTCCGACAGGCCGAAGCGGGCGATCAGGACGGCCTTGGGCTGCTCCTCCTCGCGCACGATGCGGATGACCTCGTCCAGGTTCAGAAAGACGATCCGCAGGCCTTCCAGCAGGTGCAGCCGCTTCTCGACCTTCTCGATCCGCCATTGCGAGCGGCGGTTCAGCACCTCGCGCCGGTGATCCAGGAAGGCCTGCAAACAGCCCTTCAACCCCATCACGCCGGGCGTACCTGTGGCGTCCAGCACATTCATGTTGACCGGGAAGCGGACCTCCAGGTCGGATAGCCTGAACAGGCTCTCCATCATGGCGTCGGGATCGACGTTCCTGCTCTTCGGCTCGATGACCAGACGGATGTCCTCGGCGGATTGGTCGTCAAAGGTATCGACCAGCGGCAGCTTCTTCTGGTCCAGCAGCTCGGCCATCGCCTCGATCAGCTTGGTCTTCTGGACCTGATAGGGGATCTCGGTGACGACCACCTGCCAGCCCCCGCGCTCCAGGGGTTCCTTCTCCCAGCGGGCGCGCAGCCGGATGCCGCCGCGACCGGTCTCATAGGCCTCCAGGATCGAGGCGTGGCCTTCGACCGCCACCCCGCCGGTCGGGAAATCCGGACCCGGCACGATCTCGGCCAGCTCGGCTGTCGTGGCATCGGGTCGTTCCAGCAGCAGCAGGCAGGCGTCGATCAGCTCCCCGACGTTGTGGGGCGGAATGGACGTCGCCATCCCCACGGCGATGCCGGAAGAACCGTTGGCCAGCAGGTTGGGGAAGCCAGCAGGGAGGACGACCGGCTCTTCATCCTGATCATCATAGGTCGGGCGGAAGTCCACGGAATCCTGATCGATTCCGTCCATCAAAAGCATGGCCGCCTGCGTCAGCTTGCACTCGGTGTAGCGCATGGCGGCGGGGTTATCGCCGTCGATGTTCCCGAAGTTGCCTTGGCCGTCCACCAGCGGATAGCGCTGGGCGAAATCCTGGGCCAGGCGCACCAGGGCGTCGTAGATCGAGGCGTCGCCGTGGGGGTGATATCCGCCCATGACCTCGCCCACGACCTTGGCGCACTTCCGCGCCGCCGCCTGCGGGTTCAGCCGCATCTGGTGCATGGCGTAGAGGATGCGACGGTGAACGGGCTTGAAGCCGTCGCGCACGTCCGGCAACGCCCGGTTAGTGATGGTCGACAGCGCATAGGCGAGGTAGCGACGCGACAGCGCCTCGCCCATCGGCTCCTCGACGATGCGGCCACCTTCTGGCGGCGGGGTGTGAATGGTCATGTTGCCTAGGCGAATCGTCCTGTTCGACCCTGGAGTCTAGAGCCTGAAGCCCCCCGATGGAGGCTCAGGGTGCGTCCGGACAGACATTTCCGCTCGTGCGTGTCCAGGCACCTGCCAGTATGTCCAGCTCGGCGACATAGTCTGGGGGAAACTCTCGCCGGATGGTGGGCCAGACCTGGCGTCCACCTGGCGAACAAAGGACCATGACGAGATCGACGCCGGCACCCTCATAGAAACTTTCGCGCGGACGCAGCCCCGAGCGCACACGCTCCCATCCTTGATAGGTCAGCCAGGTCTGTTCGCGCAGGAGATAGGCAAAACGAACCCGTTCGACGGGATCCAGTGATCGTTCGCCCGACGTGGCCAGATGCATGATGGCCGCTGTCTCCTGATCTCCGTAGATTGAGGCGTTGAACGCGCCCCATTGGGTCTGGGTAGCATTCGCCTCATCCCGAGCGGCGACTTCGTTGGCGTCACCGAGCTGGATTCCCACAAAAATCAGCGACACGACGACAGCCACAGCGCTGACCAGTTGCGAAACAAGCGCCCAGTATTCGAGCCGCGCGCGGTCCAGGATCGCCGTCCGAAGGCGTTGGCCAGGCGTCTCTTGCTCGTCGCTCATCCTTTCCCCCTTCCTCGCAGGCTATGCGGGGCCCGCAGACTTGTCAGCCAGCGATAGCCACCGCTGTCATGCCAGGCAGAACCGCGAGAACTCTTGGAAAGGGTCACAAGCGACCCACCTCGGCGAGCCTTTCGATCATCCAGACCCGAGCCGGAGGCAAGGGACGGTTTTGCGGATTGAAGATGAACTGTTCGAGAAAGTGTCCCGTCAGCGCCAGACCATCCCGCACGTCGCCCTCAACAAGCCCGGCCTGGCCTCCCAGCATGAAGGGCGGCAGTTTCAGTAACTTGTCTGCGTAGGGGCGTCCGGCATCCGAACTCACGGCGCGGCCCGTCCGGGGACTGACCCAGACCAGATCATCGACTGTCCCGGT
>JAIERG010000009.1 GCA_019747095.1 Caulobacteraceae bacterium | reverse complement strand
ACACCCAATCAACGCGACGGTCACTGGCTCATGTAGGGCAACAGGGCGAGGTCAGGCCAGGCCGGCGGTGATCCCGGCGGGACTGACCTCAGTCGCGCAGGAGTTCGTTGATCGCGGTCTTGGATCGCGTCTGGGCGTCCACTCGCTTGACGATGACGGCGCAGTAAAGGGACGGCCCGCCGTTCGGGTCGGGCAGGGCGCCCGGCGCCACGACGGCATAGGGCGGCACCTCGCCGCGCGTGATCTCGCCCGTCGCCCGGTCGACGATCTTGGTCGTGGCCGAGATGTAGACGCCCATGGCCAGGACCGCGCCCTGGCGGACGATCACGCCCTCCACGACCTCGGAGCGGGCACCGATGAAGCAGTCGTCCTCGATGATGGTCGGATTGGCCTGGAGCGGCTCAAGGACACCCCCGATGCCGACGCCGCCGGACAGGTGCACGTTCTTGCCGATCTGGGCGCAGGAGCCGACCGTGGCCCAGCCGTCGACCATCGAGCCTTCGTCGACATAGCCGCCGATGTTCACGAAGCTGGGCATCAGGACCACGTTCCTGCCGATGAAGGCGCCCTTGCGGACGATCGATCCCGGTACGGCGCGGAATCCCGCTTCCTTGAAGTCATTTGCGGTCCAGTCACCGAACTTGTTGGGCACCTTGTCGTACCAGGGACCGACACCCGGGGCAGGGGAGGACATGCCGCGATCGCCGCCGCGCATGATCTCGTTGTCATTCAGGCGGAAGGATAGCAGGACCGCCTTCTTCAGCCACTGGTGCGTGGTCCAGGTCCCGTCTTCGCTGCGGCTGGCCACGCGCGCCTTGCCGGAATCGAGCAGGTCGAGCGCGGTCTCGACCGCCTCGCGGGTCTCGCCCCGGGTCGAGGGCGTCAGTTCGGTGCGAATGTCCCAGGCCGCTTCGATGGCGGCTTCAAGCGAGGCGTGGTCGGTCATGCGGCGTCTCGTAAGGAGAGGTGTTCGAGGAAGCTAAGCAGATCGGGGGTCCGGGCGTCGATCCAGTCGCCGATCTCGTGGCCGTGGCCGTCGCCGACCAGAACGGTGGTCATCCCGAGCGCCTTGGCCGGCGCAAGGTTCCTGGGCGTATCCTCGAAGAAGATCGCTCGATGCGGATCGATGGCGAAATGCTCCAGGAACCGGCGGAAGGTCGAGGGCGCGGGCTTGGGCGTCAGGTCCATGTCCTCGATGGCGAAGACGCCGTCGAACAGCCCGGCGATTCCGATGCGCTCGGTCACGCGGGCTGCATGGCAGCGTGCGCCGTTGGTCAGCACGAAACGGCGACCGGGCAGGCGCGCCAGCGCCCCGGCCATGCGCGGGCTGGGCTCCAGACTGTCCAGCGGCACGTCGTGGACCTCGCGCAGGAATGTCTCTGCATCGATCGCGTAGTTGGCCATCAGGCCGGCGAGCGTCGTGCCGTGCTCGTTCAGGAACTGCTTCTGCAGAACCTTGGCCTCGGGTTCGGGAAGGCCCACGGCGTCGATCATGAAGGCGTTGATCCGCGCCTGTACCAGCGCCATCACCCCTTGCTCGCGTGGATAAAGGGTGTCGTCGAGATCGAAGATCCAGGCGTCGATGTGGGACAGGTCCAGGTTCACGCCTTTACCAGGGTCCCGGCCCCGTATTCGGTGAACAGTTCGACCAGCATGGCGTGGGGTCGGCGCCCGTCCAGGATGACCACGGCTTCCACGCCCGCGCGCACGGCCGCCATCGCGGTCTGGAGCTTGGGGATCATGCCGCCGGACGCGGTGCCGTCGTCGATCAGGGCTTGAGCTTCGGCCACGGTCATCTGACGGATGATGTTGCCGTCCTTGTCGAGCACGCCCTTGACGTCGGTCAGGAGCAGCATGCGCTTGGCGTTCAGCGCGCCCGCGACGGCCCCGGCGACCGTGTCGGCGTTGACGTTGTAGGTCTGGCCGTCCTCGGCCACGCCGATCGGAGCGATTACCGGCACCCAGTCGTCGGTCTCCGACGCGATCAGCCCGGCGATCAGCTTGGGGTCCACCTTGGTCGGCTCGCCGACGAACCCGAGATCGACTTCGTGCTCGATCAGGCTGTCGGGATCGCGCTTGGTCCGCGTCGTCTTCTCGACCGTCAGAAGGCCTGCGTCCTTGCCGGACAGGCCGACCCCGCGCACGTCGGCCTCCTTGCCCGCGACCGAGATCCAGTGGGCGATCTCCTTGTTGACCGCGCCCGACAGGACCATCTCGGCCACCGCCATGGTGTCGGCGTCGGTGACCCGGAGGCCGTCGACGAAGTTGGACTTGACCCCCGCCTTGGTCAGCATGGCGCTGATCTGCGGCCCGCCGCCGTGCACGACGACCGGATTCACGCCCATCAGCTTTAGCAACACGACGTCGGCGGCGAACTGCTTGGCCACGGCGACTTCGCCCATCGCATGGCCACCGTACTTGATGACCACAGTCTCGCGATCATAGACCTGAATGTAGGGCAGGGCCTCGGCGAGCGTTTTCGCCGTGGCCCAGCCGCGCTCCTCGGATTGCCGTTCGGTCTCGTCCATGGGCGGGCTCAGTAGCCGCGTATGGGGATGGTGTCACGCGTGCGGACGCCTGTTGACATCGTCGAACAGTTCGCACGCCCGGTCGAATTCCAGCCGGATCCCGTCCAGTCTCTGCAGCAAATCCGGGTGATCGCCAAATCGGGCGATCTGGCATAGCACCTCCCAGGTCCGCCTAACGAGCGACGGCGTTGCTGCGGCGGTGCGCTGCCTGTGAAGCTCGCTAGAGAGAAATGCGTCGACAGCGTTTTCCTGATCTGCGGAGAACTCCAGCCTCAAGGGTAGGCGAGCATTCATCATCGCCACCTGGGCGCGCCAGTCGGTCAGAAAACTCGCCCACGTCATGACGTGCCGCGGTACCCCGCGACTGGCGACCTCCGCGTCAAGGACATGTCGCATCCACAGGCGCAAGCCATGCTCTCGAGAGAGGGGATTCCGGGCAGCCAGGGAGGCAGACACTTCTGCGGGAGGTCGGATCGGGCAGACAACGGCAATCTGGTAGCCTGCCTCGTTCAGGGTGCGGTGCCACTCTGGAAACAGCCGACAGAGGCGCGGATCCTTCAGGACCGTCAGTTCTGCCTCGCCGAACTCGCTCTCCATGGCTTCCGCGATCCGACGATCCAACATAGCCGGGCCAGCCGGTCGTGATTTCCAGTCGTTCCACGCCAGTCCGCGTTCCGCGAGCAGGGCATCGTTCAGCACCATGACGACATCGCTTTCCCAAAAGCCTCGGGGGTTATCGGGTGCTGGAGCCATGAGGGTCTTGGGGGCGGTCGCGCCAAGCAGGCTGAGGGACCCGGCCACCGATGATGTGCCGCTCCGATGCATGCCCAGCACAACGATGACAGTCTTCATGTGTCGCCCGGGCCTCTGACGGAAACAAACACCGTCTGCATCAAGCCCGGAAGACACACAACCCGAGCGACGCGGTTGCGACTTTCGTCCCGCTCGCTAAAGCGAGGCATGGCTTTCTATCCGGTGATCATGTGTGGGGGAGCGGGGACCCGGCTCTGGCCGGCCTCCCGCCCTTCTCGACCCAAACAGTTCATTCCGCTGGCGGGTAACCGTTCCCTTTTTCAGGAAACGGCAATTCGCGTCGCGCCACTGGCTGGAGAAGCCGGACGGCTGATCATCGTCGGCGGTGCCGGTCACCGCGACTGGATCGTGGATCAGCTGGCAGAACTGGATATCGATGCTCAGGTTCTCCTTGAGCCCGAAGCTCGGGATTCGGCGGCCGCGATGGCTGCGGCGGCTGTTTGGGCGCAACGGCATGATCCTGAGGCGATCATCGGGTTCGTGGCATCTGACCACCATATCCCGGATCATGATGCATTCCGCGTGGCAGTCGTTCAGGCCGCCGAGGGGGCCCGGAGCGGGCGGATCGTGACCTTGGGCGTGATGCCGGTGGAACCCTCCCAAGCCTACGGATACATCAGGCCGTCCGGACGCGGACTGTCAGATGTCGGCGAGTTCGTCGAAAAACCGGACCGGGCCCAGGCGCAGTCCTACATCGAGGCTGGTTATCTGTGGAACAGCGGCAACTTCATTGTCGCTGCCCAGACGCTGCTCGACGAACTCGGCCGCCATGCCCCGGCCGTGCTTGCCGCTGTCCAGACCGCCGTTCCTGTCGCGACGGGCGGGCGGCTACAGGTCCTGGGCAAGAGCTTTGGTGAGTCACCGCGAATCTCTATCGACTATGCCGTGATGGAGAAGACCCAGCTGGCCTCTGTGCTTGAGGTAGACTTCGCCTGGTCGGATCTGGGGGCATGGGACGCGATCGCTGCCAGCGGTGAGGGTGGAACAGGCCTTCACATCTTCGAAGACGCGGAGGGCTGTCTGGTCAGGGCACCCGATGGAGTTCTGGTCGCGGCCATGGGGGTCAGGAACCTTGGGATCGTGGTCGAGCCTGATGCCGTCCTTGTCTGCGATTTGGGCCAGTCCCAGGACGTGAAGCGGGTCGTTGAACGCATAAAGACCGTTTCGCCACGTCACCTCGACTTTTCACTAATGCCGCGGGAGGAACTGGCCGACGGGGCCAACCGCTTCGCCGACTGGCTGCGGATGAAAGCGCTTCCGGTTTGGGCCACGCTTGGCCAATCCGACGATGGAGCCTTTGTCGAGGCACTGTCTCTCGATGGCCGGACACCGCCACTGCCTCGGCGCGCGCGGGTCCAGGCTCGCCAGATCTACGTTTATTCCCAGGCGGGCCGGCTCGGTTGGAGGGGCCCCTGGCGAGACATCGTCGGTCGAGGCCTCGACCGTCTGTACACCGACTATCTCCGATCCGACGGGCTTTGCCGCACGCTCCTGAGTCCGGACGGCGCGCCGCTCGATGACACAGCAATGCTGTATGATCAGGCCTTTGTTCTGTTTGCCCTGGCGTCTGCCCGATCCGCTGGCATCTCCGAGGCTACGCTTGAGGACCGGGCGACAACCTTGCGCGACCGGCTTTTGGCGGAGGCACCTTCGACAGGCGGGCTCCGTGAGGCTGGCACTCATCCTTACCAGTCCAACGCCCACATGCATCTGCTTGAGGCTTGCCTCGCTTGGGAAGAGGCTGGCGGAGACGCCACTTGGACAGCCCTTGCCGACCGGATCGTTCATCTGGCTCAAGACAAATTCATCGACGCGGATGGCGGCTTCCTGAGGGAGTACTTCGACGCTGAATGGCTTCCGGCGCAGGGGGAGGATGGGCGACTGGTCGAGCCGGGTCATCAGTTCGAATGGGCCTGGCTCATGGCTCGCCACGCCCGTGCTCGAGATGACGCGGCGTCCCTCGAGGCCGCCCGACGCCTCTATGGCTTCGGTCGCCGAGGAGTAACGGATCGACCCGTGATTGCTGTCGATGCAATGGAGGATGATGGTTCGATCCGGAGCCGTCGCGCCCGTCTCTGGCCGCAGACAGAATGGCTTAAGGCGAGCCTGATCCTCGCCGAAGTTGCCTCTGACGGCGAGCGAGCCGGCCTGATGGACGACGCTGCCGCGGCACTCAGAGCGCTCTGGCTCTATCTTACGCCAGAAGGGCTCTGGCGTGACAAACATCTGCCGCAGGGCGGGTTCCTCGATGAACCGGCACCGGCCAGTTCTCTCTACCATATCGTTGCGGCCTTCGGGCAGCTCGTCGACACCCAGCGGGATGGTGGCATTAAGGGCGTGGCGCATCTGACCTTGGGTTGACGGCTAACGGACCTTCACCACGAGTTGTCTGGGGTGTGGCGAAGATTTCCTTGTGGTCGGCGCTCGCGCGGATATCGTGCGTTCGTGGAACCACTTCGCTGAGGCGTCGAGACAATGCCGACCAATCTCTTTCTGCGCGATGGCGCTGACGCCGGTTCAGACGCGGGCGGCGGCCCTCTTGCACGCAGGGTCTTTGTTGAATCAGCGGCCTTTGGCGACATCGGCGATTACCCGATCTGTGGCTGCTGTGGTCAGTTCCACGCGATCTTTGATGACGGGACCAGTCCGTTTGGCTTCCTCAACGGGGATGACCGGGGATCCATGGGTTCCAACGGAAAAATCTCCCTGTCGATCACCGGGGCTGGTGCTCAGATCACCCGCACGAATGTGAGTTGGGCCACGGCTCTTGGACAGGCGGCAACGATCGACTTCGCCTTCCGTTCGACGGCACCCACGACTATGCCGAGCGACACGGCTGGCTTCTCGCGGTTCTCCGACCTGCAGATCGCGGTGACGTTGCTGGCGCTGCAAAGCTGGTCCGACGTCGCGAACATCACGTTCAACAGAGTCAGCGACGTCGATGGCTATTCGAATAATGCGGCGATGCTGTTCGGCAACTACAGCTCTGGATCGGACGGAGCGGCTGCATTTGCCTACCTTCCCAACAACCGTTCGATCTCGGCCAACAGCGGTGACGTCTGGATCAACAGCTCCCTGTCCTACAATGCGACGCCGGTCGCTCTGGCTTACGGCTTCCAGGTCCTGACACACGAGATCGGCCATGCGATCGGCCTGTCGCATCCGGCCGCCTACAACGCAGGGCCGGGCCAAAGTCTCAGCTACGCCAACAACGCCGGCTACTACGAAGATAGTCGCCAGTACTCGGTGATGAGCTACTTCTCCGAGACGAACACCGGCGGGTCCTTCGGGGGGCGCTACTCGGCCGTTCCGCTGCTGGATGATATCGCGGCGGCTCAAAGGCTTTACGGAGCCAACATGACCACGCGCACGGGAGACACCGTGTACGGGTTCAACTCCAATGCTGATCGATCATGGTTCCAGGCGGGCAACGCCGGCGCCGTCATGATCTTCGCGGTGTGGGATGCCGGTGGCAACGACACGTTCGACTTCTCCGGCTACACCCAAAATCAGTTGATCGATCTCAGGCAGGGCGCGTTCTCTAACGTCGGTGGCCTCGTCGGGAACATCGCAATTGCCCTCGGCGCGACCATTGAGGCGGCGATCGGAGGCCTGGGCAACGATACGATCAACGGCAACTCCGGCGACAACGTCATCACCGGAAACGGCGGCAATGACACGATCGACGGAGGCCTTGGAGTCGACACAGTCGTCTACAGCGGGCAGCGTTCCGCCTACACCGTGACCTGGAACGGTCGGGTCGGCACGGTGACGGGTCCGGATGGCACCGATACCCTGACCAACGTCGAGTTCCTCCGGTTCGCCGACCAAACGATAGCGGCTGCGCCGACCGGCGGCCTGATCGTCTCTGGCGACCTGACCGACAACGCCATGACGGGAAGCGCTCTCGCCGACCAACTGAACGGCGGCGGCGGAAACGACACCATCAATGCGGGTGCAGGCGATGACGTCATTGACGGCGGATCAGGCAATGACACCCTCAACGGACAGGACGGCAACGACACACTGGTCGGCGGTCTTGGGAATGATGCGCTGAACGGCGGCGCGGGCGTCGACACCGCCGACTACGCAGGGGCGACCGCGGGTGTCACGGTGAACCTTGCTGCAGGTACCGCATCCGGGGCGGCAGGATCGGACACGCTGGTGTCCATCGAGCAGGTTAGAGGGTCAATTCACGCAGATACCCTGACGGGCAGCGCTGGTAACGACAGGCTGGACGGAAATGGCGGGAACGACGTCATTCGTGCAGGCGCAGGCGACGATGTGCTGATTGCGGGTGCAGGAGCGGCTACAGGCGGGGCACCGGACATTATCAAGGGATCCGGTGTTGCGAACGGCGGCTTCGGTCAGGCTGTCTCACTGGATAACGGCTTCGACCTGCTGGCCAATGCCGCCATCGCCAACTCGACGACCATTCCTCATGCGACGGTCGTCGCCACGACGCATGGCGGTTTCGAGTACTATGCCTTCACTGTCACGGCCGGGTCGACCATTACCCTGGATATTGACGGTGCCTCTTTCGACAGCACGCTGAGGCTGTTTGGCCCAGACCAGGCTTCGCTGGCGTTTAATGACGACGCCAATCCCGATGGTGGCAATGCGACCGACTCCCAGCTGACATTCACGGCAACGACGACAGGCGTCTACTATGTCGCGGTGGGACGCTGGGCCTCGGGCACCGGAAACGATGTCGTCAGCAATGAGCCGCCCGCCGGCTCTACCTATACGCTCCATGTCTCCGTGGCGAACCATCCTGTGGTTCCCCTGACGATCGTCGGCTCGTCGCTGTTTGGCGAGGCCGGCAATGACACCCTGCTTGGCGGAGCTGCTGCGGACACGCTGAATGGTGGAGCGGGCAACGACACCCTTACGGGCGGAGACGGCATCGATACCGCAGTCTATTCCGGCGGCCGCCGACAGTATGTTGCGACCTCGACATCGGTCAGCGGCGGATCAGATGGTAGTGACACGCTTTCGGGCATCGAAATCGCTCGGTTCGTCGACGGAACGCTGAACTTCGATCCGAACAGCGGCCTTGCACAAACAATGCGTCTGTATAGTGCTGCTCTTGGTAGAGCCCCGGACCAGGGGGGGCTGGAAGCGAATGCGGCTGTGCTGGCTTCAATCGGTCTAGAGGCGCTCGCTAGCTACTTTGTCAGCTCACCGGAGTTCCAAGCGAGATTTGGCTCTCTCAACAATCAGCAGTTTGTTGAACAGCTCTACGTTTTCGCCCTGGGGCGCCAGGGCGATCCGGCTGGGATCCAGAGTTGGGTGAACGCCCTGAACGGCGGGGCTTCGCGTGGCTCGATCGTTATCGGTTTCTCTGAAAGTGCAGAAAACAGGGCAAGAACGGCTGATCTCGTCAACCAGGGCCTATGGTCTGCGGATGCTGAAGCGCTCGTTATCGCGAGGCTGTACGATGCAACCCTGGATCGCCTGCCCGACCCTGTGGGATTGGCGAGTTGGGTCGCGGCCTATGAAGGGGGTATGCCGCTCCTCGATATCGTCAACGCCTTTGTCGGCTCTCCCGAGTTCCAGGCCCGCTATGGCACTCTTTCGAACCAGGCCTTCGTTGAGCAGCTCTATCGGTTCTCCCTGAACCGCGAAGGCGATCCGGCTGGGATACAAAGTTGGGTCAACTTGCTCAACAGTGGCACGTCTCGGGCGTCGGTCGTTATCGGCTTTTCCGAAAGCCCTGAGCATATTGCTCTGACCGCGCCATTCTGGTCCGGGGGAATCCAGTTTTTCGGACAGGGAGCACCAGTTGAGGCCGAGACGAAGCCCGACAGCGATCCTTTGACAGTGCCGCTAACCGTGCCGACCGTTCTGGAGGACGCTGACACGGACGTGGACCCATCGCCCCTGCTCGCTGACGATGTGCCCGAGGGGCTTCTTGTCTGGGACGAGTTCATCTGGACTGACGTCGGTCCCGTGGCTGGGCTTGATGAGGTCACATTCGTTCGTGATGGGTCTTATGCCCGCGCGGCCTGGCTGGCGACCAGAGAACATGCCCAGGGGACCGCGACGGAGCCGATGTTCACCCTTGACCCGGAAGATTTCGGGCAACCGTCCGCCCGGCATGATCCGGACTGGTCCTAGGTGACAAGCGGACCGGGTTCACACCCGGTCACGCCACCAGGCGTAGAGGGAGGCCAGGGTCGTTTCCAGCGGGGTCGTCGCACGCCATCCATGACGCGCCGCGATCTTCTCGAATCGGCCCTCGGCGCGCGCGATGTCGGAGGGACGCATGCGGTCCGGATCGCTTACGACCTCTACATTGGCTGCAGAGATCGCGATCAGGGCGTCCAGCAGTTCGCGAACCGCCCGAGCACGACCGGATCCGACATTGAAGACCTCGAAGGGGGCAGCCGGACGTTCCACATCGCTGATGACAGCGACGTAGGCCCCGATCACATCGTCGACATCGCTGAAGTCCCGCATGGCATCGAGGTTGCCAACCCGGATCTGGCCCCCGCCGGCCTTGGCCGCAGCGGCGATCTGGGCGGCGAAACTGGGGGCTACGAACCGCTGATCTTGGCCAGGGCCGGTGTGGTTGAACAGGCGCAACGCCGTCACGGTCAGCCCGCAGCGCGCGATGTCCTCAAGCTCAAACTCGCTCGCCGCCTTGCTCCGGGCATAAGCGGACATGGGGGCGATCGGCGCGGCTTCGTCGCAAGGCCCTTCGTTGAAGCGGCGGCCGTAGACCTCTCCGCTCGAGGCGAAGATCAACCGGACATCCTGCTCGAGCGCACGACAGGCCAACGCGACCGAACGCGCCCCGTCGAAGTTCGCGCGCCACACCTCATCCGGCTGGGAACTTCCGACGCCCACCGAGGACATGGCCGCCAGGTGGACGACGACATCAGGTCGAAGGTGCGCGAAGGCCGCTTGTGTGGCAGCCCTGTCAGTCAGATCGACCCGCAAGGGTCCGGGTTCGGCTTCGGGACCTGTCAGACCAATAGCCTCATGACCGTCATCGGCCAGTCTCGGCATCAGACGACGCCCGACGAAGCCGGACGCGCCGGTGACCAGAACGCGTTTCCCGGACGCCGCCTTTGGGGCGGAAGTCACGCTCTCAGGCCTTGTCGCGCCAGCGCGCCAGATCGGCCTCGACCATCTCGCCGATCATCTGCTCCAGGGTGATCTCTGGCTCCCAGCCCAGGACCCGCTTGGCCTTGTCGGCATTGCCATGCAGCACGTCCACCTCAGCCGGGCGCATGAAGGCCGGGTCGATCACGATGTGGTCGTCGGGGTTCAGGCCCACGTGTGCAAAGGCCGCGTCCACAAAGGCCCGAACGCTGGTCGTGCGGTTGGTGGCGATCACATAGTCATCGGCCTTGTCCTGCTGCAGCATCAGCCACATGGCGCGGACGTAGTCCTTGGCGTGGCCCCAGTCGCGGGTCGCATCCATGTTCCCCATGCGCAGCTCGCTTGCCAGGCCGAGCTTGATGCGAGCGACCGCGTCAGTGACCTTGCGGGTCACGAACTCGAGGCCACGCAGCGGAGATTCGTGGTTGAACAGAATGCCCGACGACGCGTGCAGACCGAAGCTCTCGCGATAGTTCACCGTGATCCAGTGACCAAACAGCTTGGCCGCGGCGTAAGGCGATCGCGGATAGAAGGGCGTGGTCTCGCTCTGGATCGGCTCCTGGATCAGGCCGTACATTTCTGACGACGACGCCTGATAGAAGTGCGCCTCGGGCGCTTCCAGCCGGACGGCTTCCAGCATGTTCACCACGCCGACCCCGGTGGCCTGCGCGGTCAGGGCGGGCTGGTCCCAGGAGGTCTTCACGAACGACTGGGCGGCGAGGTTGTAGACCTCGGTCGGCTTCACATCGCGGACGATCCGCGCCATGCCGCCCAGGTCCAGCAGGTCGCCGTCGACGATTTCGACGTCCTTGGTGATGCCCAGCCAATCGAGACGGTGGGTGGCCATGCCGTAGTGGCTGGAACGGCGGGCGACGCCAACGACGCGATAACCCTTGGACAGCAGCAACTGAGCCAGATAGGCCCCGTCCTGTCCGGTCACGCCCGTTATGACCGCTGTTTTTTGGGGTGCCACCCTGTTCTCCCTTGCCGCAAGGCGGTCTGGTTACTTGAGGGATCGAAACTGTGCAACTCGGGTGCGCGTCCCGTAGATTGCGTGCGCTCGGATAGGTGAAAACTTGGCCAGTGTGCGCGCTATCGAGGGAAACAAGGCCGCTCTCCGAGCCTGATGTCCTTGCCAAGCGACCCGAGGCTTTACGGGACCTGAAGGATCGTGCAACACGTCCGCGCCTGCGGCTGGGTCTTGTTTCATGCGCGGCGAAACAGGGGGTGCTGTTTGAGCGAGCTGCGAAAATCAACGAAGTCAACGACCGGTGCCCGTCGCCAAAATAGCTCTAGCGGATCGACCGCTAGACACCTGCGGGCTCAATCGTTCGATCCCAAGGTTGCGAGGGCCAGGCTCGAGGAGATCCGGGTCAAACTCGAGCTAATCGGATCTGAACCACAGGTACCGGCTGGGCCCCTCGTTGTTGAGGCGCAGGACTTGCGGGCATGTGCCATTGGGCTTGGGAGCCTGATTGACGAGGTCGAAAAGTCCTTAACGCCCCCCGCTACCAGCGGTTCGATACCCAGAGTCGAACCTGCCAGGCTGGTGGCTGACGCGCGCGAAAAGCTGGATGCGATGGCCGCAGACTTGGCGTCTCAGGAGCGTCGCCATCGGGCAGCTTTGGCTCAGATCGGGCGAGAGAAAACCCGACTTGAGGGCAAGCTGGAAGAACTGTCCGCCATAGAGAAGCGATACGAGACTCTGAAACGTCACCTTGATGGCTCGGTAACCTGGCGTCTCGGTGCAGGCCTCAGGACACTGCTTCGGGCATGGCGTAAACTCGTGCAGCCAGCCCGCAAGGTCGCGTGATGGCCCGATCTGCGCCGAGGGCGGTCCCCCGCCGGCTGTTCGTCGACGTGACGGGCGTGCTGGAACACCAGACTGGCCCAGTTTCCGGTGTGGGTCGGGTCGAGAGGGAAATTTCCACCCGGTTGCCGAGCCTTTTGGGCAGGGATTTTGAGTTCGTCTTCTTTGACCGTTCCTCGGGTGAATTCTATCCGCTTGGTTCCCGAAACCCGCTAAGCCGCCCGACCTCCGACAATCTTCAGGCGATTGAGTTCCCGACGGGGTCGCGTCTGGCCACGTTTGGCCTTGAGTGCAACAACAAGGACTACCACAGATTGCTGGATCTGGTGCGGCAGCGGGAAATCGAGCTGTTCTCGGTTGTCTACGACTTAACCGGAGCCCTGGATCCTCAGCTCACCATTCCTGGTTACGGCGAGTTCCTGCGCGGCTTCTTCGCGGACATGTTCTCGGGAGTCTCGCGGTACATCGCGATTTCCGAACATACCAAGCGCCAGCTCTCGGTCTTTGCGGATCAGGAACTGCTAAATCCGCCCCAGTGTGACGTGTTCTGTCTCGGTTGCGACCCCCCTGCAGGTAACGCAAAGTCCCTCCTAAAGCCGCTTCAAGGCAAGCGCTACGCGCTACTGGTCTCCACTGTGGAGGTTCGAAAAAATCACTATGCGGTTTATCGAGCTTTCGATCGTGCCCTAGCGGAAGGCAGGCTTGACCCCGCGATCCACCGGCTGGTCTTCGCGGGTAAAGTTGGATGGGGTGTATCGGATCTGATCGACCTGATGAGGACCAACCCTCGCACCGCAGATGCGGTCTTGCTGTTCGAGGGGTTGGATGACGCTTCGGTGGGTGCCCTATATCGTGGCGCGGACCTCTGTTTGATGCCCTCCTACGATGAGGGCTACGGCCTGCCCCTCGCCGAGGCCCTCGCTCACGGAAAGGTCTGCCTGTCTTCCAATGCAGGGGCTCTGCCCGAGGTTGGAGGAGACGTTGTTGAGTATCTCGACCCTCTGGACATCCTCGGCTGGCGAGAGCGTATGGTGCACTGGTTGACTGCGACACCGAAAGCGATTGCCGCGCGCGAAGCGCAGGTGCGCAAGCGTCATCGCCCTGTGTCGTGGGACGACAGCGCAACGCGCTTTGCGTCCCTCATTAGTGCAGGCATGGCGTGATATACTTCGACTTCACCTCATCCGCGTATTGGGGCGGCAATCCGGTTGGCATTATCCGGGTCGAGCGAGGTCTTCTCGCGGCCTTGACCGAGGCCCTGCCCGCGCAGGTCACTCCTGTCGTCTACCATCAGAAAATCAAGCAGTTTTTTGAGTTTCGACCTGACGTCTGGGCCTTGCTCAGAGACGGTCGAGCGACCCTGGGCATGGACATTGAGCTACCGTCGGAACTGGAGCAGCTGCTGGCCAGTCCGGCACGCTCGCGATCCGATTGGACCTACCGATTTGAAGAAGCTGCCCGGTGGGCGCAGGAGCAGGCCTCTAGGGCGACATGTGATCTGCAGGAGGATTGGCGTCGGAACGTCACCGTCACCTCGAGAGGTGAGCGGCGATATTGGATTCCGTTCTTCAATGCAGTCAGTCGTGTCGTTCGACCGTTCGTCGGCGATAGCATCGTGTCGGCGGGTCTGGACTGGGACAATAAGGACTTGTCCGCAATCAAGGCTCTTAAAGAGCAGAGGGGTTTTCGGTACGTTCAATGCGTATACGACTTGGTGCCCGTCGAGACACCGCAGTTTGTCGTACCGGAAATTCGAGAAA
>JAIERG010000158.1 GCA_019747095.1 Caulobacteraceae bacterium | reverse complement strand
GACCGTCAGGACGTCAAGGACGGCGTCATCACCTACAAGATCGCCGCCCACGCCGCCGACCTCGCCAAGGGCCACCCGGCCGCCCGCGCCCACGATGACGCCCTGTCGCGCGCCCGGTTCGAGTTCCGCTGGGAAGACCAGTTCAACCTCGGCCTCGACCCCGAGACGGCGCGGCAATACCACGACGAGACCCTGCCCAAGGAAGCCCACAAGACCGCCCATTTCTGCTCCATGTGCGGCCCGAAATTCTGCAGCATGAAGATCAGCCAGGACATCCGCCGGGATGCGCAGGCCCAGAACGACGCGGGGGGTTCGCTGGCGGAGGCGGAGGCCGGGATGGCGGAGATGTCGGCGAAGTTCCGCGCCGGGGGCGGGGTGGTGGAGGTGAAGGTCTAGACCCGAGGACGGTCCTTAATCTCTTTACCTCGGTCGCTTGTTTCGGGGTGATCGAACTGAGCGGCCACGGCCCGCTGTTCCGCACGAGCGCGCTGAGCGGCGTCTGCCGCCGCAGCATCAGTTGCCATCTGCACTAGGGCTTCGACCGCCTTAACGATTTCGCGTGCCCGGATAGCTGTAAAGATGACGCCCGATAGGGCGACAGCTACAATCCAATAGCCGCCCGCTGGCGTCCAATCGGGTGCCCATGAAGGACGAATAGGTGCCGGCAAGGTCCAGTCTAGTGCCCTGCCGACAATGATCACAAAGACGGTCGCACCACCTGCCCAAAGATAGCTGAACCAGAAGCGGACTTGAGTGATAAGAGCGGCACCGAGATTGCGCGCTTCCAACGGAGAGTCTGCACTCGGCCGGTGCGCGGCGGCTGTAAGTGCGACCCCGGGTATTGCAGCTGCAACCACTATCGACATGCAAGTCACCAGCATCTCGTCGATACGGCGCATTACAGGGGCCGATGCGATCAACGCCAGAAGCAGACCGACCAGAACTGATACCGCAATCTCAAGGCTGACTTGCCGCGCCTCTTTAGCGCTTACCTTGCTCATATAAGCTCCTGATTGCGCCACTCACCCAGCGCTCCCCAGAGAGCTGCGCGGACGCTGTTCAGGGCATAATAGGCCCCCTCTACGTCAACCTCGGTCGCATACCTCGCGACGATCGCGTCTCCTCTGCGTTTGGCACCATCGGCCTCAAATTCAGCAGCGCGATCTACCCCGTCGTTGATGACGCCCCTAACCAGTTCATCCGGAAGCGGTTGGATCCTGTTGTTCTCACGCTTCCGCACCAGAAGTTCGAACTCTAGATCCTGAAGGTCTCGATCATTCAGCCCCTGCAGTGTACCGTTTGAAAGACCGAGAGCGTGCAAGATTGCTCTGACGTTCCCACCGGTTAGCTGCTGACGCTCGATCATTCTCGCAAATGTTTGCGGCCGACGATCATCCCCATCCATGGCGGCCGGTGCCAAAGCGGGAGCCACTACTTCTGCCCTGAGCTTGAGCGATTTGATGTCCCTCACGGCAACTGGCCTGCCGCCCATATCGATCATCGGCTGAAGGTTGAGCATTTCATCAGCCGCCAAGTTGCCAAGCGGAGCCCTCATCAGCCAACGCAGGTAATCCTCAAGGAAACGGGTCGACGAGTCGTGGTGCAGGAGCGCAACGTGCGGCCCTACGGCCATGAAGTAGGTCGAACCGCGAATGGCTTCTTCATTTCCTGCGAGGGGGATCGTGCGCAGATGGACCTGGCCGCCGGGATCAGTTTCAGCGACAGGAACGTCACCGTCGCGAAACACGGCGATCTCTCCGAAGCAAAAGTTGTCATCAGCATGCGGCGACAGCAGGCACATGCGGTGCCCATCTCCGCTTACCGTAATCCGTGTCGCATCGTTATGGCCGAGCCGCACGCCGTTAATGGATGCCGCAAGCCCTGCCTCGAAGGCAGGGCGAAACACTACATCGTGGAAGTTTCGATCAACCAGACGGCGGTAATGGACAGTAACCCTTTTCGACATTTCCTGCGCCCCAGCTATGGTTGTCCAAGTGGTAAACTGCCAATGCCGTTAGGCAAGCAATCTTAGGCATACGCCCTATGCGGAAGATTGGTGGGAAGGCCGGCAGTATCTCCGTTATCGGTCAACCCCAGGAAGATGACAGCGGCCGGACGCTCCAGATATGGTTCACAGGGTAGTAGCAGAGCTTCGTCGGGCGATAGATCATGACGTGGACGTGACGGACCGGGAGTCCATCACGGTCTGGTTGATGCGGATGTCAGGTGGTTACAAGCTTGAGCTTTTCCATCCCCGCACAGGAAAGATTGCTTACGAAGGCATAGGCTTTGAAGGATCGCCCGAGCTGGTCTTCGATCAATATGTTTCGCACGTGATCGAGGATTTGGTTGAACGCCACGTCCGGTACACGGAAGAAAATCTTTCAGCCGTGCCGCTGGCACAACGTGGCCGTGCGGCGCTTGAATGCGAGTCAGCGATCCTGGGGGCACGACTGAAGCTCCGAAATCGCGCTGCGGATATCAAGGGCAGGCTGCTCAGAAACGGTCTCACTCGCCCAGTTCCCGTGACTATCCGGAGCCCGCTGGAACCGATCAACGTGCACGAAAGAATTCATGGGCTGCTCGCCGAACTAAAGGAGCGTGACAGTGAGAATCGACCGCTTTTCGGTTGGCTGGAGCGTTTCGCTAAATCCAACCCTGCGTTATCCAACCTTGTCAGTTTCCTCATCGGGACGTTGGTTGCCATAGCTGCAATGTGGCTGGGGAGGGCGTAGCTGACCGCCGGAGAGAGGGGCCCTAAAGCAGCCCCAACATCCGCGCCCGGTCGCGGATCCCGTCGTCGATCCGCCAGGGCTCGCCCAGCGCCGTGTCGTTGGTGAACCGGACCACGGTCCAGCCGAGCGCCCGGGTCTCCGTCTGGCGCAGGTGATCGCGCAGCACGACGTCGTCGCGCCCATGCACCCCGCCGTCGATCTCGATGACCAGCCGCAAAGTCCCTTCTCCCCTTGAGGGAGAAGGTGCCCCAGAGGGGCGGATGAGGGGTGAAACTCGGTTTCAGGAATGAGGGAAGCGGGCGGCATCCTGTCCGCGTCTCCGTACCCCTCATCCGACCTCGCTTCGCTCGGCCACCTTCTCCCGCAAGGGGAGAAGGACGCTAGGACGCCGCAATCCTCCGCAACGCCTCCTCGAACACCGCCGCCGGCTGGCCGCCGCTGATCAGGTATTTGCCCTCCACCACCACCGCCGGGACCGCGTTGATCCCCCGGGCGCGCCGCAGCTGTTCCTCGGCCCGCACCTCGGCGGCCCGTCACCCTTTCGGCTGGCGGCGCGCTGCGCTTACAGAGCCTCAAGCCCTCTCCCGCCGGGAGAGGGTCATGGCGCACGGATAGCCGAGGCGGGTTACTGAGGCCGGGCGGGCTGCGGGACCGGCGGCGGCCCGGACGGGCGCTGGTTGGTGCAGGTGATGGTCGCGCGACATGACGCGAACGTCTGACCGCTGACCGTGCGCGGCTCGACCGTGCAGCGGACGTTCGAGGCGGTGTATCCCGCCTCCCGGTTGGTCAGACCGCATCGACCCGTCGCATTGCCGTGCAGCAACCGCATGGCTGCCTCGGTGTCGCCATTGATGTTCGATCCCGAGACTTCGGACGTCTGCACGGGCGCCAGGGCCAGCGCCGCCCCCGCGATCAAAGCGATTTTCAGCATCAGACGCCCTCCTCCAAAGGTCTCATTGTCCGGGCAGGGAGCTTTGCAGCGCGGGCTGGGTGGCAGAAGCGGACAAGAGGTCGCGGACGGGCCGGTTCCGTCAGCCGGTTTCCCCCGCAATCCGCCTCAACGCCTCCTCGAACACCGCCGCCGGCTGGCCGCCGCTGATCAGGTATTTCCCCTCCACCACCACCGCCGGGACCGCGTTGATCCCCCGGGCGCGCCACAGCTGTTCCTCGGCCCGCACCTCGGCGGCATGGAGGTCGTCGGCCAGGACCCGGGCGGCCTTGTCCCGATCCAGCCCCGCGGCCGCCGCCGCATCGGCCAGCGCTTCCGCGTCCGCCAGCGACCGGTTCTCGGTGAAATGCGCCCGGAACAGCGCCTCCTTCAGCGCCCTCTGCTCGGCGGCACCCACCGTGCCCGCCCAGTGCAGCAGGCGGTGGGCGTCGAACGTGTTCCAGATGCGGCTGTCCGGCCCCATCCGCATCTCGAAGCCGGGCCACGCCTCGGCCGCCCGCTCGGTGATCATCGCCCGGTTCGCCGCCGACTGCTCGGGCGTGGAGCCGTACTTCCTCGCGATATGCTCCCCGACGTTTTCGCCCTCGGGGGCCATGCCGGGGTTCAGCTCGAACGGCTGAAACGTCACCTCGGCCGCGATGCCCTCGCCTCTCAGCCGCTCCAGCGCGCTTTCCAGCCCGCCCAGCCCCACCACGCACCAGGGGCAGACCACGTCCGAGACGAAGTCGATCTTCAGCGTGCGGGTCATGGCGCGGGTTCCTTGGGTTGCGAAAGCCCCCATTAACCCCTGGGGCGCAGCATCGGGGTCTGGATTTTGTCCGGGAGACCGCCATGGGCACGATGATGACGGCCATGACGCGCAGCCGAAGGGACCATTTCGAACCTTCGGACGCCGATCCGCAGGAGCAGCGGCGCCTGCGCGGCCATCTGGAGCAGATCGACTACACCACCTTCATTTCCAACCGCGAGGTGATCCCCCAGGTCATGGGACTGGGCGCCAGCCACACCGAGCCGGAGGCCTTCCAGCGGCTGGCGGTGGCGGCGGCGTCTGCCCGCGCGCGCTGGATCGCCGAGGCGCTGCGCCTGACCGAGCACGGCCATCAGGTCGCGCCCCACGACGCCGAGCGCCTGGGTACCCTGCGCCAGGTCTATGAGGAACTGTCGGAGGCCTATGAGGGCCTGCGCCGCATGGTCGAGCGCGGCTATCTGCCTTACCGCCCGTCGGAGAAATAGACGGGTCTCAGACCCGCTCCGACACCTTGATGGCCACCTTGCAGCCGGCCTGGATCACCGCGCTCAGCAGGCGATAGGCCGGGGCCTCGCGGCTGCCGTGCTCGATGGCGTGGTCGTGGTGGGCCAGCTCCTCCTCGCGGAACCTGGCCAGCTCCGCCGCCAGCTCCGGATCGCGGTCCTTCAGCTCCTCGATCTGGTCGGCATAGTGCTGCTCGATCACCGCCTCCACCGCCTCGGTGCAGGCATGGGCCGCCTTCTCGCCCATCAGGGCCGTGACGGTCCCCAGCCCCGTCGCCGCGATGGACCACAGGGGCAGCAGCGCCGTCGGCCGAACCCGGTGCTGGGTCAACAGGGCGTCGAACCGGTCCTTGTGGACCTGCTCGCCCGCCTTCATCTCGGCCATGTCGGCGGCGATGTCGGCCTTGCCGGGCGCCGAGGCGAAGACCCGCTGCTGGGCCTCATAGATCTTCACCGCGCCGAACTCGCCGGCGTGATCCACGCGCAGGATCTCCGCCAGCCGCGCCCGCGTGGCTCCCCGGCCCGGGCGGGGCAGGGGAATGCGGCGGGTCTCAGTTCCGGGGTGCTCGGGCATCCTTGGGTCTCTTGGCGGCGATCAGGCTGAACCCGGCCAATGCGGCCGAGATCAGGGCGTTCCATCCTGCCATCGACAGGCCCAGGAAGCGCCACGTCACCGCGTCGCACATGACGATCCGCTGCGGCTCGCCGACACCGAGCGCCAGCGACGTCAGGGCCTCCAGATCGGCCCCGCCGCCGCCTCCGGCGCACAGGGCGGGCAGGGCCCACCATTTCATCTCGCCACCGAAATGGAACCCGGCCGTGATCGCCCCCGTCGCGAAGACCGCGGCCAGCAGGAAGGCCGCCACCCGCGGCGTGCCCCGCCGCGCCTGGCTGATGACGGTCCACAGCGTGGCGACCGCCGCGATGGCGACGGCCCCCCAGTAGACCTCGCGCTGCTTGAGGCAGAGGTTGCAGGGGGCCAGCCCGAGCACGCGCTCGCTGAAATGGGCAAAGCCCAGCATCGCCAGCGAGATCGCCAGCGCGAACGCGGTCCACCAGCGGGTCAGCAGGCGATAGAGGCTCATGGGCTCAACCCTAGCCTTATCCGGTGAAGCGCGCCATCAGGCCGACGGCCCATCCGGCGCCCAGGAAGAAGCCCGCCGCCACGACCGCGATCGCGGTCGCCCAGCCCACGGCCACAGCCGCGCCGCCGGCCACGAACAGCCCGTCCCTCTGGATCAGGCCGACCGACAACAGCGCCAGCGCCACCGACGGCACGGTGTTGGTCATGGGCAGGACGATGGTCACCGTCGCCAGGATCATGAAGGCCGCCGCCAGCCTTTCGGCGACGCCGGTGGTGAAAATCTTGAGCCGGGGTCGGGACAGTCGCTCCAGCCAGCCCATGCGCTTGGTCGCGAAATCCGCCATGCGGTCCAGCATCGCCTTGGATACGGTCCGCTTCAGCAGCGTGTCCGGCAGCCACGGCTCCTTGCGCCCGACCAGCATCTGGCCGGCCAGCAACAGGATCGGCACCCCCACGATCTGGGGCACGCCGTAGAGTGCCGGCACCAGGCAGGGGATGGCCAGGATCAGGATCATCAAGCCGAACGCCCGCTCGTCCATCCGGTCCCGGATCTGGCCGATCGTCAGCCCGTCGGGCCCCGAGGCCTGCGCCAGACTGGCGACCAGGCCGATGAACCCCTGCCGCGGGTCGTCGGTGTGGCGGTTCAGGGCGGGATCGCGGGCGGCGCTCGACATGGCGCGAGCCCTAGCGAAAACGGGAGGGGCTGGCGAGGGCTGCCTCCGCATGACCCCACCTAAGGTTCGCGGATATCGCCCGCCAGAGCATGAAAGGCCGCCGGGTTCAGGACGGCCCACAGCACGGCTGCTGACAGCAGGGGCGTAATCGACAACGCCATGTAGCGGGTCATCAGCGCCAGCTGGGAGGCAACAGGGTTCAGCGGAGGCTGGTCCAGCTTGAGCACTCCTGCCGCACTGGCCGCTGCGGCATCCATGGCTAGCTGCGGCGATAGCTCGCCCCATACGAACCCGGTGACGTTGAGCGCAAACAGCAGGGACATCACGGTCAGGGAAATCAGGGCCGCTCGCAGCGGCTGCGCCGGTCGTGGCGGCGCGATGAGGAACGCGGCGACGAGCGGCACGCCCAGAAGCAGGCGTCGCAGAGTTTCCTCCGCCACGGTCGTGGTCACGGGCTGACCAGCCGAGGTTAGCCGCGTCCCGACCGTCCAACTGCCATCGGCCATGACGTCAATCGCTCCGGTCAGGCCGAAGACGGACATGACCAGTCCAGCCAGCGGACGCAGGGCCGCGGCCGCAAGGTCTGCCCCCCAGATCCACCATGGCGGAAGAAGGATCAGGAGAGCGCCGAGCACCCAGATTGCGAAGCGACGCCGTGCCGCGGATTCAGGCGAGGAGGGCTTCAGTCGATCAAGCAAGGCTGTCATGCGGGAACCGTCGATCCACCGGCAGGGGGCTCGGCGTCCCTCGCATCAGCTGCCATTCGGCGCGCCTGCCAGCGGGCGAAGATGAAAAAGACCAGAAGACCCTCAAGCCCGATCAGGGCGTCCCAGACATAGTTATGGAAGAACTCGAACACTTCCTGGGAGCCACGCGAGAGGTAGAGCAGGCTGATGATGCGCGCGAGGTTGACGGTCTGGAGTGCCAGAACGCCTAGGGACGCTCCGATAAGGCCGTATTTGAGCTTGCCTGGAAAGGCCAGAATGGCGGCCGTGAGAAGGGCGCACACTTCTACGGCATTGCAGCCCGCCAGCACCTGGACGGCCCCACGGCCATCGTTGAACCGCAGGATGTCGCCAACAGCCTGAACCCGGCTGTCGAAGGGACGGATAAGGGCGGCGCTGACCTCGACGAGGCCCTGGGTGAAGGGCTTGACGAACAGGCGCTCTGCCCACGGCGTCGCCAGGACGCTGAAGATGGCCAGCGTGACCAATCCGAACAGGATCAAATACTGGCCGGCCGGCGACCGGGCCACCGACATGAGCTTGTTAAATCGGGTCATTGATACCTTGCATCGCCAAGACGACACCTCACCTGGCTGCCTTAGCCGGGTTCCAATCCCGATGTCGACCACAAGACACTTTACCCTTGGCGGCGGTGGTCACTGAAGACTGCCGGATCGCCAAAGACTACGTGTCAGGGGCTCGATCAGATAGGCCAGCGCGCTTCTCTGTCGCAGGAGGACAACGACCTCCACAGGCATGCCAGCACGGATATCCTCGGCCGTTCGGCCCAGTCGTTCGAGTTCTTCGGGAGGCACGACGATCTGGGCGCGATAGTGGCGCTGGCCCGAGCGTTCATCCTCGAACGTGTCCGCCGAAATACGGGTGACCTGTCCATGCACGAGCGGCGGATCGCGGTCACGCAGGCTGGGGAACCTCACTTCCGTCCGCAGTCCCACCCGGACATTGTCTATGTCCTGCGGGTTGATCCGGGCCACGATCACCTGAGCCGCTGTATCGGGGACCACCTCCATCAGCGTCTGACCAGGCTGTATTACCCCGCCGACAGTGAAAGTGGTCAGGCCGACCACTTGACCGTCCACGGGACTGCGGATCTGGCCGCGCTCGATCTGCTGACGCACGTCCATCCAGCGTGGGGTCAATTCATTGATTTGCACCTCGACAAGCTTCAGCTGGTCCGCAACTTCCTCCCCGAGCCGGGTGCTGACCCCGCTGATCTGAAGTTCGGTTTCGCCGATCTGTTCAGCTGTGCGCGCGACCTGGGCCCGGAGCGATCCCAACTCTCCATCCAGCGCCGCAGCTGTCCGCTCCAGGGCGCGCACACGGTTTTCCGGTGCAAAGCCGCGGGCGGCCAGCGATCGCATGCCCTCCAATTCCTCACCCAGAAGGCGCTGCTGCTCCTGATTGGCCGCAATCTGGCGCTCGAAGCCCAGCTGCTGTTCCCGCAGCTGACCGATCCGTTGACGAAGAACGCCGGCTTCGGTCGTCCGGCTCGACCGGCGAGCGGCAAACTGCTGTTGCTGAATGCGGAAGGCCTCATCGGCCAGGCCCTGATCCTGCGGACGCAGATCCGTAAAGGCGACCGGCCGGATGATGGTCCCGAGCCCGTCACGCTCCGCGATCATGCGCGCGCGCTGGGCTTCGAGGGACAGGACCTGGGCGGCCAGTCCGCGCTCGGTGGCTTCCAGATTGCCCGTCGCCAGCTCGACCAGGATCTGGCCGCGCCGGACACGGTCACCCTCGGCGACTCTCAGCGCGCTGATGACGCCCCCCTCGCGATGCTGGACGGCCTGTCGGTTGCCCGAGACCTCGACCTGACCGGGCGCGAATGCACCGGCGTCCAGCGGCGCAAGCGCGGCCCACCCCAGAAACAGAACGAAGAAGGCAAGGATCACGCCGCCGCCGATCATCAGTTCCCAGCGGGGCGAATCCAGCCCGGCCGAAGCGGACGGGGCGACGGGGCTGGGGACCTCCGACGCGCTCATCGCGCGACCTCGCGCAGGGTTTTGCGCTCGCCGCCCAGCCAGGACAAAACCTCTTCGCGCGGCCCTTCCTTCTGGACGACGCCGTCGCGCAGTACGACCAGGCGGTCGACCCGGGCGAGCACGCCGGCGCGATGCGCGATGACGATCACGGCGGCACCGCGCTGGGCGCTCGCCAGAATGGCGTTCATCAAGGCGGTTTCGCCTTCCTGATCCAGGTTGGAATTGGGCTCGTCCAGGACCAGCAAAACCGGGTCGCCGTAGAGGGCCCGCGCAAGCGCAATGCGCTGGGCCTGACCGGCCGAAAGCCCGGCCCCCATGGGACCCAGCTCCGTGTCGTAGCCGTTGGGCAACCGCAGGATCATGTCATGCGCACCCGCCAGCTGGGCGGCGGCGACGGCTTGAGCATCGATCTGGGCCGAAGGCTCGCCGGTATGGCGCTGGAACCGGGAGATATTGTCCTTGATCGACCCGGGAAACAGTCCAGGCACCTGGGGCATGTAACCAATGAACCGAGCCAGATCGTCGCCTTCGCGGGTTTGGTAGTCAGCCCCGTCAAGGCGTGCAACGCCGGCAACGGGTTCGAGCGCCCCGGCGGCCAACCGTGCCAGGGTCGTTTTTCCTGATCCACTCGGCCCGATCACGCCCAGCGTCTGGCCGGGTTCCAGCTTCAGGTTCAGCGCGCGAAGCTGAGGTCGTTCGGTTCCCGGCAGCTGCACAGTAGCGTTTTCTATGGCCAGTCGGCCCAGGGGGGGCGGGAGCGCGGTCCGCGGCTGTTCATGATCCTCGGTCTCTATGAACAGGTCGACCAGCGCCTTCCAGCTGTTGCGCGCCTGGACGAGCAGGGACCAGCTGCCGACCAGGAGTTCGACGGGCGCGACGGCTCGGCTGAGCAGAACCGAGGCGGCGATGATTGCTCCCGACGAGATTTCGCCGCGGATGGCGAGAATGGCCGCAAGTCCCAGCGCCGCTGACTGCAGTGCCAGACGAACGAACTTGATCGCGCCGGTGTACTTGCCCCCAGTCATCTGAGCCTGGAGGTTGCGCTCTGCCGCCGTTCGCCGCTGGGCCAGCTGCTGCACGATCGCGGCGCGCCGCATGCCCAGGGCCCGCAGGGTCTCTGACTGATGCGTCAGGCTTTCCTGCGCGCGCAGGGCGTCGTTCATGGCCTGGGTCGCCGCCTTGATCCGAGGACGACTGTCGATCTCATTGAGAAGCGCGAGTCCAACGAGGATCAGTCCCCCCGCAAGCGTAAGTGCTCCGAGCCAGGGGTGGAGCATGAAGCAAGCCGCCAGATAGATCGGTGTCCAGGGGGCATCGAACAGCGCCAGCATGGCCTGACCCGAAACGGCCTGTCGGACCGTCTCGAAATCCCTCAGTGCCAGCGCTCCGGATGCGCGCGAGCGTGTATCGACGAGGCGCGAAAGGATCGGTGCGGCGAGTTTGCGTTCCAGCCTCAGCCCTACGCGGGTCAGAAGCCGGGTCCGAACCCAATCGAGCACGGCCAGGCTGGCAAGGGCGAGGACGGCGGCAGCGGTCACGAGCGCAAGCGTGGTCAGGCTGCCGGTCGCAACGACTCGATCGTACACCTGCATCATGTAAAGGGTCGGTGTAAGATAGAGCAGGTTTACAAGCGCGCTGAAGGCCGCAACCCAGACCAGGTGGGTGCGGCAGCTCTTCAGGGCTCGCGCCAGGGGTTCTGCCCCCTTGGGAAATGACAGAAGCAATCGACTGGTCCGCTCAGACCCACTTGGGCATGCGCCACCATAGCGTCATTTCGGCAAAGACTCATCGTCCTTTGCCAAGCCCGCGCTGCCTGATCAAAACTGATGACAGGGCCATCATGCGGTTGACACATCCAGCTGTCACGTAAAGTTTGCAGCAAAGCTGGAGGGGCAAAAGATGTGCATCGTGTGCGCGGGTGGGCTGTCTTGGCTGCCGACCGGAGGGCAGCAGCCCTGGCCTGCGACGGGTTCTGGCTTCTCGTTGCCGGGACATGTCGGGCTTGATGGGCCTGTTGGGCTCAACGCCGATGCGCGGGGCGGGACTGGCCCGAACGGGCGGCCGTCGCTGACCCCTACGGCCGCGGGCGAGCGACTGACCCGATCCAACACCACCTGGGGCGATGCGATCGGTCAGCCCGCGAACATCACCTTTGCTTTCCGGTCGACCGAACCCGGCACCATGCCCGACGGCACGACCGGGTTCTCGCGCTTCACCGAAGTGCAGATCAACGCCACGCTTCTCGCACTGGCCAGCTGGTCGGATGTGGCGAATGTGACCTTCACGCGGGTTGGGGCTGGCACTTCGGGCGACGGAGCCTATTCCAACAGCGCCACCATGTTGTTCGGGAACTATAACTCCGGTGCCGCCGGGGCCGCGGCCTTCGCCTTCTTCCCGGGGAGCCGCGATGCCGCGTCAACCTCTGGCGACATGTGGATCAATATCAGCCAGCAGGCCAACCAGTCTGGCAACGTCTTCCAGTACGGCCTGCTAACGCTCGTTCACGAGATTGGCCATACCCTCGGTATCGACCATCCGGCGGACTACAATGCCGGGGAAAACCAGCCGACCTACCAGGCCAACGCCAACTATTTCGAAGACAGCTATCAGTTCACGCTGATGAGCTATTTCTCGGAGTCCAACACGGGCGCGAACTTCACCGCGACCGACGGGTTCACGACCATCTACCCAGCAGCACCCATGATGGATGACATCATGGCTGCGCAGCGGCTGTATGGCGCGAACATGACCACGCGGACCGGAAACACGGTCTACGGTTTTGGCTCCAATGCCGAACGGCCCTGGTTCTCCATCGGCTCCGCAGCCCAGCAAGTCGTTTTCTGTGTGTGGGACGCCGGCGGCATCGATACGTTCAACTTCTCGGGTTACTCGCAGAACCAGCTGATCAATCTGGGCAGCGGCTACTTCTCCAACGTCGGCGGCCTGGTCGGTAACGTCTCGATCGCGATCGGGGCGACCATTGAGAACGCCATCGGCGGTTCGGGCAACGACGTGATCAACGGTAATGCCGCGAGCAATGTCCTTCGTGGCGGTGGTGGCAACGACTCGCTGAACGGCGGAGCGGGTATTGATACGGCGGAGTATGTTGGGGTTCGCCGTCAGTACACGGCCAACTCAACCAGTATGTCTGGCAATGGCGAGGGGACGGACACGCTGATCTCGATCGAGAACGCGCGTTTCGTGGATGGTGTTCTGACGTTTGATGCGTCGAGCGCGTCGGCGCAGGTGATGCGACTGTATTCGGCGACGTTGAACCGTGTGCCGGACCAGGGGGGTCTGGAGTTCAATACGGGTCAGCTTTCGAGCCTGGGCCTGCAGGGCCTGGCCAACACCTTCGTGGCCTCTGCGGAGTTCCAGGCGCGGTTCGGCGCGCTGAACAATCAGCAGTTTGTAGAGCAGTTGTTCCTCTTTGCCCTCGGGCGGGCGGGGGATGCGGGCGGTATTGCCTTCTGGACGTCCCAGCTGAACGCGGGGGCCTCCAGAGGCCAGATCGTAGTGGGCTTCTCCGAGAGCGCCGAGAACGTGGCGCGCACGGCGGCGACGCTGAACGCGGGGCTGTGGGTGCCGGACCAGCAGGCGCTGATCATCGCGCGGCTGTATGACGCCACCTTCAAGCGTCTGCCGGACGTCGGCGGTCTGACCGGATGGACCAATGCATTGAAGAGCGGGACGTCGGTGACGGATATCGCGGCGGCATTCGCAGGCTCTGCGGAGTTCCAGGCCACGTTTGGGCCCCTGTCCAACCAGGCGTTCGTGGAGCAGCTGTTCCGCTTCTGCCTGAACCGCGAGGGCGATGCAGGTGGCATTGCCTTCTGGGTCAATGCGCTGAACACCGGCACCAGCCGGGCCTCGGTCCTGCTGGGCTTCTCCGAGAGCGCCGAGCACGTGGCCCTCACGGCCCCTCTATGGTCGGGTGGCATCCGGTTCGCGGGCTTTGTGGGTGCGGCGACCGAGGATGCGGCCAAGGACATGGACGCGCCGCTGGTGCTGCCGGACGTGGAGGTGATCGAGCTCGAACACGACCCGTCGGATCTGGGTCTGTCGATCCTGGACAAGGATGCCGACGCCTTCGTCCTGCCGGCGCTGGAAGACCTGCCGCTGCCGACGGTGGATCCGGCCAATCTGGACCTCGCCGCCCTGCGCGCCACAGCCCTGAACGACGGCCGCATGATGCTGATCCTGCCCGAGACCCCCGAAGCCACACCCGACTTCGACCTCGACGCCTGGACACCCAATCAACGCGACGGTCACTGGCTCATGTAGGGCAACAGGGCGAGGTCAGGCCAGGCCGGCGGTGATCCCGG
>JAIERG010000082.1 GCA_019747095.1 Caulobacteraceae bacterium | reverse complement strand
GATCGCCGCCGGGCTCGAGCGCCCGCCAGGCGCCGCCGGCCGCCAGCGTCGCGGCCCGGGCCGAGCGGCCCTTGTCGAAGAAGACGACCCGGGCGTCGGGATAGCGGAACCACTGCAGCGCCAGGAAAGACAGCAGCGCCGACTTGCCCGAGCCCGTCGGGCCCACGATCATGGCGTGGCCGACATCGCCGACATGGAGCACGAGGCGGAAGGGCGTGGCGCCGGTCGTTCGGGCGACCGCCAGCGGCGGCCCGTTCAGGCAGACATCAGCGGCCGGACCGGCCCAGACCGCGGAGACCGGCAGGAGATCGGCCAGGTTCAGCGTCGAGACCAGCGGGCGACGAACATCGGCGTAGGGCTCGCCCGGCAAGGAGCCGAGCCAGGCCTCGACCGCATTCAGCGTCTCCTCACGCGCGACAAGGCCCTGGGCGTTTAGCGTCGCTTCGATGGCGCGCGCCTTGGACGCCGCGACCTTGGCGTCCGGATCCATCACAGTCAGCGTCAGCGTCAGATAGCCGTAGGCGCAGGCCTCGGCGCCCAGCGCCTCCAAGGCGCCGTCGCATTCCTCGGCCTTGGAGGCGGCGTCGGTGTCGAGAAGCGGCACTTCCTCCTTGGTGATGGCTTCGCGGAGCAGGGTGCCGACGCCCTTTCGCTTGGCGAACCAGCGCTTCCGGAGCTTGACGATCTCCCGTTCGGCCTCCGGCTTGTCGAGGCCGATCCAGCGGGCCGTCCAGCGATAGGCGAACGGGAGGGCGGACAAGGCGTCCAGCAGCCCCGGCCGCGTGGCCGACGGGAGCGCCCGCACCGAGATCACTTTCAGCCACTGGTCGCCGAGCCGGGGCGCGACGCCGCCAGCCATCGGTGCATCGGCCAAAAGCACGTCCAGGAACATGGGCGTCTCGGGCGGGCGGATCGGATGGGGGTCGGGCGAGACGCAGGCGTGAAGCCAGGTGAGCAGAGCCTGATCGTCGAGCGGGGCCGCCTCGGGCAGGGCGTCGGAGAGGAGGTCTAGGATCACCTCCGCCTCGCGGCGGAACAGGTCGAGGCTTCCGCGCCAGTCGCGGTCGGCCTTGTCGAGACCGTCGAACAGCCAGCGCTCCAGTCGCCGCGTTTCGTCGGTGGGCGGCAGCCAGGTCAGGGCGAGGTGGAAGTCGGTCTCGAAGGCGGGTTCGGCGCCCTCGAACAGGGCGCGACGCTCTGCGTCAATCAGCCAGGCGGCTTCGGGCTCCGGGTCACTGTCGGGATACCGGGCGGCGGGCCGTCGGCGCGCCTCTACGTGCAGGCACCAGCCGGTGCCGAGCCGGCGCAGGGTATTGTTGAGGCGGGCCCGGACCGCCATCAGCTCGTCCTCGGTCGAGGACTCCAGATCGGGACCGCGGAACCGGAAGGCGGTCAGGAACGAGCCGTCCTTGTTCAGCACGATCCCCGGAGCCACAAGCGCCGCCCAGGGCAGGTGGTCGGCGAGGGCGGCGGGGCGGCGGCGATGCTCATCCAGGAACCGCATGGCGTCCTCCGTCAGGCGTCCAGGTGAGCGGGCTTGGCGAGGTGGCGACGCGCGACGTCGAAGAAGCGCTTGTCGGCCCGCGTCGCCCAGAGCCCAACCGCATGGGCGAGCGCCCACCAGATCAACCCCAGCCAGGGGAGGCGGAGCGCCAGGCCCAGCATGACCGCGATGGTGCCCATCAGGATGGCGTAATCGCGGGGCATGCCAGCCATCAGCACGGGTTCGGCGAGGGCCTGAGCCACCGGGAGCTCATAGCCTTCGGGGCGGGGATCGGCGCGCATCAGCCGACCTCCGTCCCGCCGGCGAAGCCGAAGAAGTCCAGGAAGAAGGTCCCGGCGGCGAAGGCGATCGAAAGGCCGAACAGGATGCCGAGCCCGCGCCGCATTGAGGAGCCGTTCTCGCTCATGGCGATCCCGGCCCCGAACACGACGACCGCGACCACAGCCGCGGCCTGGACCACGGGTCCGGTGACGGATTCCACAATCTGCTGGAGCGGCCCCTCCCAGGGCATGCCCGAGCCGCCCGCTAGGGCCGGTCCGGCCACAAGCAGGCCGCAAGTCGCCAGCGCGGCCGGAAGGCCGCGGAAAAGTATCCGCTGCATGATGACTGTTCCTCGTCTTGGCGCGGAGATCGCGCCGACGAATCAAGGCAAGCAAATCCCAGCGCAGTTTGTCAACGGTAGGTGTGAATATTTATTCGGCGCGTTGCTCATGACATAGGCGCGGGTTGTCGACGACTTATGGATACGTTGTCGGCACGTCGTCCCGCCCCGAGTTGTCGGTACGTTATCCCAAGACGAAGACGTGCCGATAACTTGCCTTGGGTCTATCTCCCTAGCGGTCGGGCCTGGGTTTAGGCCCGCCTTCATGCCAAACGCTCAAGGCGATAGTCTTCACCGTCTGCGCTCGACCGAACATCGAAGACCGCGTCGACGCGGCGACCCTCGCGCGTTCGACGGATGTGGACGATGCGATCAACCGCCTGGCCGATGGTGCGGCGGGAGGGCTGAGCGACAACCTCCCTCAGAAGATCCTCCATGCGGGTGAGGGTGTCCTCGGCCGAGTTGGCGTGGAGGGTGGTCAGGCCGCCAGGGTGGCCGGTGTTCCAAGCCTTCAGACATTCCAGGGCGGCGGCGCCCTCGCGGAGCTCGCCGACCACGATGCGGTCCGGCCGCATGCGCAAGGCGTCGCGCACGAGATCGACCACGCCGATCACCTTGGGAAACCGTCGGGTGAGGACCGAGACCGTGTCCCAGGCCGCGCATTGCAGCTCGGGGGTGTCCTCAATCAAGAAAACCCGATCGTCGGCGAAGGCTGGTTCGGAGAGAACGGCGTTGGCCAGGGTGGTCTTGCCCGAGCCGGTCCCGCCGGAGATCAGGATGTTGCGGCGCTCGGCGGCAGCCGAGCGGAGCGCGTCGCGCTGATCGCCAGTCATCACCGACCGCCCGACATAGTCGTCCAGGGTGTAGATCGCAGCCGGGCGCTTGCGGATGGAGAAGGCAGGCGCTGGCGACACAGGCGGCAGGAAGGCCTGGAACCGCTCGCCGGTCGGCAGGACGCCGGACAGGCGCGGATCGTCGCGAGTGACCGGCTCGCCGACGAAGTCGGCGATCAGGCGGATGACGCGCTCGCGGGCGTCGGCGGCGAGGCGCTGTCCGGTGTCGCGTCTGCCCGATCCGGTCACGTCCAGGACCAGGCGGCCATCCGGATTGGCGAGCACCTCGACCACGAGCGGTTCGTTGAGGGCCGCCAGTATGGGCTCGCCGAGCGCGTGCTGGAGCGCGTCCAGTTTGCGCCGGGCGGCCAGATCGTCCGGCGTCATCTACTCCGCCGCGATCTGGAACGACCGGGGCTCTTCTGGGCGCGTGTCCGGTTCCATATGACGACGACCCCCGCGTTCAAGACGCGACGCCACCTCATCGAGAAGACGCTCGATCCGGGCCTCGGTCGCGGCGAGGAGGTCCGGATCGCGGTCGGCGTCATGCTCCGGAAGCCGCACGAAAAGCGTCCGGGCCAAAGCGACGTTCAACTCCATCAGCCAGCCGAAATCCCGGGCCGTGGACTTGGCGTGGCCGTCGAGCCGGCGCGCCACCGCGCGCAGGACGTCGTCGGGGCTCTCGCCCTTGCTGCGGTTCAGCTGCAGCCCCCGCTCGATCGCGCGTTCGGCGGCGCGGCTGAGCGTCAGCTTGCCGGCGCGTGCTTCCCGCCTCAGGGCAAGCTCCGTCTTGGGGTTCTCGAAATAGACCTGCACACGGGCGGTCTGCTGATCGTCACGCTTCGGCATCATTCCAATCCTTGCAGATGATCTAGGGCCGCCTGCTGCGCGGCCAACTCGCTCCCCACCCGTTCGTAGATGGCCGCCGCCCGGGCGGCCGCCTTCTCATCCATCGCCGCCATCGCCTCCTTGAACAACGGCAGCTCGGCCGTAGGATCCTGGCCGAGCCCGCGCCGCCCAGCCCAGGGATGCGGCGGCGCGCCAGGCGTATCCACGGCCGAGGCTTGGTCCGGCGGCGCCTGATCCGCGCGGCTCCGGAACGGACGCTCACGGTCATAGCGGACCTTCTTGGTCCGCAGGGGCCGTCGACCGGCGATGAAGACGATCTGCTCGTCATCCGGCAGAGCGCGGACCTCGCCCGGCTCCAGTAGCGGCCGCTCGATCTCCGAGCGGGACACCGAGGCATGGCCGGCGCCGAAGCCCGCCGGCCCGCTGCGGCTGGTGCGGACCTCGGTGACCGTGCCCGAGAGCTTGGAGACCTTGTCCTGTGTCAGCGGGTCCAGGGCCGCGAAGGCGGTGAAGACATGGCAGTTGTCGAGGATGGTATTGTTGGGCCCGTAGGTCTCGACGATGTCGTTCAGGCTCTGTGCCACGAACATGGTTTTCAGCCCATAACCGCTCATAAGGCGGAGCGCTTTCTCGAAGAATTCGACCCGGCCAAGAAGCGGGAACTCGTCCATCAGGAGGAGGAGCTTGTGACGCTTCTCGCGGCCAGCCGCGTCCGTCGTTTCCTGGGTCGTGAGCGATTGGGACGCCGCATAGAAGAGCAGCCGCACCAGGGGCCGCAGCGCGACGGCGTCGGCGGGCGCGACCTGGATGTAGAGGCTGACCGGCGCCTCGGCGCACATCAGATCGCCGAGCGCGAAGTCCGATGCCGACAGCGCTCGCTCAACGTCCTCACCGGCCAGCCATTTCAGGTAGGACCGCGCGGTGCCCTGGACGGAGGTGCGGAACCGGTCATGCATGGCGGCATAGCCGGTCACGGCGGTCTTGATGAAGGGGTGGATTTCCGGCTCGCCGTCCGGACCCGCGCGGTGGAGGGTCTTCAGCATCGTCTCTGCGGCCTAGTCGAGGTCGGCCAGGAGCTCACGGACCTTGAGCAGGGTCTTGTGCCCATCGTCGGCGGTGTAGAGGACGTGAAGGATCACCGCCTCCAGGATCTCCGAGGCCGACTTGTCCCAGATCGCCTCATCGTCGCGACGACCGCCGGGGTCAGACAGAATGGCGACAAGGCGCTGGACTTGGGCCAGTTCTCCGGTTCCGGGCCTGATCTCCGCGAGGGGATTCCAGCGGGCCGAAGCGGCGTCTCGGGGGGCGAAGAACAGGGCGTGAGAAAATCCGGCGCGCCAACCGGCCGTGACCTTCCAAAGTTCGCCCTTGGGGTCGTGGACCAGCGCCGATCCGCCCCAACTGAGAAGCGTCGGAATGACATGGCCGCGGCCCTTGCCCGAGCGGGTGCCGCCGGTGACGAGCGTCGGCCGCAGATCACTGGTGGCCAGAAGACGCCCCCGAAAGCGCCCGACCACACAGCCGCCGTCGTCCAGCAGGGACCCGCTGCGAGCGTCTTGCAGGTCGCCCCATCCCCGAACCCGTCGATGGACCCCGCCGCCGCTCGCGATCATGCCCAACCCAAGGCCCGCGCTGGCCCCGAGCAGGATGAGCGCGCTCGCCGCATTGAACGTCTTCGGCTCTTCCGCCCCGAACCGCTTTCGCCAGGGCCCGATGGCCCAGGGCGGATATACGCTCAGATCCGACGTCAGCCGGACCCTGGGACCGAGCGCGGGGGCATCGGCGAAGGTCCATCCGACGTACTGAGACGCCGCCTGCAGGCCGATCAGGACGCCGGCCGCCGCGCCCGCTAAACGAACACCTGAGCTCACGATCACGCTTCCGATTGCCCCCGGCCGCGTGCCCTGAACAAAGCCTGACAAAGGTCATCAAGAAAACGCCCAAGCTCGTTCTATTCGTGCGGCGTTCGTTCCAATCGTGCGGTGAATTGCGGCTACGCTTCAGCGACGGCGCCAGACGCTCGGGCTCGCGCCCATGCGCCGGCGAAACATCCGGGCGAGTTGAGACCCGCTGCGATAGCCCACATCCAGGGCGATCCGTTCAACGGTATCGTCGGTAACGCGGAGCCGCCGTTCGGCCTCCCGGAGGCGGCGGTCCTGAAGCCATTCGGCCGGAGGTATTCCATAGCTCGAGCGAAACGCGCGCGAGAACCAATACCTGCTCAGGCGAACCTCGTCGGCGAGTTTGCCGACCGTCAGCTCGGCGAGGCGTTCGCGCGCGGCGGCTTCGACCAGCCGCTTTTGCCACCCCGCGAGCCCCCCCGTCTGGGGAAACGACGGGCGTTCCTCACGAGCTTCAGGCTTGGTTTCCGAGCTCGTCCGCATGGATCACTCCCGAAAGATTCCTGATCTCCGGAGAACGCGAAGCGCCACTATAGGTTCGCATGTTGGTTGAAAAGGCCGTAAGTATAAATGGCTTTCTTCTCAATCACACGGAGAGATGATCCGTGGTAAGATGAAATATCACGCACACCTCAGCAGAGTACCGTCCCTGCCTAACAGAACAGGAGAACAAAGGGAGGGCGGCGGCCGACGCTCCATTGGGAGCGTGAAAGGATGCCGCCATGAGACCGATTGCCGCCCGTTCTGTTCCGATTGATCTGGACAGCAGAACCCCGCCCGCCGTCGCCCAGACCTCGACCTTGGACGAAGTCGAAGATCGCGACCTCCTCTGCCTCCTGCTGGCGCGCTCTCTTCAGGGCCATGCGGTGGAGCAGGCCGCCACAGATCTGATGAACCGCTTTGGCAACCTCGGCGACATCGCCGCCGCCGAGGTCTCTGAGCTCGGACGGATCACCGGGCTCGGTCCTGCGGGCATTCTGGACCTGAAGCTCTTGCGACAGCTCAGCATCCGTTTGGCGCGCCACACCGCCAGCGCCCGTCCGGTCCTGTCTTCCTGGGCTGCTGTCGTGGACTATGCCCGGCTGGCGCTCGCCCACCTGCCGCGAGAGCAGTTCCGGGTGCTTTATCTCGACCGACGCAACATCCTCCTGAGGAATGAATGGGTCGCCGACGGCTCGATCGACCATGCCCCGGTGTATCCGAGAGAGGTGATCCGCCGGGCACTGGAGCTTTCCGCCTCCGCCCTGATTCTGGTCCACAACCACCCCTCCGGCGACCCGACGCCGTCCCAGGCCGACATCAAGATCACCCGGCAGGTTGTGGACGGGGCCAAGCTGTTCGGTCTTCAGGTCCATGATCACCTGATCGTCGGCCGCGAAGGCACGGCCAGCTTCCGAGCCCTCGGCCTGTTCTGAGGGCGCCATGACCTTGCATGCCATCGTCGCCGCGCTGGGCGGCGACCTTTATCAGAACGGGCGTCGCGCCAACGTCCCAGGTCCCGGTCACAGCAGGCGCGATCGCTCCGTCTCCCTCCTGCTGGCCGAAGGGCGGGTCGTCATTCACGGTTTCGGCGGGGCAGACTGGCGCGTCGTGCGCGACGACCTGTGCAAGCGCGGCCTTATTGACCCAAGGGGCCGGCTGGTGGGCGCTGTTGTCGGCGCTCCGTGCCCGCCGAGACCCGCTCCGGCGATCCGCTCTGCCACGGCCGCAAGGCTATGGGAGGACGCCCTACCTCTCGGGCCGGGCAGTGCGGCCTCTCGTTATCTCCAGAACCGATCCGTCGATCATGCCCTCGGCGCATTCAACCTCCGTTTTCATCCTCGTGCGCCGATTTCGGTCTATCGTGGGCCGGACGGACCCACATGCGCAGCGCTCGTCGCCCGGATCAGCGACGACGAGGATCGGCTGACGGCCGTGGAACTCACCTATCTCGCATCGAACGGTCGTCCTCCCCGACACCTCTATCTGCCGCGCAAAACCGTTGGCCGGGTTCCGGTCGGTGCTGCCGTTCGTCTCGCTCCGGCCGCGGCGCGGATGCTGGTCGGGGAGGGGGCCATTACGACCCTGTCGGCCATCAAGCGGTTCAATCTGCCTGGCTGGGCTCTCATGGGGGCCAACAATCTTGCGGGTTGGATGCCGCCGCCCTCTGCCCGCGCAGTCCTGATCGCCGCCGATCGGGGGCGGGCGGGCGAGGCGGCGGCGGCGCGACTCGATCGACGCCTGCGGGTCACCGGCCTAGACGTCACGGTCGCCCTGCCTGAGCCGCCTTTCGGTGACTGGAACGAGGTCGAAGCCGCCGAAGCGAAGAAGAGGAGGGAGGAAGGGCGCTGAGGGTGCCGGAGCGGCGGGGATGGGCCCCGTTGCCGGCAGGAGACGCCTCATGACTGACATTTCCACCACGCTCCCCGACGACGGTTCGAGCCCAGCGCTCGTCATCGAGCGAGACGAGCGGGTCGTCCGACTGGGCGACCTCGGCATCGCCCGCGAAAATCTGCGCGCCGGCGAGCCGCCGGATGACGACATCCCCCTCCTGGCCGCCACCCTGAAGGCGGCGGGGCAGCTCTACCCCCTGACCGTGCGACCGGGCCGCGGCAAGAAGGAGGAGCCCTGGATGGCGCTGGACGGCCGCCGCCGCCGCCTGGCCTGGGGCCTGATGCTCGACGCGGGCGAGATCGACGGTGACTTTCCCGTGCGGGTCTATGTCGAGACCGATCCGGCGCGCCAAGCGGCGGCGATCGTCCTGACCAACACCGCCCTGCCGGTTCACATCGCCGACGTCGTGATCGCCATCGGTCGGATGCTGAAATCCAAGCTGACCGTCGCCGCCATCGCCAAGGCCCTGGGCTATGCGGAGATAGAGATCAAGCGCCTCGCCGCTCTGTCCACCCTGCCTGGGGCCGCGTTCGAGGCGATGAAGGCCGGCCGGCTGACCTTGAAACAGGCCAAGCTGCTGGCCCGTCTGCCGGACCCGGCCGAGCAGATCGAACTGGCCGAGGCCGCGCTGAGCGGCCATGGCTTCCAGGACTGGCGCATCCATGAGCGGCTGGACCAAGGACAGATCACCACCCACGACCGCCGCTGCGCCCTCGTCGACGCCGAGGCCTATGCGGAAGCGGGCGGGCGCAGCGAAATCGACCTGTTTGGCGAACGGGCCCCGGTCCTTCTCGATCCGGAGGTTCTCACCCGCCTGTGGACCGAGCGGGTGCGAGGCATCGCTGCAGTGTTCGAGGCTGAAGGCGTTGCGGTCCATGTGACGGCCGGACCCGAGCCCGAGCTGCCGGAGGATTTGGAAGCTCTGGGCTATGTTTACGGCAGCGCCCTGCCGTCAGAGGAGATGGCGCGCTATCGCGCCCAGCGCGAGGTGTTGACGGAACGCGCCGAAACCGTGCGAAGCGCGCTGCTCGGCACCGACAGCCCCGATGTCGCCGATCTCGCAATCGTCGACATGATCCGCGCCAAGATCGCGGCCGACCAGACCGGTTGCGGAGGGCGCGTGGTGACGACCCTCGTCCTCTGGCCGGCCAACGGAACAGGCGTTGATGTCCGGTGCTACACACCGGAGGAGCCGGAACTGGAGGCCGTGGAAGAGGACGCGGCGTACACGCCGCCTGCGCGGCCAGCGGCCTACACGCCGCCTGAGGTTGATGCGCCCGAGCCGGACACCGACGGCGTGAACCATGCCCTGCACGGCACGCGGACGGACGTCGCCACCCGGGGCCTGATCCGCGCCTTGGCCGATGATCCCGGCGCCGCCTTGACCGCGCTGATCTCCCGGCTGTTCGGCGTCCTGGTTCTGCGAACCCATGTGGCGCGGTCCGAGGCGGTGCTGACGATCGTCGCCACGGCCTTCGCGCCGACCGGCGGCCGGATCATCGACACACTGGACGGCGAGGTTCGGGATCGACTGGAGACTCGCCGAGCGGATTGGCAGGCCTCGGGCCGCACGGTCATGGCCTGGGTTCACGCCCTGCCGCATGGGGAGAAGATGGGCCTCCTGGCCGAACTGACGGCCATCAGCCTGGACGTGCGGGAAGAACGCACCACTCTGATCCGGCGGCGCGCCCGGGCCGAGGCGGTGGAGCTGGCGCAGCTCTGCGCCGCCGACATCGCACTCCACTGGACCCCGGACGCGCCCTTCCTACAGTCTCACTCCAAGCCTCTGCTGCTCGGCATGCTGGAGGCCATGGGGGCCGAGGACGAACGGGCGCGCGCCCTGAAGAAGACTGAACTGGTCGACTGGGTGGCGGAACAGGCGGCCTCGCGCGGCTGGGCTCCCGCTGGCCTGTCTTGGACCGGCCCGGTTGAGGATGGTGAAGCGGTCGTGACTGAGCCGGTCGATGAGAACCCGACCCTCGCCGACGACGACGGCGTCGGCGCTTTCGTCGTCACCCCGGCCGGCACAGCGGTTCTGGAGTCCGTCGCCGCCTGATGTCGATCGATGTCGAACACCGCTCCGGCTCTCGCCGGGGCGGTGTTCGCGTGTCGATCGCCATGTCTCGAAAAGGAGGAGGCGAGGGCGGGCTTGGGCGAGCCTGAAGGACCGCGAGGGAGGCGCCCTCCGCTCCAGGCGATCCGGAGCCCTCCATGTCCTCGACCATCAGTCTGTCGCTGTTCGCCGCCCCCTCGGCGTCCGACCATTCCGCCAACCTTTTCGCCGCCGCCCGGGCGCTCGCCGTGCAGTTGGCGCGGTCCCGTCCCCTGGACCGCCGCCTGGTGGCCGGGGTGATGACCACAGCTTTCGGAGCGTCGGACGCCGAAGGGGTATGGTCCTGGCGGGACGCCTATGACGCGATCGAGGCGGCGACCGTGCTGCAGATCCGCCGACTGGCGCTCCAGGTGGCGCGGCTGGAAGACGCGCCGACCGAGATCGCGGCCGTGCTGGCCGCGGTTTCTGCGCTCGGCCTGACCCACACGCGCCGAAGCGAGGAACAGGTCGCCTTGGACCAGTTCTCCACCCCGCCCCAGCTCGCGGCGCTCGTTGCCCTGGCGGCCCGCGTTCGGCCGGGGGACCGGGTTTTGGAGCCCTCGGCGGGGACCGGCCTGCTGGCTGTCGTCGCCGAGGCCTGCGGCGGCGTGATGACCTTGAACGAGGTCGCGGGGGGACGCGCCGATCTGCTCGATTGCCTCTTTCGCTCGGCGGTCCGCACCCGTCACGATGGCCGCCACATCCATGACCTGGCCGAAGGCGCCGGCGCCTTTGACGTTGTGATCGCCAATCCACCCTTTACGAACCTTGCAGATCACCTGGTGGGCGGCCTTAAGGCGCTGGCGGATCATGGCCGGCTGGCGGCGATCGTCCCCCTGGTTGCCCTGACCGAGGAGGCGCTGCTGCGACGTCTCGGTCGGGACGGAGCCGTGATCGGTCGGATCGCCCTTCCGTCTGGCGGCTTCGTCAAACACGGGACCTCGGTCGAAACCGGCCTGCTGATCGTTGATCGAACCGACGCGGTCGAAGGCCTTCCACCGGTGATCGAGGGCGAGGATCCGGCGGACGCCATCGCAGCGATCCTGGCCTTGCCCGAGCGTCACGGCGCCAGGCCGCGTGTTCGCACCGAGGTCGACGTCCAGGCCTTCTTCAGTCCGCGCGACCGCAGGCCCGCCGCGCCCGCCCGCCGGCTGGCTCTGTTGGCCGGCGCGGCACCCCTGTCTTATGCGGTGCGGCCCTGGAGCGGCGAAGGCCGCGACGTCGGCCTTTATCAGGCCCATGATCTGGCCCGCATCGTTCTCCCGGATTCCCGGCCTCACCCGTCCCTTCTCGTGGAGTCCGGCCCCATGGCCTCGGTGGCGCCGCCCGCGCCGAGGTATCGGCCGATCCTGCCGCCGAGCCTGCGAGACGAGGGACGGATTTCCGACGCCCAGACCGAGACAGTCATCTACGCCGGCGAGGCCCATGGATCGCATCTTCCAGGGCGTTGGCGCACGATCGAAGGCCTTCCTGAGATGGCCCTCGCGCGGAACGAAGACGAAGACGCCGTCGCGGTTCGGCGCGGGTTCTTCCTCGGGGACGGTACGGGCTGCGGCAAGGGCCGCCAGATCGCCGCCGTCATCGCCGACAACATGGCCCAGGGCCGTGTCCGGGCGCTCTGGCTGTCGCGCAACGACGCCCTCCTGGAGGACGCCCGCCGCGACTGGACCGCGATCGGCGGCGACGCCCACGACATCGTGTCGCTGTCGAGCTGGAAACAGGATGAGGCGATCCGCGTGGATCGCGGTGTGCTGTTCACCACCTACGCCACCCTGCGCCAGCCGGCGCGCGGCGCGCGTCCGTCGCGGCTCGACCAGATCGTGGCCTGGCTGGGCGCCGACTTCGACGGCGTCATCGCCTTCGACGAGGTCCACGCCATGGCCAACGCCGCCGGCGGGGGCAAGGGCGCTCGAGGGATCCAGAAAGCCTCGCTCCAGGGCATGGCGGGTCTGGCTTTGCAGAACCGCCTGCCGGACGCGCGGGTGCTCTATGTCTCGGCCACCGGAGCGACCTCGCCCGAGAACCTCGCCTATGCCGCGAGGCTGGGGCTCTGGGGCGGTCCGGAGGCGCCCTTCATGTCGCGCGCGGACTTTCTCGACGCTATGCACCGGGGCGGGGTCGCGGCCATGGAGCTCGTGGCGCGCGAGCTCAAGGCGCTCGGCCTCTATGTGGCGCGCAGCCTGTCGTTCGAGGGCGTCGAATACGAGGCCCTCGTCCATCCTCTGACGGAGGACGATATCGCCGTCTGGGACGCCTGGGCCGACGCCTTCCAGGTCATCCATGCCAATCTGGCCGAGGCGTTGAAGGCCACGGGGCTCTCCGACGACGACGGCAAGCCCCGGAGCCCACAAGCCGCCTCGGCGGTTCATTCGGCCTTCGAAGGCGCGAAGCTGCGCTTCTTCGGCCATCTCCTGGCCGGCCTGAAGGCGCCGAGCGTGATCGCCTCGATACGCGACGATCTGGCCCAGGACCGATCGGCCGTGGTCCAGATCGTCTCCACCAATGAGGCGGTGATGGAGCGGCGGCTGGCGTCGATCCCGCCCGAGGAATGGAACAACCTCTCCATCGACCTGACCCCGCGCGAATATGTGTAATGTTGAGCTCAACATTAAACATATTCTTTGCAGTCGCAGTTTACGTCGAGCGTGGCGGCGGGAGGCGCAGGTTTCCTTCGGTTTTCCATGATTTCACTCCAGATAATTACGGTTCCCTCGACCTGAACAAGTCGAAGGAACCACCATGAGAACAAGATCATCAGAGCTGTTTTGTCCGGCACAGCTCCGGATCGAAGATCCGCCGAGCTCAGATGCCCTATTCAACGCCTTCCTCTCCTCTCTGTGGGTCAAGGAGGAAGCGGCCTGTTCGATCCTGTACAGTGCAGCGATCCGTCATTTCCTGCATTGGCTGGATGTGCATGCCATCCCGGTCAGTACGCTCGGCGATCAAGTCGTCCGACGGTTCGAGAAGCACCGTTGTCGGTGCCACGGATACTCGGCTCAGCAAGCCGCCTATAAGACTGATCAGGCTGCGCGGGTCCGGCGCTTTGTCCGGTTCCTCGAAGATCAAGGGTATATCGAAGTCGACGATGGGATCGACGATCTCCCCCGTCACCTCACCGACTACTCCGATGCAATCGACAGCCTGCAACTCGCCCCTGGAGTGGCACAGGGCTACCGGTCGGAAGCCGAGCATATTGTGGCTTGGCTTCGCATCAAGCGGCAGTCGTGGGCCGATGTCGATAACGCGATCCTCGACCAGTACGCGGCGCATGGTTGCCGCTGTCCGGTCTGGCGCAAGCGGGGCAAGCTCGTCGCCTCGGGCGCGAAGCGGCGGCGGCGTGGCGCTCGGCACTTCGTCGAGTTCTTGCGCGGCCGGGGTGTCATCCCTTCAGTCGAACCGGTGTCGGATGACGACCCGCACATGGCGGCATATCTGGCATGGCTCAAGCAACACCGCGGCGCGACCGATGAGACG
>JAIERG010000138.1 GCA_019747095.1 Caulobacteraceae bacterium | reverse complement strand
CATGCGGGCGATCAGGCGGCGAGCCTCTCCGATCTGGTAGTCGGGCGCGGAGACGCGAACGCCGCCCAAGGCGAACAGAAGGTCAGGGTTCACCGTCGCCGTATCGCGGTCCGGCAAACGCGCGTCGATGCCGTGCCGGCGGAGGAACGACACCGCCAGTTCGCCTTCTGGCAGCGTGGCGAAGCGAGCGACCTCGAGTTGATCGGACGGCCCGCCCCCTGACACGCCTTACAGATCCAGCAGCGCCCGCGCCGGGTCTTCCAGGAGCTGCTTGACGCGCACCAGGAAGGTCACGGCTTCCTTGCCGTCGACGATGCGGTGGTCGTAGCTGAGGGCGACGTACATCATCGGGCGGATCTCGACCTGGCCGTTCACGGCCATCGGGCGCTGGACGATGTTGTGCATGCCCAGGATGCCCGACTGGGGCGCATTCAGGATCGGCGTCGACATCAGCGAGCCGTAGGTGCCGCCGTTGGTGATGGTGAAGGTGCCGCCCTGGAGCTGATCGAGGCTCAGCGTGCCGTCGCGCGCCGCCTTGCCTAGCTCGCCGATGCCCTTCTCGATGCCCGCGAGCGTCAGCTGGTCGGCGTCGCGCAGCACCGGCACGACCAAGCCCTTGTCGGTGCCGACGGCCACGCCGATGTCGTAGTGGTTCTTGTAGATGATGTCCGTGCCGTCGATCTCGGCGTTGACGGCCGGGATCTCCTTCAGGGCGTGGACGACCGCCTTGGTGAAGAAGGACATGAAGCCCAGCTTGACGCCGTGGGCCTTTTCAAACGCGTCCTTGTACTGGTTCCGCAGCGCCATGATCGCCGTCATGTCCACCTCGTTGAAGGTGGTCAGCTGGGCGGCGGTGTTCTGACTCTCCTTCAGACGGCGCGCGATGGTCTGGCGCAGGCGCGTCATCTTCACCCGTTCCTCGCGCGGATGGTCCGCGCGCGGGGCCGAGGTGGCGGCGGCCACCGGGGCCGGGGCGGCCGCCGGAGCGGGAGCGGCCGCGCCGATGGCGGCCAGAGCGTCGCCCTTGGTGATGTTGCCCTTGGGGCCCGTGGGCGTGATGGCGGCCGGATCGAGGTTGTTCTCGGTCACCACGCGCTGGACCGCCGGCGACAGCACGGCGTCGCCGGCAGGAGCCTTGAACGCGGCCGAGCCGGAGTTGGCCGAGGGCGCGGAAGCGGCCGGCGCAGGCGCGGGCTTGGCCTCGGCGGCCGGAGCCGCAGCGGCGACGGCACCTTCGGTCACCGAGCCCAGCACGGCCCCGGGCGTCACGGTATCGCCCTCGCCAAACTTGATCTCGGCCAGAGTGCCGTCTGCGGGGGCAACCACTTCCAGCGAGACCTTGTCGGTCTCCAGTTCGACCAGGATCTCGTCCTTCCTGACGGGATCGCCGACCTTCTTGGACCACTTGGCGATGGTCGCCTCGGAGACGGATTCTCCGAGCGTGGGGGTCAGGATGTCGGCCATGGGGGAGTTCCGGTCGTTCAGGTCAGGCGGTCATATAGTCAGGTTTAGCGTCAGGCGGGAGACATCCCGCCTGACACTCAAGCGAAAGCCTCGGTGGTGAAGGCTTCCAGCTCCTTGAGGTGGCGGCTCATCAATCCTGCGGCGGTGGACGCGGACGCGGGCCGGCCGACGTAGCGGGCGCGCTTGGACTTAACGTCCAGCTTCTCGAGCGTCAGCTCCAGCCACGGGTCGACGAAGGTCCAGCCGCCCATGTTCTTGGGCTCTTCCTGGCACCACACCAACTCGGCGTTGGGGAAGCGGGCCAGCTCGGTCAGCAGCGACTTCATCGGCCACGGATAGAACTGCTCCAGCCGCAGGATGTAGACGTCGTCGATGGCCTTCTTTTCGCGAGCGTCCAGCAGGTCGTAATAGACCTTGCCCGAGCACAGGATCACGCGGCGGATGTCCTTGTCCGCCTTGATTGAAATCCCCGAGACCTCCGGGCGCGTCTGGGCGTCGTCGTGCAGCACCCGGTGGAAGGAGGAGCCTTCCGCCATATCCTTCAGCGTCGACACCGCCTTCTTGTGGCGCAGCAGCGACTTCGGCGTCATCAGCACCAGGGGCTTGCGGAACGGCCGGTGCATCTGGCGACGCAGGATGTGGAAGTAGTTGGCCGGGGTCGTGCAGTTGGCGACCTGCATATTGTCTTCGGCGCACTGCTGCAGGAACCGCTCCAGACGCGCGGAGGAGTGCTCCGGCCCCTGACCCTCGTAGCCATGGGGCAGCAGCATGACGAGGCCGCACATGCGCAGCCACTTGCGTTCGCCGGACGAGATGAACTGGTCGATGACCACCTGGGCGCCGTTCACGAAGTCGCCGAACTGGGCTTCCCACATGACCAGGGTGTTGGGGTCCGACAGGGCGTAGCCGTATTCGAAGCCCAGCACCGCCTCTTCCGACAGGGCCGAGTCGATGACCTCGAAGTGCTGTTGTTCGCCGCCGAGATTGTTCAACGGAAAGTAGCGTTCCTCGGTCGTCTGATCGACGATGCCCGAGTGGCGCTGGGAGAAGGTGCCGCGAACGGAATCCTGACCCGACAGGCGGACCGGGAAGCCCTCTGTCAGAAGCGACGCGAAGGCCAGACTCTCGGCCGTGGCCCAGTCGATGTACTGGCCGCTGTCGATCATCTCGCGGCGGCCTTCGATGACCCGCTTCAGCGTCTTGTGGATGTCGACGCTGTTGGGGATGGTCGTCAGGCGGTGGCCTAGGTCGCGCAGCTTGGCCTCAGCGACGGCCGTGTCGCCCCGGCGTTCATCGCCGTCGGGCAGGCCGATCTCCTTCCATTGACCGTCCAGCCAGTCGGCCTTCTCGGCCTTGAAGCTCTTGCCGGCCTCGAACTCGGCGTCGAGGAAGGCCTCGAATCGGGCGACCTCGGCGTCCACGTCGGCCTGGGTCAGCACGCCCTCCTCGACGAGCCGCTTCGCATAGATCTCACGCGTCGAGGGCAGCGAGCGGATCTTCGAATACATGATCGGCTGGGTGAAGGTCGGGTCGTCACCCTCGTTGTGGCCGAAGCGGCGGTAGCAGAACATGTCCACCACCACGTCCTTCTTGAACTTCTGGCGGAACTCGGTCGCCACCTTGGCGGCGAAGACGACGGCTTCCGGGTCGTCGCCGTTCACGTGGAAGATCGGCGCCTGGACCATCAGGGCCACGTCCGACGGATAGGGGGTCGAACGGCTGTTGCGGGGCGAGGTGGTGAAGCCGATCTGGTTGTTCACCACGAAGTGCATGGTGCCACCGGTGCGATAGCCCTTCAGCCCCATCAGGGCGAAGCACTCGGCCACCACGCCCTGGCCGGCGAAGGCGGCGTCGCCGTGGATCAGGACCGGCATGACCTTGGAGCGGTCCAGAACCCACTGGGATTCGGGCAGGCCGGCGTTGGCGTCGCGGATGTCGAAGGCCTGCTTGGCGCGCGCCTTGCCCAGAACCACCGGGTTGACGATCTCCAGGTGCGACGGATTGGCGGTCAGGGACAGATGGACATTGTTGCCGTCGAAAGACCGGTCCGAGCTGGCGCCCATGTGGTACTTGACGTCGCCCGAGCCCTCGATGTCTGACGGCACGGACGAGCCGCCCTGAAACTCGTGGAAGATGGCCTTGTAGGGTTTGCCCATGACGGCGGCGAGCATGTTCAGGCGGCCCCGGTGGGCCATGCCGAACACCATCTCGTCGACGCCCAGCGCCCCACCGCGCTTGATGATCTGCTCCATGGCCGGGACCATGGCCTCACCGCCGTCCAGGCCGAACCGCTTGGTGCCGGGGAAGCGCTTGTGCAGGAACCGCTCGAAGCCTTCGGCCTCGATCAGCTTGTTCAGGATGGCGATCTTGCCTTCCTTGGTGAAGCCATTCTTCTCGAAGGCGTCCGGCCCCTCGAACCGCTGCTGGAGCCAGGACTTCTCCTCCGGCTCGGCGATGTGCATGAACTGGATGCCGATGTTGCCGCAGTAGGTGCGCTTCAGGATCGCGATCACCTCGCGCAGCGTCCCGCTTTGCAGGCCCAGCACACCGTCCAGATAGATCGGCCGGTCCATGTCGGCTTCCGAGAAGCCGTAGAACTCAGGCGTCAGCTCCGGGTTGGAGCCCGGCTGCTCGATGCCGAGTGGATCCAGCGTGGCCGCCAGGTGGCCGCGCACGCGATAGCTGCGGATCAGCATCAGGGCGCGGATGGAGTCGTGGGCGGCGGCGCGGATTTCCTCCGCCGACACGCGCGCGGAGGCCGGAGCCGATTGAGCCGGAGCCGCGCTCGGCGCCTTGGCCTTGGGGTCCGCCTTCGGAGCGGGCCAGCGGCCGTCGAACACGGCTGTGGTTTCCGACGGCTCGGTGGTCGGGGCACGGCCCCATCCCGCCGCGGCCGACGACGCCTTCACCGTCTCGGCCGAGTCTCTCAGTTGGTCGAAGAAGCCGCGCCATTCGGCGGGCACGCTCGACGGGTCAGCCGCCCAGCGCTCGTGCATCTCCTCGATGTAGGCGGCGTTGGAGCCATAGAGAAAGCTGGTCTCGGCAAAGACCTGGTTCAGCCGACCGGCATCGTCCGCCATCGTATCTCGTCGTCCCGACATCGGCCTCGGGGTTGGCTCGCGGTCACATCCGCGTGAGGCCGGCGAGGTTCATATAGGCCCTGTTTCCTTATGGGTCATGACCGAATGGGGGCGAAGATCGAGAAATTGCGGCGAATTCTCACTCCGCCGGTTTCACCTCGCCATGCTGACCTCCGAAACGGCGCTCCAGCACCCGCTCCAGGCGGGTCTTGACCCCGTCAATGAGGCTGAAGGCCGCCGGGATGAACAGCAGCGAAAGCAGGGTCGAGGTTATCAGTCCTCCGATGACCGCGATGGCCATGGGCGAGCGGAACTCCGTGCCCTCCCCGAACGCGGCAGCGATGGGAAGCATGCCCAGCCCCATCGCCAGCGTCGTCATGATGATCGGCCGGGCGCGCTTGTGGGCGGCGTCCATGATGGCGTCGTATTTGTTCATGCCCCGCTGCATGGCGATGATGGCGTAGTCCACCAGCAGAATGGAGTTCTTCGCGGCGATCCCCGTCAGCATGATGATGCCGATCAGGGCTGGCATCGACAGCGCCTTCCCGGTCACCAGCAGCAGGAAGAAGGCTCCGCCGAACGACACCGGAAGCGCCGCCAGGATGGTGATCGGGTGGAAGAAGCTTTTGAACAGCAGGACCAGAACGATGTACATCAGCAGGATGCCGGTCGTGATGGCGAAGATGAAGCCCGACGCCGTCTCCTGAAGGTTTTCCAGCTCGCCGGAAACAGCCTGGCTGACACCCTCCGGCAGGTTTTGCATGGCAGGCAGCGCATCCACCCGCTCCGAGGCCTGGCCCAGGGTGATGCCGTTCAGTTCCGCCGTCAGGGTGGCCACCCGCCGGCGATCCAGGCGGTCCAGCTGGTTCGGACCGGCCCCGAAGCTGATGTCGGCGACCGATGACAGAGGCACAGTCGTCCCGGTGCTGGTGGGCACCTGCAGGTTCTCGATCAGACCCAGATCGGTCCGTGACTGTTCGGTCAGCATGACCCGGATCGGGACCTGGCGGTCTCCGAGGTTGAACTTGGGCAGCAGTTGGTCGGCGTCGCCCAGTGTGGCGACGCGCGCCACAGAGGAAATATCCGCCGCCGACACGCCCTGAAGCGCCCCGATATCGGGTTTGGGCGTGATCAGGATCTCCGGCCGGACCAACGCGGCCGTGGAGATCACATTGGACAGGCCGGGCACGCCGCGCATCTCACGCTCGACCGCCGCCGCCGCGTCCTCGAGCACAGCCCCATCGTCGCCCACGAGCGAGATCGAGACCTGGCCGCCGCCGCCGCCATCCTGACCGAACTGTACGCGCGCCCCCGGAATCTGTCGCAGCAGAGGTCCCATTTCCTGTTCGAAGGCCTGCTGACGGATGCTGCGTTCACTCTTCTTGACCAGGTTGACGGTGATCGAGGCGCGCCGAACTTCGCCGGCCGACGAACCGCCACCGGGACCAAAGCTGGTCGTGGCCGAGCCGATCGAGGCGTAGACCGAGCGGACCTCCTCGCGCGCGGTCAGGGTCTCGGTGACCCGCCGAACCACGGCATCTGTTTCGGCGAGGGTGGCGCCGGGCGGCAACTGGACGCTCACATTGGAGCGCGACACGTCCTCGACCGGAATGAATTCGAAGGGCAGTCGGGAGGCCAGAAACAGCGAGAAGATGAAGAACAGAAGCCCGAGACCCATCACCCACATGCGGTGATCGAGGCCTCGCCACACGAAATGACGCCGGAAGAAGCCGCCGGTCTTCCGTTCGCGGTCTGCCTTGAGCTGCTCGGACCCGGAATGGCCCATGCCCCAGCGCAGCGCGACCAGATACCAGCGCATCCAGGCCGGGTCGGCATGCTCCTTGCCCTGGTCGGCCTTGAGCATATAGGCGCCCATGAGCGGCGTCAGCGTGCGCGCCACGACCAGCGAGAAGAAGACGCTGACGCACGCCGCGATGGCGAAGCTCTTGAAGAATTGACCGACCACGCCCGGCATGAAGCCTGTCGGCGCGAAAACGGCGATCAGGGTCGCGGTGGTGGCGATGACGGCCAGACCAATCTCGTCGGCGGCTTCGATGGCTGCAGGATAGGGGGCCTTCCCATCCCGGATGTGGCGGACGATGTTCTCGATTTCGACGATGGCGTCGTCGACCAGGATGCCGATCGTCAGGGACAGGGCCAGCAGGGTCACGACATTCAGCGACTGTCCCGTCAGATCCATGATCAGGAAGGTCGGAATCAGCGACAGCGGCATGGCGACAGCGGCGATAAACGTCGCGCGCCAGTCCCTCAGGAACACCAGAACCACCAGCACCGCGAGGCCCGCGCCCAGCAGCAGCGCTTCGACCGAGGCGTGGAAGTTGTTGATCACGTCCTGGGTTGTGTTGGTGACTTCCTCGATCGTCACATTCGGAAGTTCGGCGTCGAGCTTTTCGATCTCGGCCTTGGTCCGCTCATAGACGTCAAGTTCGGAAGAGCCTTGCGACCGGCTGATCGAGAAGGCCACGACCTCCTCACCGTTGAAGCGCGCGCGACCGCGCGGCTCCGACCATTCGTCGGTGACCTCCCCGAGGTCACCCAGGCGTACAGCGCGGCCACCGACGGGGATGAGGGTCTCGGCCAGGGCTTCGACCGAGGGGGCGGATCCGAGTGTCCGTATCGCCTGCTCATTGCCGCCGATCTCGCCGCGACCGCCCGGGAGGTTTATGTTGGCGGCGCGCAGCTGGTTCGACACGGCGGCGGCGCTGACACCCTGAGCCGCCAGCTTGACCGGGTCGAGCTTGACGCGGATCTCGCGGTTCACGCCACCATCGCGGCTGACTTGGCTGACGCCGGCCACCGAAAGCATTCGCTTGGCGATGGTATTGTCGACGAACCAGCTGAGCTCCTCCGGGTTCATCCCCGGAGCGCGCACCACATAGGTGACGATCGGAATTCGGCTGAACTCGATCCGCTGCACGATCGGTTCTTGCACGTCGGCCGGCAGGTTCTGGCGAACGCCGGCGACAGCGTTGCGCACATCGTTGGTCGCCTTCTCCAGGTCGACGCCGAGGTTGAAGGTGATGGAGGTCGTCGACACCGAGTCGTTGACCACGGAGTTGATGTCATCGACCTCGCCGAGCCCCGCGACGGCGTCCTCGATCAGCCGCGTGACTTGGGTTTCCAGCTCCGTAGGCGCGGCACCGGATTGCACCACCGTGACGGAAACCACGGGCAGATCGACGTTGGGGAAGTTGTTGATGGGCAGGCGACCGTAGCTGATGATCCCGGCGACGGTCAGCACGATGAACAGCAGGACGATCGGGATGGGGTTCCGGATCGACCAGGACGAGATGTTATTGAAGTTCATCGGTCAGTTCGCCGTTGGCGCTGCGACCGTGGCCGACGGGGCCGCAACCGCCTGTACGACCCGCACCTGATCGCCTTCGCCGAGGAAGCCTGCGCCCTCGACCACCACGCGTTGACCGGCCTGCAGACCGGAAGAGACGGCGACGACGCCCTCGCTACGCCCTGCCTCTGTGATCGGCTGGAAATGAGCCGTCGAGTCCGGCCGGAGCACATAGACGCCCGCGCGGTTTTCCCGGAACACGACTGCTGCCGAAGGAACGGTCAGGGACGGCTGGCTTCCCGCGTCGATCTCGGCGCGGGCGAACATTCCTGGCCGCAGATTCGAGCCGCCAGTCAGGGCGATGCGCGCCACGCCCAGACGACTTTGGGGATCCACCTGGGGCGTGACAATCCGCACGGTGCCCGTCGTCTGACCGCCCTGGTCAGACGCGATCGTCGCCGCCATGCCGGGGCGAACCAGGCGCAGCTCCGCCTCGGGAATCTGGGCATCCAGCTCAAGGCGGCCGTCGCGCACCATGCGGAACAGCTCTGAACCGGCCTGGACGATCTGGCCGCGTGTCACGGCGCGGCTAGAGATCAGACCTGAAACAGGGGCGCGGATTGTCGCCTGATTGACCCGGGTTTGTGTTTCCGCCAGGGCCGCCCGGGCTGCGGCGAGGTTGGCTGCGGAAGCGCGCTGGTTTGCCAGCGCTGCATCCAGAGACGCTTGAGACAGGAAGCCCCGTTCCTTCAGCTCCTGGGATCGGGCCAGCGCCGCCTCGTCTCGTGCCAGATTGGCCTCCGCCGTCTGCAACTGGGCCTGCTGCTGCCCCAGCTGGGCGCGCAGAAGGGCGTCGTTGAGCTGTACCAGCGGCTGACCCTGACGCACGTAGGTGCCTTCATCCACATAGACCGCGGTGGCGACCAGACCGCCAGTCTCGGCACCCACTGGCACCTCTTCCCATGGCGTGACGCTTCCCGAAGCCGTGATGATGCGGGGCAGGTTTGTGGTGACGACAGTGTGGACGCTGACCGCCTGGCCGACTGCCGCCTGGGCTTCACCTTCGTCCTTGCCTTCGGAGCCGCCGCAGGCGGCAAGGGTCAGAGAGGCCGCGATGACGGAGGCCAAAGCGGGCGCGCGAAGCCACTGCATGCGCGATGCCGGGCGGGTCGAAGGCGTGGAGGCCACGGGGAATCCTGTCGCTGGGCGCGGCGGGGGAGGGCCGCAAGTCATCGCCGGATGACCGGCGGGGCCTCATACCGCGTTCCGGCTTTTGGCTCAAACGTCGTGAACGCCATTACGCCGAAGTAATCCGCGTGGCCGGTCAGCGGCTGTCGGACCCCTGGTCTGCCTCGCTGGCCAGCACCGCGAGAACCTCCTCGGTATGCTGTCCCAGGCGCGGTGGTGCCCTGGTGTAGCCCACCGGTGTCTCAGACAGCCTGACCGGATTTGCCACGGTTCGCGCCGGCGACAAGAGGTCATCTCTCGTCTGCTCGATCTCCAGTTCGCGATGAACGGCCTGAGGCTCCGCGAAGACCTGCTCGATCGTATTGATAGGGCCGCAGGGAACACCGGCTGTCTCAAGGGCCTCGATCAAGTCTCGCATCGCCCAGCCGGATGTCAGCGCGGACAGGGCCGACGCGAGTTCGGCCCGGTTCTCGATCCTGCCGGCATTGTTCAAATAGCGGGGGTCGGCCGCCAGTCCTTCGGTTCCGAGCACGCTGCAAAGGGTCCGATACTGGCTGTCATTGCCCACAGCGATGACCACGCTGCCGTCGCGGCAAGGAAACGGCTGATACGGCACCAGGTTGGGGTGAGCGTTGCCCATACGCGTCGGCGAAACACCCGATACGAACCAGTTGGTCGCCTGATTGGCCAGCATCGCGGCCTGGACGTCGAACAGGGCGATGTCGATGTGCTGGCCTTGACCCGTCGCGCGTGCATGCAGCAAGGCTGCCAGAATGGCGTTGGACGCGTAGAGCCCCGTTGCCAGATCAACGACAGCGACGCCGACCTTCATGGGCTCTGCTCCAGGCGCGCCATCCGGTTGGCCCGTGATGGACATGAGCCCTGCCATCGCTTGGATCATGTAGTCGTAACCGGCCTGCTCAGCGCGCGGCCCGGTCTGTCCAAATCCTGTGATGGAGCAATAGACAAGGCGCGGATTGAGCGCGGCCAGACTGGCATAATCGAGCCCGTACTTCTTCAGGCCCCCGACCTTGAAGTTCTCTACCAGAACGTCCGAAGTCGCCGCCAACCTGCGGATCGCCTCGGCACCGTCGGGTGCCGCGATATCCAGCTCCACGGACTTCTTTCCGCGGTTCGCGCACAGAAAATAGGCTGCGTCGCCGCGGGTGCCGTCGGTCCGGGTCGTGAAGGGTGGGCCCCAGTGGCGCGTATCGTCGCCGACGCCAGGTCGCTCGATCTTGATGACCTCTGCGCCCAGGTCCGCCAGCATCTGGGTGGCCCATGGTCCCGCGAGAACCCGCGACAGATCGAGAACGCGAACGCCGGATAGGGCCTGGGTCATGATGCCTAAAGCCCCGGATCGAAGGCACCGGCATCCTTCATGCGGCACTCGCGTGCCACCTGCGCCCGGTAGCCCAGATCATCGGCCATCCGCTTGATCTCGTCCGAGACGGTCGTCTTGTGCACGCCCGGCACCACCGCGTGGGTGAAGGCGCATGCCGTCAACCGGGCAAGCTTGAACCCGAACCGCGAGGCTGCGGCCGCGTGGTGAAGATAACTCTCGCCGACCTCTCTGGGGTGATCGAGGAAAAGGCGATTCAGGGCGCGGATCATGAGGCAGTTCTTAGCGAACCGCGTCGTCTTCCTCCAGCGCAGGACGATTTCCTGCTTCAGGGCCTTGCGCGACGTCCCCGACGACGGCGACCATGTACCCCGGCGCGGGGTGCGCCATGATCCATCCATCGGGAGACGACATGGCTGGGGCCCACGGCGGGGGCGGCGAATACAAGGACCTCGTCGTCTTTCTGGCGGCCGCGGGCGTCGTCGTGCCCCTGTTCAGTCGCTGGAAAATCAGTCCGGTGCTGGGGTTCCTGGCGGCCGGTGTTTTGCTGGGTCCGGACGGGCTTGGACGCTTCTCCGACGTCCTGCCGTGGCTTTCGGTGCTGACCATCTCCGATGCCGAGCAGTTGGCCCAGCTGTCCGAGCTCGGCGTGGCCTTTCTACTGTTCATGATCGGCCTGGAGCTGTCCTGGGACCGGCTGCGCGCCATGCGCCGGCTGGTGTTCGGCCTGGGCATGAGCCAGATCGCCCTGTGCTCGGCGGTGCTGGCCTCCGTTTTCATGATTATGGGCCAACCCCTGGCCAGCGCCGCCGTGCTTGGCCTGGGCCTGTCCCTGTCTTCCACCGCCGTCGTCCTGCCTGTCATGGCCGAGCGAGGGCGGATGAAGGGGGCGGCGGGCCGTGCGACATTCGCCACCCTCCTCGCCCAGGATCTCGCGGTCGCCCCGATCCTTGTCAGTGTGACTGTGCTCGCTGCGATCGCCGCGGGCGGCGGAGAGATGAACGCGCCCGATATCGGCCGTGCCTTGCTGACACTGGCTCCAGCGGCGCTCGCCGTCGCGCTTCTCGTGATCGGCGGCCGCGTGCTGCTCCGGCCATTGTTCCGGTCCGTCGCCAAGAGCCGGGCGAAGGGGGGCGGTGGCCGGCAGGAGCTGTTCGTCGCCCTGTGCCTTCTGATCGTCGTCGGTGCGGGTGTCGCGGCCGAGGCCGCCGGCCTGTCCATGAGCCTGGGAGCCCTGATCGCCGGTCTGCTTCTGGCCGAGACCGAGTATCGCCGCGAGATCGAGGTCAACATCGAGCCCTTCAAGGGCCTGCTGCTCGGGGTGTTCTTTGTCGGCGTCGGTATCGGTCTGGATCTGGAGGCCGTGGCAGCCAACCCGGCAGGCGTGTTTGGCATCGCGCTTATGCTGACAGTCATCAAGGCGGGCTTGATCTTTGGCCTTGCCAGACTGTGGGGCGTTCCTCTCCGCGCGGCCATCGAGACAGCGCTCCTGCTGGGGCCTGCAGGCGAGTTCGCCTTTGTCATTCTCAACACGGGCCTGGTGGAGGGCATCGCGGATCCCGGCTTCACCCAGGCGGTGCTCGTCTCGGCGACGATCAGCATCTTCACCATTCCGCTCATGGCGCTCGCGGCGGAGCGGTTGCTGAAGGTGGCACCGCCCGAGCCAGTCGCGGTGCCGCTCGCACCTTCGGCCCAATCCGGTGACGTTCTGATCGTCGGCTTCGGTCGCGTCGGGCATCTGGTGGCCGAGATGCTGAGTGAGCATGGGCAGCGCTTCATCGCTGTCGACAGCGACGTTTCCACCGTGGCGGCCGGGCGCCGGGAAGGCTTTGACGTCTCTTACGGCGACGCCAGCCGTCCCGAGCTGCTTCGGCTCTGCGGCATCGATGAGGTCAAGGCGCTGGTCGTCACCATGGACGCCCCTGGCAAGGTGGACGAGGTGGTCATCGCGGCCCGCGCCCTGCGTCAGGACCTGCCCATCATCGCCCGAGCCCGCGATGATCGCCATGCGGCGCGCCTGTATGCCCTGGGTGTCACCGACGCGGTGCCCGAGACGACGGAAGCCAGTCTGCAACTGGCAGAGAACACCCTGGTCGATCTGGGCATTCCGATGGGCCTGGTGCTCGCCTCAATTCACGAGCGCCGCGACCGGTTCCGCGAGATCTTCCAGGCCGCCGCGCCCGAGGATCGCCGCGATCGCCCGACCCGCGCCCTGAGGTCGCGCCTTTCCCTTTAACCGTGAAGGTGACCCAATTTGGTCATCCTTTGCTGATGAAAGCGGCCGCTCCTCCCCGGGGCAAGGTCTGGCGAGGATCGTCCGTGCGCGTCCGATCGCCGACCGCCAACGTTCCTCCTGGCCCGTCCCGTTTCGTTCACTGGCCGCGCGGCTCATGCTCCGCCGCGGCAAGCACAGAGTATACGTGTTCATGCGTGAGTCCGCGTCGACCGCCTCTTCCGTTTCATCCTCCGCCTTGGCCGAGCCCCGGCTGAACCGCCGCCAGGCCGCCAAGGTCCGCACCCGGCAGAAGGTGCTCGACGCCGCCCGCGACCTGTTCGCCGAGCGCGGCTATGAGCCGGCCACCATCCGCGACATCGCCAAGGGCGCGGGCATGTCGACCGGCGCCGTCTTCGCCAACTTCCAGGACAAGGCCGAGCTGTTCGAGGCCGTCCTGACCGAGGACATGGCGGGTCTCGCCGAGACGATGAAGAACGGCGCGGGCGACGGCTCGACGCGCGACCGGCTCGTGAACGCCCTGTCGGCCGGCTACCACGGCTCGATCGACCAGCTTCCCCTGTTCCAGGCCATCGTGGCCCGCTCGTGGTTCCAGCCTGTCGCCGCAGAGACGCGTCAGCGCGCGGCGACCCGTGCCCTGACGGACGTCATCACGGGCATCCTGCGGGACGGCGTGGCCTCGGGCGAGATAAAGCAGGACGCTGACGTGGCTCTGCTGACCGAGCTGATCTGGGACGCCTATCTGTCGAACTATCGCCGCGTCGCCTACGACGGCTGGACCGTGGACCAGCTGGCCGATCACGTCGGCCGTCAGGTGGACGCCCTGCTGGCGGGCGCGCGGACGCGGTAGCCCCTAGCTCTTCCAGCGCAGCGTCGCAGCCTTCACGGGATTGACGAAGC
>JAIERG010000088.1 GCA_019747095.1 Caulobacteraceae bacterium | reverse complement strand
ATGGTGTCGTTGAGGGCTTCGGCCTGTTGCGCGCTGATGTCCTGGCGCGACATGACCGTGTGCTCGTAAAGAGCCATTCGTTCGTCTCCCGTGTGGGGCGTCGGCGCCGAAGGACCGGGTAGTCCGTCCGACGATGGTTCCCGAGGCGGCGGCCGGGAGGAGTTCCCGAACCCTTTGGCGTTCCGCTCCGGGACCGAGGCCCTGGAAAGCGCGCGGCTATAGGGGAAAAGGGACGCTGGAGCAACTGCAAACCCGGGCGACTTGCCCGATGCGGTCAACCGGCCTAGGCCTGCGCCGATTTCGGCAATATCGGACCTCGCCCATGACTCTCGCCCTTCTGTTTCCCGGACAAGGTAGCCAGGCCGTGGGCATGGGGGCGGCGCTGGCCGAAGCCTTCGCCAGCGCGCGCGAGGTGTTCGGAGAGGTGGACGAGGCGCTGGGGCAGGACCTGTCAGGTCTGATGCGCAATGGGCCGGAGGATCAGCTGACCCTGACCGAGAACGCCCAGCCGGCGCTGATGGCGGTGTCGCTGGCGGTCGTGCGGGTACTGGAGAAGGATTTCGGCATCGGGGTGGATCGCGCCGCCTTCGTGGCCGGGCATTCGCTGGGCGAGTATTCGGCGCTGGCGGCGGCGCGGGCGCTGACGGTCGCGGACACGGCGCGGCTGCTGAAACTGCGCGGCCAGGCCATGCAGCGCGCCGTGCCGGTGGGGCAGGGTGCGATGGCCTCGCTGATCGGGCCCAAGACGAATCTGGCGCTGGCGGAAGCCGCCGCTGCGGCGGGTGCCGAGGTCGGCGTCTGCGTCGTGGCCAACGACAATAACAACGGCAACGTCGTCATCTCGGGCGCGAAGGCCGCCGTGGATCGCGCCATCGAGAAGGCCAAGGAGCTGGGCGCGCGTGCGATCCCGCTCAACGTCTCTGCGCCCTTCCACTGCCCGCTGATGCAGCCGGCGGCGGATGAAATGGCGACGGCGCTAGCGTCGGCGGCGCTTCTTGGGCCTGCGGTCCCGGTAGTGACCAATGTGACGGCACGGCCGGTCTCCGACGCAGACACCATCCGGCGCCTGCTGGTCGAGCAGGTGACGGGCCGCGTGCGCTGGCGCGAGTCGATGGAATGGATAGCGACCGACGGTGGCGTGACCCGTTTCGTCGAGGTCGGGTCGGGCAAGGTCCTGACCGGCATGGCCAAGCGCATCGCGCCGGACGCCGAGAGCCTCGCGCTCAACACGCCTGAAGATATCGAGGCCTTCGCGGCCTCCTTCGCCTGATCACGGAGACGACCATGTTCAATCTGACCGGCAAGACCGCGCTCGTGACCGGCGCGACCGGCGGTATCGGCGGGGCCGTGGCTCGGGCGCTGCACGTCCAAGGGGCGACCGTCGTCCTGTCCGGCACCCGCGAGGCTGTCCTCGCGGACCTGGCCAAGGACCTGGGCGAGCGGGCCTTCGCTGCGCCGGCGAACCTTTCGGACGCAGAGTCCGTCGACGGGCTCGTCGGCCGAGCCGAGGAAGTCGCGGGCGCGCCGCTGGATATCCTCGTGGCCAACGCCGGGATCACCAAAGACGGCCTCCTGATGCGGATGAAGGACGAGGACTTCCAATCCGTCATCCAGATCAATCTTGAGAGCTATTTCCGCCTGGCCCGCGCCGCCGTGAAGGGCATGATGAAGCGCCGCTCGGGCCGGATCATCGGTGTGACCTCGGTGGTCGGCGTCACCGGCAATCCGGGCCAGACCAACTATTCGGCGTCCAAGGCCGGAATGATCGGCTTTTCCAAGTCGCTGGCCCAGGAGGTCGGTAGCCGGGGGATCACGGTCAACTGCATCGCGCCGGGTTTCATCGCCTCGCCCATGACTGATGTGCTGAACGAACAGCAGCGCGAGGCCATCCTGGGCCGCATCCCGGCCGGACGACTGGGAACGGGCGACGAGATCGCGGCGGCGGCCGTCTATCTGTCTTCGGACGAGGCGGCCTACGTCACGGGCCAGACCCTGCACATCAACGGCGGCATGGCGATGCTCTGATGATCGTCCTGCGCTACCTGGCGACGATCCTGTGCGGTCCGTTGCTGCTGATCGGGATCATCTGGGTCCTGCAGGGCCTGAACATCCTTCCCGGCAGCTTCATGACGGGCCAGATCATCTGGGCGATCTATGGGGCTCCCATGGCCATCGTGGGGGCGGGCCTGCTGTGGTGGGTCAATCGCCGCCGGGGATGACAGGCCGTTACAGCCTATTTCCACCCGCCGGGGGTGTGCTAAAGGGCTCGTCAGCCGGCTGGGCCAGCGAGCGTCGCCCCTTGCACAGTCGGAGCCGTCGTCTTACGGCGAGACCGAGATCAAACGCCGCCGATGGCGGCCCTAGAAGGCAGAGACACTCATGTCCGACACCCTGGAACGCGTCCGCAAGATCGTGATCGACCACCTGGACGCCGATCCGGACAAGGTCACCGAGAAGGCCAGCTTCATCGACGACCTCGGCGCCGACTCGCTCGACAACGTCGAACTGGTCATGGCCTTCGAGGAAGAGTTCGACATCGAAATCCCTGACGATGCCGCCGAGCACATCCAGACCGTCGGCGATGCTGTGAAGTTCATCGACGAGAAGACCGCGGGCTGATCCCGCCGTTTCATCGACTTTCAATGGCCGCCTGGCGCTCCTAGCGGAGACGCCCGGCGGCCATTACTGTTTCTGAATCACGCCAATACGGAGCTGGAGCGTCCCATGCGCCGCGTCGTCGTCACCGGTCTCGGCCTCGTCACCCCCCTGGGCAACGGCGTCGAGCACAGTTGGAAAGGCATTGTGGAGGGTCGTTCGGGCATCCGGCCGATTACCACTTTCGATACCCAAGGCTATGGCTGCACCATCGCTGGCGAGGTGCCATCGGTGGATGGGCGCGGCGGCGGGGTAGCGGGTCAGCCGGGCGTGTTCGATCCGGACTCCATCATGTCGGCCAAAGAGCGGAAGCGCGTCGACGACTTCATCCTTTATGGCATTGCCGCTGCCGACGAAGCCTTGAATGACGCCGGCTGGCATCCCGAGAGCGAAGAAGATCGCGAGCGTACGGGCGTGATGATGGGGTCAGGCATTGGTGGCCTCGGACCGATCGCAGAGAACGCCCTGATCCTTCAGGAGAGCGGGCCTCGACGGCTCAGTCCTTTCTTCATTCCATCGGCGCTGATCAACCTCGCCAGCGGCCAGATCTCTATCCGGCATGGGCTTAAGGGCCCCAACCATGCCGTGGTCACCGCTTGCGCGTCCGGCGTCCATGCGATCGGCGACGCGGCACGCATGATCGCGTTCGACGATGCCGACGTCATGGTGGCGGGAGGCGCTGAGGCGTCTATCGTCCCGATTGGCATCGCTGGCTTCCTGGCCTGCAAGGCACTCTGCACCGCCTACAATGAAACCCCGGAGAAGGCCTCGCGGCCCTATGATCGGGGTCACGCCGGCTTCGTCATGGGCGAGGGCGCGGGCGTCCTGATCCTGGAAGAGTACGAGCACGCCAAAGCCCGGGGGGCTCGAATCTATGCCGAGATCATCGGCTACGGCATGTCGGGCGACGCCTATCATATCACGGCACCTTCCGAAGACGGCGACGGTGCCTATCGCGCCATGAAGGCAGCCGTGACGCGCGCGGGCATCGACGTCACTGACATCGACTACGTCAACGCCCATGGGACTTCCACCATGGCTGATTGGATCGAGCTCCGGGCTGTCGAGCGCCTCATGGGTGCGCATTCGGCCAACGTGGCCATGTCGTCAACCAAGTCCATGACTGGTCATCTACTTGGCGCGGCGGGAGCCATCGAGGCGGTGTTCAGCGTGCTGGCGATCCGTGACCAGATTGCACCGCCGACGATCAACCTGGACGACCCGGAACACGAAACCGCCATCGACCTCGTGCCACATAAGGGCAAGTCGATGGAGATCGATGTGGCCATGTCCAACAGTTTCGGGTTCGGCGGCACCAACGCCTCCATACTCTTCCGCAAGGTCGCCTGATGGTGTTCGGGGGCACGCCGGGGCAGAAGAGACCCGGCCTGATCGCGGCACTGCTGGCGGCCTCGGCCACCGTCAGCCTGTTCCTGATCGCTGGCCTGGCCTGGGCGTGGAGCGTCTACTACTCGCCGGGTCCGCCGGCGCAGAACGACGAGTCGACCATCGTGACCCTGCCGAGCGGCTCCGGCGTCTCGGCCATCGCTGCGCGGCTGAAGAACGCAGGCGTGATCCGTTCGGTCGACATGTTCAAGGCGGCGGCCACTCTGACGGGCGCTGACCGGAGGCTGAGAGCAGGGGAGTATGAGGTGCCGAGCCGGGCGTCTCTGAAGTCGGTGATAAGCCTGCTGACCGACGGTCGTGTCGTGCGCCATTTCGTGACCATCCCGGAGGGTTGGTCCTCGGCCCAGGCAGTCGACATCCTGAACGCGGAAACCATTCTGACCGGGACCATCGACGAAATTCCCGAGGAAGGGTCCCTGTGGGCCGAAACCTACGAGATCACGCGGGGGGAGAGCCGTCAGGCCGTGATCGCCCGTATGCAGCGCGCTGCTGAGGAAAACCTCGCCGAGCTCTGGGCCCGACGCAGCCCCAACACCGTCGTTCGCACGCCCGAGGAGGCTGTGATCCTGGCATCCATTGTGGAGAAGGAGACGGGTGTTGCGGCAGAGCGGCCTCGTGTCGCCGCGGTGTTTTCCAATCGAATCCGGTTGGGCATGCGGCTGGAGAGCGACCCGACCATCATCTACGGCATCACCAAGGGACGCCCCTTGGGCCGCGGCATCCGTCGCTCGGAGCTGGAACGCGATACAGGCTACAACACCTACCTGATCGACGGGCTGCCTCCGACTCCTATAGCCAATCCTGGGCGCCAGTCCCTGGAGGCCGTGCTCAATCCTCCGCTTACAGATGATTTGTTCTTCGTGGCGGACGGCACGGGCGGTCACGCCTTCGCTCGCACCTACGAGGAGCATCGAGCCAATGTTGCCCGCTGGCGGGCCATCGAGGCACAGAGGGCGGGAGCGCCTGCGGAAGTCATACCACCCGATGCCCGCACCAATGCCGAGGCCCCGGCCGGAGCAGCGGCGACGCCCGCTCCAACCGGCGACGCCGTCATAACCATGCAGCCGCCGGGCACCTTGCGTCCGGCGACGCCCGCGCGCACGACGGTGCCCGCCGCCAACACGCCCCAGAGCTAGAATGTCCAACGACCGTACGCCGCGCCGAGGCGTCCTCCTGATCGTCGCGAGCCCGTCCGGTGCCGGCAAGACCAGCCTTTGCCGGCGCCTGATGGCCGACCACGGTGGGCTGGAGCTTTCGGTTTCCATGACGACGCGCGGCATTCGGCCGGGCGAGGTGGCGGGGCGTGACTATCACTTCGTCGACCATGCCGAGTTCCAGAAGGGGATTGACGCCGACTCCTTCCTGGAATGGGCCGACGTCCACGGCAATCGCTACGGCAGTCCAAGGGAGCCGGTGGAGCGGGCGCTGTCGGAAGGGCGCGACGTCCTGTTCGACATCGACTGGCAGGGCGCGCGCCAGATCGCCGCGAAGTGCCCGGACGACGCCGTGCGCGTCTTCATCCTGCCGCCCAGCCTGGCTGAGCTGCGTCGCCGCCTCGTGACCCGGTCCCAGGACGCCGACGAGGTCATCGAACGCCGCATCCAGAACGCCAAGGGCGAGATCGAGCACTGCGCCGAGTTCGACTACGTCTTCGTCAACGACGACTTCGACCGGTCCTATGCCGAGCTGGCGCACATCTATCACGCCGAGCGCAGCCGCCGGTTCCGGAACACCTGGGTGGAAGGCTACCGCGAGGCGCTCTTGTCCGAAGACGTCTGAGCGGCGAACCAGGGCTCCATCCGCCGCAGCGCTTCCTCGATCTCCGGTGTCGACACCGCGAAGCTGAAGCGCATGAAGCGGTGGCCCTCCACCGGATCGAAGTCGACGCCGGGGGCGGTGGCGACGCCAGTGTCCTTCAACAGGCGTTCGCAGAAGCTGACGCTGTCGTCGGTGATGTGGCCGATGTCGGCCCAGATGTAGAAGGCGCCGTCGGGTGGGGCGATGGTCTTCAGGCCTAGACGCGGCAACGCCTCGAGCATCAGGGCGCGGTTCCGGCGATAGACCTCCAGATGGCCTTCCAGCACCTCGTGCTCGTCCATGGCGACCAGTCCGGCGTGCTGGCTGAGCGAAGGTGGGGTCAGGAAGAGGTTGCCAATATAGGCCTTGGCCGTCTCGATGTGCTGGGCCGGGACCAGCAGCCAGCCCAGCCGCCACCCCGCCATGCTCCAGTACTTGCTGAAGCTGTTGATGACCATGGCCTCGGGCTCAAACGCCAGCATCGTCGGTTGAGGCCCGATGTAGCTCAGGCCGTGATAGATTTCGTCGGAGATGATCTGGATCCCGCGCCGGCGACAGACCTCGGCGATACGGGCCAGCTCGGCCTCTGCGATCACCGATCCCGTGGGATTGGCTGGGCTTGCGATGATGATCCCGGCGGGCGCGGGGTCCAGCGCCTCGATCGCCCCCGCCGTCAGCTGGTAGTGCTCGGCCGGTCCACAAGCGATCTCGACCGCCTGCATGTTCAGCCCCTTCACGACATTGCGATAAGCGACATAGCCGGGACGGGCCATGGCGATGCGGTCGCCGGGCAGGAAGCGTGACGATAGCGCGAGGACCAGGGCAGGGGAGGCCCCGCAGGTCAGGAGCAGGCGGTCGGGCGTGACCGCAACGCCGTATCGGTCCTGATACAGCTGCGCGATCCGGGCCTTAAGCGGCGCGCTTTCCCAATAACCCATGCCGTCAGCGTCGAGCACCCGGTGTGCCTCGGCGATGGCTCGCGGCGGTGCCCCGGTCGAGGGCTGGCCGAACTCCATGTGGATGACGCTGCGGCCCTCGGCCTTGAGGGCATGGGCGAGGCGGCTGATGACGATGGCGCGGAACGGCTCGATGGCGGCGGTCATGTCGCTGGTCTAGGCGGTGAGGCCGACCGGCGACAAGTCCGTGACGTCGCGATTACGGAGCCGGCGTCCGGGTGTATTGATTGAACCACTCCAGCGTCCGGCTCCAGGCTTGGGCGGCGGTACTCGGGTTGTAGCGTTCCGGCGTTGCGTCGTTGAAAAAGCCGTGGACCGAGTTGGGCCAGAGATGGCCTTCGTGGGTGATGCCGTGGCGCTCCAGCTCGGCGATCTGGGCCGGGAAGCCCTCGGCCAGACGGCCGTCCAGCGCCCCGTGGTGTATCAGGATGGCGGCCTTGATCGCGGGCACGAGTTCTGACGGTGTCGCCCCTCCGTAAAAGGGCGCGGCGGCGGCGAGCTCATCGCCCATCATGCCGGCCAGCAGATTGGACTGGGCCCCGCCGTAGCAGAAGCCGGTCGCTGCGAGCTTGCCGTTGCCGTCCTCGCGCGTCCGGAGCCAGCGGGCGGCAGCGAGCAGGTCCTGGGTCATCTTGGCCCGGTCCAGAGACGCGAAAAGCTGGCCGCCGCGATAGTCGTCGCCGGGATATCCGCCGACGCTGGTCAGGGTGTCAGGCGCGAAGGCGTTGAAGTTGGCGAGTGCGAAGCGGCGGGCCACGTCCTCCGTGTGCGGATTGAGGCCCCGGTTCTCGTGGATGACGATCACGCCGGGCAGCCTGGCGGGCTCCGCGCTGCGGGAATCGGCGCTGAACGGGCGGACGAAATAGCCGCGGATTTCCCCGTGGCCGTCGGGCGAAGGGACGGTAATGTAGTCGGCGCGGATGCGCTCGTCGTCCTTGGCGACCTGCTGGCCCAGCGCATAGTTCGGCATCAGGGCCTCGATGATTGCCGTGGCCGTCAGGCCGGCGACTGCGTAGCGGCTGACGGAAGTCGCGAACGCCCGCCGGTCTATCTCGCCGTGGATGAAGCGGGTGTAGAGGTCGACTGCCTCGGCCGGAATCGTCTTCTTGTCGCCCACGGCGGCCTCCCTTGAACCTTGAGCCTCTTTGCCGGAGGCAACGACACTGTGGATCAGCGACTGCGGCGACGCCACAAGGTCAGGTGCCGCAGGCCTCGGCGAGCCGCAGGAAGCCCGCGATGTCGATGGTCTCGGCCCGCGCGTCAGGATCGACGCCTGCGGCCTGACACAGGGCGGCACCGCCCAGCGGCTTGAGGCTGGAGCGGAGCATCTTGCGACGCTGGCCGAAGGCGGCGCCCGTGACCCGTTCCAGCCGCTTCAGCAGATCGGGCGCGGGCCGGTCCGCTCGGGGGACGATATGCACGACCGCCGAGGCCACCTTCGGAGGTGGCGTGAAGGCGGCGGCGGGCAGATGCATGACAATCTTCGCTGTGGCGGTGGCCTGGGCGATGACGGCGAGGCGGCCATAGTCGTCGTCGCCGGGCCGGGCGACGATACGTTCGGCGACTTCCTTCTGGAACATCAGGGTCAGGGCGCAGGGCGTCCAAGGCCCGGTCAGCCACTTGATGAGCAACGGCGTGCCGACGTTGTACGGCAGGTTTGAAACGAGGTGCGTCGGGCCTTCGACGAGCTCGGCTTCGCGGACCCTCAGCGCATCGCCTTCGACGATGGTCAGGCGGCCTGAGTCGTCGTCGAGCTCTGACAGTAAGGGCAGGAAGCGGGGGTCCTTCTCGACCAGCACCAGCCGCGAAAGGTCGCTCTCCAAGAGGGCCCGGGTCAGGCCGCCCGGGCCGGGGCCGACCTCGATCACGGCGCGGCCTTCGAACGGACCCGCCAGTCGGACGATCTTTCGTGTGACGTTCAGGTCCAGCAGGAAGTGCTGGCCGAAGCTCTTCTTGGCCAGCAGGCCGTGGGCTTCGAGGGATTCGCGAAGGGTTGGCAGGTCGGTCACCCGCCGCTGTTAGCCCCTGGCGCGCGCCGCCGCCATCTCCGAGGCCAGACGGATGGCCGCGATCAGGCTGTCGGGCCGGGCGACGCCCTTGCCCGCGATCTCGAAGCCGGTGCCGTGGTCGGGCGAGGTGCGCACGATCGGCAGGCCGAGCGTGGCGTTCACGCCGCCCCAGAAGTCCAGCGTCTTCACGGGGATCAAGGCCTGATCATGATAGAGGCAGACGGCCGCGTCATAGGTCGCCCGGGCCTCGTCATGGAACATCGTGTCGGCTGGCAGTGGATCGGTGATGGCGATGCCCTCGGCGCGCAGAGCCTCGGCGGCGGGCCTCAGGACCTCGATTTCCTGCAGGCCCAGGGAGCCGCTCTCGCCCGCGTGCGGGTTCAGCGCCGCCAGCGCCAGTCGGGGGCTGGCGATGCCGAAGTCGCGGCGCATGGCCTCGTGAACCACGCGCGCCGTTCGTTTGACCCGTTCGGTGGTGACCATCTCGGGCACCTGATCCAGCGGAAGGTGGATGGTGACAAGGCAGGCCCTCAGGTCCTTGGCGGTCAGCATCATCACCGGTCCGCGCGTGCCCTCGAAGGCGGCGTCGGCGGTTAGTTCGGCGATGAACTCGGTGTGGCCGGGAAAGCGAAAGCCGGCGGCGTACAGTGGCGCCTTGGCGATTGGAGCCGTGACCAGCCCGGACGCTTCGCCCGCCAGGCATAGGTTGACCGCGCGCTCTATCCAGTCGGCAACGACGGCGGCGTTGCGCACGTCAGGAGCCCCGGCCGTGACCGGCGCGGGCGCGGGATGGTGCAGGACAGGCAGGGCGGTCGCGCCGGCCGAGAGCGCCTCGCTCGGGTCGTGGATCTCAACCACTGGTCTCCCCTGCGCCGCCAGCAGCCAGGCGTCGCCGAGGACAAAGAACGGCACACCGCCTTTCAACGACGACCAGGCCTTGGCCACGATCTCTGGACCGATCCCGGCGGGTTCACCGAGCGACAAGACCAGCGGCATCCGGGCCAAGGCCCTACTTGACCTCGATCAGGGCGTCAGCGCGAAGATCGCGGATATAGCGGCGCGCCAACATAGCGAGGTTCTGGTTCTGCAGCCGGTTCTCGACTTCGCGGTAGGACGGCACGTCAACACCACCCAAGCGCCGACCGCACACCGCAACCAGATGCAGACCAAGCGGTGTACGAACCGGATCGGATACTGTGCCGACCTCGGCGGAGCGGGCGACCTGCTGGAACTGCGGGGCGAGGTTTGCAACATCGCTCTCGCCAAGGTCTGATCCGAGCAGGCCCGTTTCCGATGACGTCCGCTGAAGGAGGTTGTCGCACGTCAGCTGTGGCCGAAGGGTCGTGAGCCGCTGTGTTGCGGCAGCCAGCTCATCGGCACTGGCCGTCTCTGGCAGCTCGATCATGGCCTGCTTCAGACTGACCAGGCTCGTGGCGGCACCGGAGCGCTTGTCCCGCATGTAGATGATGTAAACGCCGCCTTCGACCGGGATAGGACGGGATAGCTGGCCAACCTGCAGGGTGTCGAGCGCGGTCTGGAGAGCGGGTTGAACCGTGCCCTGAACGATCCAGCCAGCGTCGCCACCCCGCGCCGCTGACGGCGCGGCAGAGAACTGGCGGGCCACGGCCTGGAAAGGAGCGCCCTGAACCATCTGGGCAACCAACTGTTCTGCACCATTAATTGCAGCTTGCTGCCCGCCCACGCGGGCGGCTTCGATATAGATTTCTCCGATCAGGTACTGGGGTCGCGCCGCTGCCTCCGACAGTTGGCGCAGGGCTTGTTCAACCTGTGCCCGGCTGACCCGTGCGCGGGTGTTGAAGCGACCACCAACCAGCTGACGCCAACCAATTTCTGTACGCAGCTGCTGGCGCATTTGCTCCGGGCGGATGCCGCCCTGGGCCAGAAAACTCATGTACTGGTCTGGCGTGACCCCAGCGTCCTGCGCCATCGCGGCGATTTCCTGGTCGACCTCCTCGTCCGTGACGATCAGTGTCTCATACTTGGCGATCTCCTGTGCTTGGAGACGTTCCTCGATGAGTGCCTGCAGCGCCTGCTGCTGGATCGCGGGGATGTTTTCCTCGGTCGGCTGGACCTGGCTCATGGCGATAACGGTCAGCATGCGCTGGCGCAGATCAAAGCCGGTGATGATTTGATCGTTGACCGTTGCAACAATGCCGTCTGCCAACCTGAACTCGGGCGCAGTAGCCGCGGGAGCGGCCGGAGCCTGTTCCGCAGCCGAAGCGACTGCGCCAGTCGTCTGACCCGCTGGCGCAGTCTGGGCAATCGCAGAGCCCGCGACCAGCGCGGCCATAGCGACAGCGGTCGAAATACGCATCAAACCCATGGTCAGTCCTGGTTCCCTCGAAGCCTCGCGCATCGGTTTTGGACCGGGCGGGCGCAATCTTGACGCCTCATGCCTAACGCAGGCCATTCGATCCATACCCTGACCCGCCAAAAGTGGCGAGGTTGAGACGGAAGAAGACGCCTTCAGACGGTCCGGTCGGCCTCACCCGCGTGTTGTCGCGACGAAAGCCGACCTCGATACGGAAACAGTCGTCGTCGAACAGCAGACCGACTTCCGAACGGGTGATGAGGTCTCGCTCAAGATCTGCAATGCCCGCGACGGTCACACCCCAATTGCCGTAGACGAACTGCTGGGCCGCCAGTTGCACGAACTCGTAGTTCCGGTTCAGGGGGCCATCCAGCGGGTTGGAGCGGTCGAGGATGTAGCTGATGGTCGCTAGGTTCCGGCCGCCCCAGCGCCCATCAACAGCGGCCTCTGCGCGGCGCAGGTCGCCCGAGCCATCGACCGTGGCGTGGCCCCAGCCGCGAATGCGGTCGGACGGCTTGAACTCACCCTGGACGATCCAGTCCGAGGTCTGTGCCGCCAGGCCTGTGGGATCGTAGAGACGTGACGGATTATCCGGGATCGGCACACGGAAGCTGTCCTGCCCGGCGTCTCGCATGCTACGGCCGACGAAAAGGCTGGCGCTGCGGCCTTGGTCCCAACGAATTGTCGAGCGAACGCCGGCGGTCAGGCGCAGACCCCCTTCCATCAGGTCGTAGCCGGGGAAGCGATCGACGCGGAACAGGGACGACTCGTCCAGTTCGATCGTCTCAGCGTCCTCATTGGGGATACGAGGATCCAGGTCCGGATCGGTCGAGAGCGACAGCTGGCCCATCGGCTCGACGATCAGGTCGGCGCCGTCTGCGAGACGGCGGATCAGGGGATAGCTGATGTCGAGGCCGAGGGTGGCCCGCTCGCGCGTGATGGTCTCATTGTCCAGGCTCAGGACCGGCGGCAGGTCGTTGACGGAGTAGACGTCCACCCGGCCGTCGAAGAAGGCCTCGTAGCGGACCCCGGCGGGCGCGATGAAGGTTCTGCGCCAGTCGACCTGCCCCGTCACCCGGCGGCTGTCGACGCCGGGCAGGCCGACGGTGGAACCGGTGGGGATGACCTCTGGACGCAATACCGGGCTGCCGAAGTACCGCTCGCGGTAAATGGACACGGCCGACCCGCGCAGGCGCAGACGTCCACCCAGAACGGCAGTCTCAGGCTCCCAGCGGGCGTCGATCAGAGGCGCGACCAGCGGCAAGGCGTCGTCGTCCTCGAAAACGTTCAGCGCTGGCGTAACCGGATCGAAACGCGACACCCTCAGCGACTGGATGGTGAAGGCCGCGACGGACAGATAGGATCGGGCGGTCTGCCGCTCGGCGTACAGCTGGCTGATCAGGCGACGCTGGTCGCCGTAGTACAGGCCGTTATCCTGGTACGGGTCCTGGATGTCGTACCGGTCGAACAGGGTCTTGTCCGAGGTCCGTTCGGCTGTGAACCCCCAGCGCCAGGGGCCGTCAGGGTCGAACCGGCCGTAGCCCAGGAAATAGCTGCGGGCCGTACGGTCACCGAAATCGACGTTGGACTCCGCGTCCCCGTCGCCGTCCAGGTCGAAGTCGCCGAAGGTGCGGGCATAGGTCACCCCGCCGCGCAGAACGACGGTCCCGTCCGCGAACCGTCTGCGCCACTGCAGGTTCAGGAAGGGCAGGACGCGCGTGTTGAACTGAGGGCTGATCAGCCAGTCTTCGGACGGCGAAACGACATGAAGATACGGTGTCTCGACCGATAGGCCGCGCCCGTCGTCGTAGTTGACCGTGGGGACCAGAAAGCCGGAGGCCCGCTCCACCGTCGGGTCCGGGTGGGCGAAGGCGGGCAGCCAGAAGACCGGCACGCCGCCCAGCTTGAACACCGCGTTGCGATACAGAATGGCCCGCAGTTCCTCGTCCTGAACGACCTTCTCGGCCTGGATCGAGAGGCTGGGCTCCTTGGGGTTTCCGTCCTCGTCGCAGATGGGGCAGGGGGTGAACAGGGCGTAGTTCAGCTCGTTGACGTTCTGACTGCGCCGCACTGCTGTCGCGGCCGTCAGACTGGCGCCGTTGGTCAGGCGGGTAGCGAAATCCACGGCGACGCCGGCGCGCAGGTCCTCATCGAGCTCCAGATGGCTGGCGAAGACGCGGTTGCCTTCCGGGTCGGTCAGCTCGACCTCGCCGTCGGCCGTGCCAATTCCCCGGGCGATGTCGAAGGTGATGGAGCGGCCGATCAGGGTGTGGTCCTGATAGCGGGCGAAGA
>JAIERG010000200.1 GCA_019747095.1 Caulobacteraceae bacterium | reverse complement strand
CAACCGCCGGGAGGAGTTCCCGGTCGACGTGAACACCGCGCCGCGGGAAAGGCTGCTGCGCGTGCCGGGGCTGGGCGTGAAGTCTGTCGACCGGATGATCTCGGTCCGGCGTTACCGCACCCTGCGGCTGGAGGATGTCGCGCGGCTTTGTCGAGGCATAGACAAGGTGCGGCCGTTCATCACCGCGCTGGACTGGACGCCCGGTGGCCTGACCGATGCGGTCGATCTGCGCGCGCGGATCGCGCCGGAACCTCGACCGGAACAGCTGACGTTGTTCTGAGATGGCGACCGCCGTCCTCGAGCACGAGACCGATTTCGACGGCTGGCGCGCGGCGTCGCGCCGGTTTCGGCTGGCGGGGGTGGAGCCGGCGCAGGCGCGGTTCATGGTCAGGGGGGCGGAAGCATCGGGCGACCTGTTTCCTGCCGAACCCTTTCAGGACGCTGAGCCCCTCAAAGAGGCGCCCTTCACCGTCCCCAAGGCGTTCGTCGACATCGCGCAGGAGGTGATCCTTCATCGCTCCGAGGACCGCTTCGACCTGCTGTATCGGCTGCTGTGGCGGCTGCGAGACCAGCCGGACCTGATGAAGGTGGTGTCCGACCGCGACGTGGCCGACGCCCTCGAGCGCGCGAGGAACGTCAGCCGCGCCTCGCACAAGATGAAGGCCTTCGTCCGCTTCCGCCTGATCGACGACGAGGACGGCGAACTCTACGTCGCCTGGTTCGAGCCGGCGCACCGGGTGCTGGAGAAGACCTCCGGCTTCTTCGTCCGGCGCTTCACGACCATGCGCTGGTCGATCCTGACGCCGGACGGCTCCTGCTTCTGGGACGGCGAGGCTCTCACGTTCGGACCCGGCGCCCGTCCGGAGGACGCGCCGGACGATGACGAGGTCGAGGAGTTCTGGAAGACCTACTACGCCTCCACCTTCAACCCGGCCCGGCTCAAGACGAAGACGATGCAGGGCGAAATGCCCAAGCGGTACTGGAAGAACCTGCCGGAGGCCCAGCTGATCCCGGAATTGGTCGCGGCCTCGCACGCTCGCACCGAGACCATGGTCCAGGCCGCCCCGACGGAACCGAACGCCCGCCTGTCCAAGGCCATCGCCCGGCATGCGCGTGACGGATCGTTCGAGGAGGGCTTCGTCGCCTCGACGCTGGACGAGCTCAAGCACGCGGTTCAGGCCTGTCGCCGCTGTCCGCTCTGGCGCGACGCCACCCAGGGCGTCTGTGGCGAGGGTCCGAGAGAAGCCAAGCTGATGATCGTGGGCGAGCAGCCCGGCGACCAGGAGGACTTGTCCGGCCGACCTTTCGTCGGACCGGCGGGGCAGGTCCTGAATGAGGCGTTGGCCGAAGCGGGCATCGACCGGGACGACGTCTTCATCACCAATGCCGTCAAGCATTTCAAACATGAGCCGCGCGGCAAGCGCCGACTGCACAAGACGCCGGTGCTCAGCGAGATCAACGCCTGCCGCTGGTGGCTGGATCAGGAGCGTCGGTTGGTGAAGCCCGCCGTGACCCTCGCGCTGGGTGCGACGGCCTCGTTGGGCGTTCTGGGGCGCAGGGTCGCCGTCACTCAGGAACGCGGACAGCCCCTGACCATGCCCGACGGTTCACTCGCGACGATAACCATCCATCCCTCCTATCTGCTCCGCTTGCCGGACGAGGCAACGCGGAACAGCGAGAGAGAGCGCTTCGTTGAAGATCTCAGGGCCGTGAGACGGCATCTGTGAGCCTGTAAGTCATCACCTGTTGCAGCCGGACGACGCCAGCGCTTTCATAACCGCGAAGCGCACTGGACAGCGTTCTCGATTCGCGTTCGCTCCTCTAAGGGTGGTCCATGAGATCGGCGGAGTTCCAGATCGAGGAAGTGGGCGGCGGCGGTACCCTGCTCAAGCTGTCCGGCGACTGGACCACCATGACGCTGGGTAAGGCCGCGGTGCGGCTGGGCGACAGGCTGGAAGGGCGGACCGTCGATCGCATCGACGTCAGCGACCTCGGCCGGTTCGATACCGCGGGCGCGTTGGCCCTGGTTCAGGCGTCGGGGTGCGCCATCCCCAAGGACGCCTTCGCCGCGCGACCGGAGGCCGGCCGCATCTATGCCATGGTCGAGACGCTGGAACGGCAGACCGCGGGTCCTCCGCCGGCCAAGAAGTCCCTGACGCATTTCTTCGCCAAGATCGGCCACGGCGTGCACGACGCGGGTGCCGAGTTCCTGTTGTCGATGGCTTTCCTCGGTCGGCTGATGGCCGCGTCGGGCCATGCGTTGCGTCGGCCCGGCGAGATCCGCTGGGCGGCCTGGGTCAGTCAGGCGGATCGGGCGGGCCTTGACGCCCTGCCGATCATCGCCGTGACCAACTTCTTCATTGGTGCCGTCATCGCCTTTCTGGGTGCCAATCTCCTGACCCAGTTCGGAGCCGGGGTGTTCACCGTCCAGCTGGTGGCCGTGGCGGTGCTGCGCGAACTGGCGGTGCTGATCACCGCCATTCTGCTGGCGGGCCGCTCGGCCTCGTCCTTCGCCGCCGAGATCGGGTCGATGCGAATGAACCAGGAGGTCGACGCCATGCAGGTCATGGGCGTCAACCCGTTTCAGGCCCTGGTGATCCCGAGACTTGCCGCGCTTCTGGTCATGATGCCGCTGCTTACCTTCGTCGGCATGCTGGCGGGCTTCATGGGCGGCGCGCTCGTGACCTGGAGCCAGCTTGACTACGGCCCGGCGTTCTTCATCCAGAGGGTCAGCGATGACCCTCTCATGGGTCAGCATCTGATGGTCGGCATGATCAAGGCCCCCGTGTTCGCCATCGTCATCGCCGCCATTGGCTGTCGGCAGGGCATGGCGGTGGCAGGGGATGTCGAGAGTCTGGGGCAGCGCGTGACCGCCGCCGTCGTTCAGGCCATCTTCGCCATCATCGCGCTGGATGCGGTTTTCGCCCTGATCTTTCTGGAGCTCAACCTGTGAGCCGGCCGCCTGCCGCGACGGCCGCCAACGACGCCGCCTCAGAGAACCTCATCGAGGTTCGCGGCCTGCTGAGCCAGTTCGGTGAACAGGTGATCCACCGGAACCTCGACCTGGACGTCAAGCGAGGCGAGGTGCTGGGCGTGGTCGGGGGTTCGGGCACAGGCAAGACCGTGCTGCTGAATTCCATCATCGGCCTGAAGGAGCCCGAGGGGGGAACGGTCCGTGTCTTCGGCCACGACCGGGGCGACCTGACCGAGGCCCAGGCGGCCGACATCGAGCGCCGCACCGGCGTCCTTTTCCAGCAGGGTGCCCTGTTCAGCTCCCTGACCGTGCTGGAGAACGTGGCCGCGCCCATGGTCGAGCACACGAAGCTACCTGCCGACACCATCCGCGAACTGGCGGAAATGAAGATCGCCATGGTGGGCCTGAAGCCCGAGAGCCACCACCAGAAGCCGGCCGAACTGTCCGGCGGGATGAAGAAGCGCGTGGGTCTGGCGCGCGCCCTGTCGCTGGATCCGGAACTGATCTTCCTCGACGAACCGACGGCGGGACTCGACCCCATCGGCGCGGCGGCATTCGACGAGCTGATCCGCAAGCTGTCGGACGATCTGGGCCTGACCGTCTTCATGATCACCCACGACCTCGATAGCCTTTACGCCATCTGCGACAAGGTCGCCGTGCTGGCCGACAAGCGGGTGATCGAGAAGGCCACGGTGCAGGACCTGGAGAAATCCGATCACCCGTGGATCAAGGAATACTTCCTGGGGCCGCGCGGACGCGCCGCCACCAAGGCCGCCTGAGGAGCCGAGATGGAACGAGACGCCCATTACGCCGCTGTCGGCATCGCCACCGTCGCCCTTCTGGCGGCGCTCGCGGTGTTCACAATCTGGCTGGCCCGGCTGCAGTTCAATGACGAGTACGACCTGTACGACATCGTCTTCTACGGCCCCGTGCGCGGCCTGTCGGAAGGCGGAGAGGTCCACTTCAACGGTATTCGGGTGGGCGAAGTGACCGACCTGAACCTGGATCCCAACAAGGGTGATCAGGTCATCGCCCGTGTCCGTCTGGACGCCACAACCCCCGTCCGGGTGACCAGCCGTGCCCAGCTGGAGCCGCAGGGCATCACCGGCCTGAACTACATCCAGATCACGGCAGGAACCGATGGCTCGGCGTTGCTCAAGACCCAGTACGCGGACAACGTCGTGCCGGTCATCCAGTCGCAACCCTCGCCGATCGCGGAACTGCTGAGTGGATCGGGAACCGTTCTGGCCCAGACGGTGGACGCGCTGAACCGCATCAATCGCGTGCTCTCCGATGACAATGTCCGAAGCTTCTCGACCAGCCTCAGAAACGTTGAGGCTCTGACCACCGAACTTGAGGCCCGCAAGGGCATGTTCGAGGATCTGGAGACGGCGCTGGAGTCCGCCAACGCCGCCATCGCCGAGTACCAGGCCCTGGGAGCCGACGCACGACGCCTGATCAACACCGATGGTCAGGAAGCGATCGACAACATCAACGCCGCGACCGCCGACGCCCGGTCGGCCATGGCCTCCATAAACCGTACGACCAATGCTCTCGAGGGTCCGGTCGGAGAGGTCGCGACCACCGGCATTCCACAGCTGCTGGAGGCCATCCAGGGTCTGGAGGAAGCGACGGAGTCGCTGCAGAGCTTGATTGACGATGTGCGGGCCAGCCCGAGAGATTTCATCAGCCGTCCGGCATCCGAAGAACTGGAGGTCCAGCCGTGATCCGTCCTTCTGTCATCGCGGGGTGCGCCATCCTGGTGTCCTCGATGGGGCTGACCGGCTGTGCGCTGCTGTCGACGCCTGAGCCTGTCCAGCTCTACCGCTTCGGTGAGACTGGCGCGGCTTCGGTTTCAACTGCCCAGGTCGCCAGCCCCATCCAGGTCCGCTTGCGGAATGTCGAGTTTCCGGGAGCTTCGCGGGGTGATCGCATCCTCGGCGTGGTCGGGCTGGAGGCCGCCTACATCGGGGGGGCACGCTGGGTATCGCCAGCCCAGCAACTGTTTTCCCAGGGCATCGAGAGTGCTTTTGGCGATCAGGCTCGTACGGTCCGACTGATCGGACAGCAGGAGCTCACGCCCGTCACCCGCATTCTCGACATCGACGTGCGCACCTTCGAGGCACGGTACGCGACCGCGGGCGCAGCACCGGTGGTGACCATCAGTGGGCGGGTTCGCCTGCTCCGTTTCCCGGAGCGGACCATCCTCGCCGAAGACATCATCACGATTGAGGAAGCGGCCAGCGTGAATCGCGTGTCGGCCATCGCTGAGGCCTTCGATCAGGCGTCCCGTGAGTTCAACAGCCAGCTCGTGTCCTGGACCGAGGCCAACGCAGCGCGTTAGGGCCTGTCACGGGCGGCATCGGCGGGTGGCCCGGACTGATCGGGCCATTCAGCGCTGCTGACCGCCTGGTAAGCGTCCCTTATCGCTTCGCGCGGCCGGTCTGCGCCAAGCAGTTCCATCTGTTCGCTCCAGACTTCGGCCAGACGAGATACCGTGGTCGTCACCCAGCCCGGGGCCTGCTGGCGGGCCCAGTTCTGGACCGAGGCGAGGTTGAAGATCAGCAGGAAGACCGCTGTGATCACGATGACCCGGCTGGTCCAGCGTCGGTCACGCGCGGCAAGGCCTTCGTCATCCGGGTCTTCCGGCGGTGGGAAGGCGAAGCGTCCGAGAGCCACGAGCGGATTGTCGGAGATCGCCCCGTGCGAGGCAGGCTCAGCTTTAGCGGCCTTTTCGGGGAGGGGTGCATTCGAAGGCGAAGCCTCCTGCAATGCAGGGGCGGGGGCGTCGAGGTAAGGTGATGTATCGCCGTCCAGCGGTGGAAACGGAGAGGGGCGGATCTCGGTCGGAAACGGGGCGAGGGGTATTTCCGGATCATCGGGGCGGTCGTTCATCGGTCCACCTCAGAACTGGAAATAGATAAAGGGCGCGACGCCTTCGGGGCGCATCGCTTCCACCAGCAGTATCGCCGCTCCGATGAACAGGCCCATCGTAAGGGAAGGGGCGGGTTTGAGCCAGGTGGCGAACCCCTCGATGGCGCGTGGTGGAAGCCAATGCATGGCTAGCCCGCCGATGATCAGGGTCAAGACGAAGGGCGTGACCATGGTTGCGGCGTCGAGCCGACCCAGTCCCGCCAGCATGTCCATGGCCATGGGGAAGGTTTCCGCGCGGAACAGGATCCAGCCGAGGCAGACGATGTGGAAGGTCACGATCACCCCGATCCACGCGGGAATGACACTGCGGCCCTGAAACGCCGCGCGGCCCAGGCGCTCGATCACCTGCACCCCGCCATGCAACGCGCCCCAGGCCACAAAGGTCCAGGCGGCCCCATGCCACAGGCCGCCCAGAAGCATGGTGATGAAGACGTTCAGGCAACTGCGGACCAATCCATTGCGACCGCCACCCAGTGGCACATAAAGGTAGTCGCGTAGCCAGCTGGACAGGCTGATATGCCAGCGCCGCCAGAAGTCCTGTAGCGAGCGGGCGCGATAGGGCTGGTCGAAGTTTCGCGGGAAGCTGTAGCCCAGCAGGGCCGCCGTCCCGATCGCCATGTCAGAATAGGCGGAGAAATCGCAATAGATCTGAATGGCATAGGCATAGACAGCGGCCGTTATGTCGAGCGCGCCATAGGCTGTCGGATCGAAGAACACGGGGTCGACCAGTCGTGTCGCCAGCTCGGACGCGATGACCGTTTTCTTGAAGAGGCCCCACCCGATCAGAAGGAAGCCATGCGTCGCCATTTCGCGGGTCAGGCGCGGAACTCGCTCGAACTGTGGAAGCAGATCCGACGCCCGGACGATGGGTCCTGCCACCAGATGCGGGAAGAAGCTCATCAGAAGCATGACATCCATCAGGCTCCTGGCCGGCGGAGTCTTCCCGCGGTGGACGTCGACGACGTAGCTGATGCCCTGGAAGGTGAAGAACGAGATGCCGACCGGCAGCACGATCTCCAGAAGGGGCACATCGCGCTCCCACCCGAAGCGTGCCAGAAGTTCACCCGCCTGTTCGACGAAGAAGCCGTAGTATTTGAAAACGCCCAGGATCAGCAGGTTGGCGGCCACGCCGAGCCCGACCAGGAGCTTTCTTCGTCCCGCCTCATCCGAGCGCGCGATCAGCGCGGCCACGCCCCAGTTCAATACGGCAGAGGCGATCAAGAGGGCGACGAAGCGCCAGTCCCACTGGGCATAGAAGAACCAGCTGGCCAGCAACAGGAACAGCTTGCGGCGTTCGTTCTCGCGATCCAGCGACCAGGCCGTGAAATAGACGAACAGGAAAAAGACGCCGAAGGCGAGTGTCGGGAACAGCACCTAGCGGCCTCCGCGACGGGCATGGGCGTCCATGATGTCGTCGAACAGCAAGGAACCGATCCAGTCGCCGCCGGCACCCGTGAAGTGCACGTGATCGCGGTGCATCAGCGGCTCGGCACCGAGCGTCAGGTCATGGGCGGAACATTCTCCTCCCATTCGCCCTCTCCAGTCCCAGAACGCGACGCCCATCTCGGCGGCGACCCGGTGCTGCACGTCCCGCACCACCGACAGCATGGCCGGGGATCGCCAGCGCCGCTCGGGATCGTTGGCGCAGGTTCCGCCGCCCTCGCCTCTCATGGCCTCCGGGGCACCGATGATCAGGATGGAGGCGGAAGGAGCCGCCTGACGTACCCGCCGGATCTGTTCTCGCAACAGCCGCCCATAGTCGGCCGGAACCAGCAGGTCGTCGAAGCCTTCGTTGGTTCCATAGGCGAGGATGACCAGGTCAGGGACGGACCCGTCGAACAGCGGGCTGCGAGCCTGAAGGCCTCTCAGGGTATCTCCCACCACACCGTGGGCATCGAGCCGAACAACCAGGCCGGACCAGTGCGATTGCAGCCTCCAGAGCAGGGAACCGGTGATCTGGCCGCCCGCTGTATGGCTGTCCCCAAACTGGACGATGCGGACCGGGTCGCCCCGTTCGACCGCCGCGAAGAAACCGTCGAGCCCCTCGGGCTGGCAGAGCCCCCCGGGACAGGTCGCGCTGACCGGATCGGGCAGGGGCGTCCAGGGGCGCTCCTGATTGGCGGTCCCGGCAGCCAGGGCAAGGGTCACCGTCAGGGCCAGCGGCCCGATCATCCGTCCGACGGCTCCGCGGCGCGCTCAAGGCCCGCGTCACGACGAATACGATCCGCTACGGGCTCTGCGATGCGCATGTACCCGGCCATGGTCATGTGGATGCCGTCGTTCAACCGCATCAGGCGCCTGCGCCCGGTGTCCGGATCCGACAGGTAGGCGTCGTATTCACCGGCCGCATCTCGGGTCAGGGTCTCGGTTTCGATGAAGGGAACGCCCAGCGCCGCCATACGGCTGGCGACCACCTCGTTGATGAGGTTCATCTTCCCGTCGAAGCTGGCCCGCTTCATTTCCGGCAGGCCGACCCAGTAGACGACGATGCCCTGGCCCCGAAGCAGGCCGACCAGATCGTCAATCCGGCGGGCATAGGCGGCCTTCCATTCCTCGCTGCCGAAGTCGTGGATCACACCGTCCAGCTCGATGGCCTGGCCGTCGTTGGTCCCGAACAGGATCACGGCCGCATCGATTGGCTCCCCGGCGATCTGCCCCGCCGTCTTGGTCTGGACGTTGACGTAGTCGTAGCGCGACAGGCCGGTCGAGACCTCGCTGAACTTCGTCACGGTCACGCCGGGGTGGATGCGCAGATCGCGATAAAGCGCGGCCCAGACCCCGTCGGCCATCGAGTCGCCGAACACCCCGATCCGCAACTGTCCCCGCGCCGCCTTTTCGCGAAGGGCCCCCTCCGCGAGCGAAGGCGGGGCCACAGCGGTCATGGCGGACGGCGAGATCTCGCCTGTGGGGACAGACGGCGTGGCCGAGGCGTTCGCGGTCTCTCCCAGAAGCAGGGTCGGTCGGGCCAGCCAAGCGCGGCCGTCCGGCGTGAGCGCCAGGCCGATCCCGACGCCGACAACCAGGGCAGCGGTGACTGCGTTGACCCCTGCGCGCACGCCCTTAGCCCCAAACGAAAACGACCCGGCCATCATAGCCGGGTCGCAGTTCTTGTCGCCATGGCGCACGCGCCACGGGTGAGTGATTGGGTTAAGGCGCGTTGCCCGAAAGCTCGGTCACGTACAGCGTCGCGGGTGCATTGCCCGAGCTGTAGGTGCCGACCCACACGCGATACGTGCCGCTGCGGGGGTTGTTCAGATAGACCTGAGGGTTCAGGCCGCTGTTGCCGCCGTCATCATCGCACCAGTAGTTGTCGTTCTGATCGGCCACGACCAGGGTCGTGTCGCGGTCGGACTCGACGCCGAAGATCAGCGGAAAGCTGCCGGCCGTGTAGTTGACGACGTAGTCGGCCTGGTCAGCAACGTTGCCGACGCACTCTGAACCCAAGGCGCTGGCGGCATCCACGCCACCACCGGCGGTCAGATAAACCGTATGCGGATCCGGAGAGAAGCCGGCCCGCAGCGAGACCTCTCCGAAGGTTCCACCACCGTTATAGTAGTTCGGGTCGTCGTAGTCCGATGTGGAGTCCAGTTCGCTGATGAGCAGTCGAGCTTGGGCCGTGCCACCCCCAAAGGTCCCGACCCAGATGTCGTAAGTGCCGGACGGTGGGCTCCCCCAACGCAACTGGGCATTCAGCGAACCGCCGGAGTCATCGTCGCAATACCAGCTTCCGTCGGGGCCATTGATCAGAAGGGTGGTGTCGCTGTCAGACTCGGTGCGGATGATGAGCGGGAGGCTTCCGGCGCGGTAGGTCAGCTGGACATCCGGAGCATAGGCCACCGAGCCCGAGCAGCCATTGGCCACGTAGGAGGCGTCGACGTCGCCACCCGCAGTGACGTAGATCGTATAGGGATCGTCCGGGAACCCGGCGTTCAGGCGATAGTCGCCATAGGTCGCTCGGGCGGACGGATCCACCTGCTGCAGGCTCTTGCTCTGCGCCAGGGCTGCCGCCGGAAGGGCTGCCGCCAGGATCGCGGCGATCGCGATGGTGCCTGTCTGTCTCAACATGATCCGTCCCCCAATCAAAGTGATATGGGGATCAGATATCATCGGCTCGCCAATGACAACGGGCGGTCGGAAATCGTCAGGCCGGACGCCGGCTCACCGCAGACGCCGCGAAGTATCCCGCCGTCGCCGCCAGCATCGTCAGGGTCGTGCCCCAGGCGATATCGATCACGGTCAAGGTGGTGGACCAAACCACCAGTGTCGCCTGGTTGGTCAGGTCGTAGGTGGCATAGGCCACGAACCCGAGGACCGCCCCGTTCAGTGAGGCCCGCGCCCATGAACCCGCCTTCAGGGCCGGCGCTACCGCGAGGAAGACCACGCCACCGATGTAGATGACATAGAAGATCACCGCCGCCACAAGGTCCGGCTGAGGCGCGAGGATTGAGCCGATCACCGGTTTGTAGAGCCGGTCGGTCATGTTCGTCAGCCAGACGAAGTCGATGGCGGCGAAGGCCGCGGCCGTCCCCAGATAGCCGGCGATCCATTTCAGCATGTCGGTGTCCTTCAGGCAGGCTTGAGGCGATAGTGGCTGACCGCCCAGGTGCGGCCGCCGTCGTTCCCGAACAATCCCGCGGTCGCGAGGTAGAACCGGCGCCAGCGGCGCGTCCAGAGCCGCGCATTGGCGGGCCCATAGGTCTCGCTCATCAGTTCGAAGACGCGATCCTTGTTCAGATCCATGTTCTGGAGCCAGTGCTCGGCGGTTCGCTGATAGTTCACACCGTTCCAGGTCCATTCCTGCTCCACCGAGAACAGGTCCGGGAACTGATGGATCAGGTCGTGGCTGGGCATGATCCCGCCGGTGAAGAAGTGCTGGGCGATGAAGTCACCGCTGTCGGTATGGTCGAACCGATAGGGCGCGTTCCGATGGGTGAACACGTGAATGAACATGCGTCCGTCCGGCTTCAGCCAGCCCTTCGCCCGTGTCAGCAGTGCGCGCCAGTTGGCCATGTGCTCGAACATCTCGACCGAGACGATCCGGTCATAGGCCCCCGGCTGGGGCGGTTCGAACTCGTTCATGTCCCGCGTGATGACGGTCAGGTTGGTCAGACCCCGCGCCGCCGCCTGGGCCTCTATATGGCCCCGCTGGCCGTGACTGTTGGACACCGCCGTGATGCGGCTGTTCGGATAGCGCTCCGCCATCCAGAGCGACAGCGAGCCCCAGCCGCAGCCCATCTCCAGCACCGTCTGCCCGTCAACCAGGTCCGCATGCTCACAGGTCTCCGCCAGGGCCAGCACCTCGGCCTCATCCAGCGTTTCCTGGCCGGTCGGATAAAGGCAGCAGGAGTACTTCAGCCGTTCGCCCAGACACAGGCGGAAGAACTCGGGCGGCAGCTCATAGTGCTGGTCATTGGCCGCATCGGTGTGTTCGGCGATCGCGCGCACCGCCATTTCCCGCGCGAAGGCCGCCGCATCATGCGGTCCGTCGCGGTCCAGCTTCTTGCGAGCCTCTGTCACCAGACTGCGGATGGCGGGACGGGTGACGAAATCGGGAAATGGCGCGTCCTGAAGCTGACGAATGGCGACGTTGGCGAGGTTCATGTGACGATCCTGACATTGCGGGCCGACCTTGCGAAGCCTAACCGTTGCCGCACGCAACGGCCGCGCTTGGGGGCGACCCGGCAGTTACGCACGATCACTCTGGCTGGATGACCATCATCCGTGGCGAGAGACCGGTCGTAGTTCACCGGTCTGCCCCCTACGTCCTGGAGTGACCATGAGTCCGCATCTTGCCACCTCGAACCCCGAACCAACCGCTTTGCGTCGGCGGATCGCGGTGGTGGGTTCCGGCATATCGGGGCTGTCAGCCGCCTGGCTGCTGGGCAAGCGCCACGACGTCACCCTGTTCGAGGCGGACGACCGGATCGGGGGCCACTCCAATACGGTTGAGGCTCCGAGCCCGTCTGCGCCCGTGGCGGTGGACACCGGCTTCATCGTCTACAACGAGGACAACTATCCGAACCTGAAGGCCCTGTTCGAGCACCTGTCCGTGCCGACCAAGCCGGCTCACATGTCGTTCGCGGTGTCGATCGACGACGGGGCCTTTGAGTACTCCAGCCACGGCATCCGCGCCCTCTTCGCCCAGAGGCGCAACTGGGTCAGCCCGAAGTTCTGGCGCATGATCTCCGACCTTCTCCGCTTTCAGAAGCAGGCCCCGAAGGACCTGGCCGAGATGGAGCGAACGGGCGAGACGCTGGACGCCTATCTGACCCGCAACGGCTATGGGGACCTCTTTAGGGAGGCCCACCTCCTGCCCCAGGCGGCGGCCATATGGTCCTGTTCCATGGGTCAGATGTCGGCCTACCCGGCTGCGTCTTTCGTGCGGTTCTACATGAACCACAATCTGCTGACCTACGACCTCAAGCCGACCTGGCGCACCGTCGACGGCGGAAGCCGCGAGTATGTGCGGCGACTGCATGCAGATTTCGCCGGTCGTACCGTCCTGAACGCGGGCGTCGTCGGTGTGGCGCGCGATCCGTCGGGCGCCACCTTGCGGTTCGAGGACGGGCGAACCGAACGCTTTGACGCGGTGCTTCTGGCCACTCACTCGGATCAGGCGCTGCGGCTTCTGGACCAACCGACGCCCGATGAGCGGCGCTTGCTGGGGGCCATCGCCTATCGCGCCAATCGCGCCATCCTGCATCGCGACGTCTCGGCCATGCCGAAGCGGCGAAAGGCCTGGGCCGCCTGGACGCACAAGGGCTATTCCGACCGCGCGGGGGAGGGCGGCGTGACCTATTGGATGAACGAGCTTCAGTCGCTCTCGGGACCGCCGCTCTTCGTCAGCCTGAACCCGGCCAGGGACCCTGATCCCGCACTGGTGATCGGAGCGTGGGATTATGAGCATCCTGTCTTCGATCGCGCCGCTGTGGCCGCGCAGTCGGAGCTCTGGTCGCTGCAGGGGCAGGGTGGTGTCTGGTTCGCCGGGGCCTGGTTCGGGTCCGGCTTCCACGAGGACGGTCTCCAGGCCGGTCTGGCCGCAGCCGAACAGATGGGCGACGTGCGCCGTCCCTGGACGGTCGCGAACGAGAGCGGCCGCATCGTGCTGGGGTCGGTCCAGACCCCCGTGGCTGATTTGGTGTTACGAAGATGTGAATAGAGTCGTGTTGGGA
>JAIERG010000066.1 GCA_019747095.1 Caulobacteraceae bacterium | reverse complement strand
CGCGGCCCAGTCCGAGGCCGCGCGCCAGGCCTATCAGCGCAACAGCAACCTCGCCGACCAGGGCGTCGTCGCCCGGCAAGAGGTCGAGGCATCCCGAGCGCAGCTGCTGAGCGCCGAGGCGGCGGCCCGCGCGGCGCGCGCGCGGTCGAACGCGGCCGGATCGCCCAACGCCGCCGGACGGCTGAGCGTGAACAGCCCGATCACCGGCGTGGTCACCAGCGTCCAGGTCGGCCCGGGCGGCTTCGTCCCGCAGGGCGGCGTGATCGCCGAAGTGACAAACCCGGGCCGCGTCGAACTCGTGTTCAATGCGCCGCCGCACCTTGCGGCGCTTGTCCGCGCGGGATCGACCTTGCGGGTCTCCAGCCCCGCGGGCGATTTCGACGCCGTCGTCACCGGCGTCGCGGCCGGGGCCGGCGCCGAAAGCGGCGCCACCGTGATTCGGGCCCGGCCGACGGGGGCGACCCTGCCGCCCGCCGGTTCCGCGGTCACCGGCGTGATCGTGACCGGCGAGGCCGCCGGCGGGCTGACGGTCCCGACGGAGGCCATCCAGACCGTGGACGGCGCCAGCGTCGTCTTCGTTCAGGTCCCGAACGGCTTCCAGGCGCGCCCCGTGCTCGTCGGCCGTCAGGCCGGGGGACGCACGGAGATCCTGCGTGGCCTCGACGGGTCCGAACGGGTCGCCGGAACCAACGCCTTCCTCCTCAAAGCCGAACTCGCCAAGGGCGAGGCCGAGCACGGCCACTAGGGGGACGCGCGCATGTTCAAATTCATCATCGAGCTGTCGGTCAAATTCCGATGGTTCATCGTCCTGGCCACGGCGCTCGTCGCGGCCTACGGGCTTCTCGAACTGACACGGCTGCCGATCGACGCCGTGCCGGACATCACCAATCGCCAGGTTCAGGTGACCACCGTCGCCCCCGCCCTGGCCCCCGAGCAGATCGAACGACAGGTCACCTATCCGATCGAGACCGCCATGGCCGGCATTCCGGGTCTGACCTCGACCCGGTCGCTGAGCCGCAACGGCTTTAGCCAGGTGACCGTCATCTTCACCGACCAGACGGACATCTATTTCGCCCGTCAGCAGGTCGCTGAGCGACTGGCGCAAGCCCGCGAGACCATGCCCGAGGGCGTCGAGCCCGCCTTGGCGCCCATCACCACGGGCCTGGGCGAGGTGCTGATGTGGACGGTCGACTACAAGCCGTTCAATAGCGCCAATCTCGCCAAGCCCGGCCAGACCGGCTGGCAGGCCGGGGGCGCCTATCTGACGCCCGAGGGCGACGTCCTGACCACCCCGCAACAGCGCGCCACCTATCTGCGCACCGTGCAGGACTGGATCATCGCTCCACAGATGCGTACGGCGCCCGGCCTGGCCGGCGTCGACACCGTCGGCGGCTATGTGAAGGAGTATGCGGTCCGTCCGGACACCGCCCGCCTGTCGGCCTACGGCCTCGGCATGGGCGACCTGATCCAGGCCCTTGATCGGGCTAACACCCAGGCCGGCGCCGGCTATGTGCAACGCGCCGGCGAAGCCTTGACGGTTCGCACCGACGCCCTGGCCTCGACGGTGGAGGATCTGGCCCAGGCTCCGGTCGTCAACCGGAATGGCCTGGTCGTCCGCGTCGCCGATGTCGCCACGGTGGAGATCGGTCAGGCGCCGCGTCTGGGCGGCGCGAGCCGCGACGGGCACGAAGCGGTTCTGGGCACCGCCCTGATGATCGCGGGCGGCAACAGCCGGACGGTGGCCCAGGCGGCCGGCGACCGGCTCGAGGAGGTGCAGAAGACCCTGCCGCCCGGCATTGAGGCGGTGACGGTTCTCGATCGAAGCGCCCTGGTCAATTCCACCATCGGCACGGTGGCGCGCAATCTGACCGAGGGCGCGCTCCTGGTCATCGTCGTGCTGTTCCTGCTGCTGGGCAACATCCGGGCGGCGAGCATCACGGCGCTGATGATCCCGATCAGCTTCCTGTTCGCGGTCATCGGCATGAATCGCTTCGGGATCAGCGGAAACCTGATGAGCCTAGGCGCGCTGGACTTCGGTCTGCTCGTCGACGGCGCGGTGGTCGTGGTCGAGAACACCCTGCTGATGCTCAGCCAGAAGCGGGCGGAGGCCGGGCGGATGCTGACCCGGCGTGAACGCCTCGGCGTCGCCGCCGCGGCCGCGCGGCAGATGGTCAAGCCGGCCGCCTTCGGTCAGCTGATCATCCTGCTCGTGTTCACGCCGCTGCTGATGCTGGAAGGAGTCGAGGGCAAGACCTTCATCCCGATGGGCGCGACGGTCATGCTGGCCCTGGTCGGCGCCTTCATCTTCTCCTTCACCTTCGTGCCCGCCATGACCGCGCTCCTGGTCCGCGACCCCAAGACGATCAAGGTCGACGAGCACGGCCACGCTCACGAGCACGAGACCTTCCTGCTGCGCCATGCGCGCCGTGGGATCGCGCCCGCCATCCGGATGGCCGTCGATCGCCCCAAGATCGTGCTGCTCTCGGCCCTCGGCGCCCTGGTCATCGGCGGCGTCACCTTTACCACCCTCGGCCGGGAGTTCATCCCGACCCTGGACGAGGGCGACATCGCCATGCAGGCGCTGCGCGTCCCGTCCGCGTCGCTCGAACAATCGCTGGCCATGCAGATGGCGATCGAGCGGTCGATCAAGGCCCAGCCGGAAGTGGAGACCATGTTCTCGCGGACCGGCACCGCCGAGGCGGCGGTGGACCCCATGCCGCCCAACATCTCCGACAGCGTCATCGTCCTCAAGGACCGCAGGGACTGGCCGAACCCGGGGCTGGAGAAGGAAGAACTGATCGAGCGCTTCGAGGAAGTCGCGTCGCGCCAGATCGGCAACAACTTCGAATTCAGCCAGCCGATCGAGCTCCGCTTCAACGAGCTGATCTCGGGGGTGCGGACCGATCTCGCCGTGATGGTCTATGGCGACGACTTCGCCACCATGCAGCGGGTCGCCGACCAGGTCGCCAACGCTCTGCGTCAGACCAACGGCGCCGCGGACGTGAGGGTGGAGCAGGCGTCCGGCCTGCCGACGCTGACGATCAGCGTGGATCGTTTCGCCGCGGCCAACTACGGCCTGTCGGCGGCGGACGTCTCCGAGGCGGTCTCGGCCGCCATCGGCGGCGCCGAGGCGGGCCGCATCTTCGAGGGCGATCGTCGGTTCGACGTGGTGGTCCGTCTTCCGGACGGTGCGCGGAACGATCCGGCGGCGCTGGCGGCCTTGCCGATCGTGTCCTCGACCGGCGTGACCGTGCCCCTGTCGTCGGTGGCGCGCATCCAGAGCGCAGAGGGGCCCAACCAGATCAGCCGCAACGACGGCAGCCGCCGCATGGTCGTCCAGGCCAATGTGCGGGGTCGCGATCTGGGCGGCTTCGTCACCGACGCCCAGAGGTCGGTGGACCAGGTCCAGCTCCCGCCGGGCGTCCGCCTGGACTGGGGCGGTCAGTTCGAGAACCTGAAGCGCGCCGAACAGCGTCTCGGTCTCGTCATCCCGATCGTCTTCGTCCTGATCGGCGTGTTGCTGTTCATGGCGCTCGGCTCCTTCGCCGAGGCGGGTCTAGTGTTCGCCTGCGTGCCTCTGGCTCTCGTCGGCGGGGCTCTGGCGCTCCTCTTGCGCGGCATGCCCTTCTCCGTCTCGGCGGCGGTCGGCTTCATCGCCGTTTCCGGCGTGGCCACGCTCAACGGCCTGGTCCTCATGCAGGCCATTCGAGAACGGCTGCAGGCGGGACTTCCGCCCCGGGAGGCGGCCATTGAAGGGGCGTCCAGCCGCCTGCGGGCGGTCCTGACGACCGCCATGGTGGCCATCGTCGGCTTTATCCCCATGGCCATCGCCCACGGCGCGGGGGCCGAAGTGCAGAAACCGCTGGCGACCGTCGTCATCGGCGGCCTGATCACCGCTACCGCCCTGACCCTGCTGGTCCTCCCGACCTTCGCGGCCAAGGCGGTGCGTCACCGCAAGGACGAAGGGATCGAGGACTGATGACCCGCACCCAGGATGACCGTCGGCAGCGCCGGACGCTGCTGACGGTTCTCGGCCTCAACGCCGGCCTGGCGGCGGCGCTCGGAATCGGCGGCGTGACCGCCGATTCCAGCGCCTTGCTGGCCAATGCGGTCGACAACGCGTCGGACGCCGCGGTCTATCTCATCAGTTTCCTGGCCATCGGTCGGGCCGGAACCTGGAAGCGCGGCGCCGCGCGGGCGTCCGGGGTCATGCTCCTGCTGTTCGCCGCCGGCGTCCTCGTCGACGGCGTCCGCCGCGTGATCACCGGGACTGAGCCGATCGGACCGACCATGATGGCGCTAGCCCTCGCCGCCGCCGTGGTCAATCTGATCTGCCTGCAACTCATCCGTCGCCAGCATAGCGGCGACGTCAACATGAAGGCGGCAGAGACCTTCAGCTTCAACGACTTCGCCTCCAACGGCGGCATCCTCGTCGCAGGCGGCCTGGTCCTCTGGCTCGACCAAGCCTGGCCCGACCTCGTCGTCGGCGTCCTTGTCGCCGCCATCGCGGTCAAGGGCGGCGTCGAGATTCTGAAGGACGCGAACACGGCCTCCGAACACGAACAGGAACGCGCCTCATGACCAGCCATGATCATTCCAGCGGTCACGCCCACGATCACACCGCCGGAGCCAACGCCCGGCAACTCGGTATCGCCCTTGCGCTGACCGGGACCTTCCTGATCGTCGAGGTCATCGGCGGCCTGGTGTTCAACAGCCTCGCCCTGCTGTCGGACGCGGCCCACATGTTCACCGATGCGGCGGCCCTCGCCATCGCCCTGCTGGCGATCAAGATCGGCCAGCGGCCAGCCGACGAGAAGCGGACTTTCGGCTACCGCCGCTTCGAAATCCTGGCCGCGGCGTTCAATGCCGTGCTGCTCTTCGTGGTCGCCGGCTACGTTCTGTACGAGGGGATCAAACGCATTGTCGATCCCGAGCCCGTCGGCTCGATCGGCATGCTGATCGTCGCCGCCGCCGGTCTGGTCATCAACCTGATCTCCATGCGCATCCTGTCGAGCGGGAAGGATCGCAGCCTTAACGTCAAGGGCGCCTATCTCGAGGTCTGGGCGGACATGCTCGGATCGCTCGGCGTCCTCGTGGCCGCCGTCGTCATCACCGTGACGGACTGGCGCTGGGTCGACCCGATCGTCGCGATCGCCATCGGCCTGTGGGTCCTGCCCCGGACCTGGATCCTGCTGCGCGACACAACCCACATCCTGCTGGAGGGCGCCCCGCGCGGCGTGGCCCTGTCGGATGTCCGCGCCGCCATTCTCGCCACCCCGGGCGTCGCCAGCCTGCACGATCTCCACGTCTGGGTCTCCGGCGCGGATCGGGCCAGTTGCACGGTCCACGTCGTCCTGGTCGAGGGCGTCGACGCCGACGCCGTCCGTCAGGCGGTCGCCGAGATGCTGGAAGAGCGCTTCGACCTGCACCACACGACCGTTCAGACCGAGCTCGAGCCCTGTGGCGACGCGAGAGGTCTGCACGCATGACCCCCGACGACGAACCCGCCCGGCCCGTCGCCATGACCGGCGCCGAGAGTCGGTCCGTCCAGCACTGGCGCGAGGTGTTCGCTCCGGTCCTCGCGCCGGTCCCGCTGATCCGCGCGTCTCTCGTGCCTCGAGTCTCAAGGAACCTGCCATGAAACGCTTCGGATGGATCTCGGTGATCGCGGTCTTCCTCGCGCTCGCCGCCTTCGCCTTCGGCATGCTGTCGCGTCGCGGCGCACCCGAACCCCCGGCCTTGCCGCCGGTCGAGGCGCGGGCGATGGACGCCCACGCCGGACATGACGAGGCGGCCTCGGACGCGCCTTCGACGCGGGCCTATCGCGAGGCCGCCGACCGCATGCACCAGGCGATGAACATCACCTACACCGGCGACGCGGACATCGACTTCCTGCGCGGCATGATCGCCCACCACGAGGGCGCGATCGCTATGGCCAAGATCGCCGCCGAGCAAGGGGAGGCGGAGGACGTCCGCGGCCTGGCCCAGGAGATCATCGACGCCCAGGAAGCCGAGATCGTGCGCATGCGCATCATGCTGGCGCGGCACGAGGATGCGCCGGCCGATCCCGAGCGGCCCTGACGCCGTGGCCGGCAAGCGCTTCACGGTCCGCAGCCGCAGCATCCGTTGGCGCGAGGGGCGCTACAAGGGGCGTCGGCGGTCGAGCCGGCGCCCACATCCGAAGTCACGGCCGGCGGTTGATGCGTTGATCGCGTTGGCGGCCAGTCTGATCGCAGCCTTCCTTGTCCTGTGCATGGCCTTCTCCCTGTCCGGCTCCTACGGGATACCGCTCTACGTCGGCTACGGCGGGCTGTTGGCCGTCGTGACGATCGGCTGTCTGGTCCTGGGCCCCCGGGATCGCGGCGGGCTGATTATCGCCGCCGGCCTGGCCTTGCTGTGCATCGTCGGGACGCTCTACCTCTACGGCGCCCGCCCGGACGTGCACTATCATCCCCATTCGAACGCGCGGCCCCAGGCCGCGGGGAGGGCGGAATGAGCGATCGGGCCTCGGCAGAGTCCGCAACACGCCGACCGGCGCGCATCGCGCGCGGCGGCTGGCTGGACGTGCTGCGGTTCGCCGCCGGCGCGCTGATCATCCTCTATCACTTCCGCGAGGCGGCCCCGCTGCCGCTCGGACAGATTCATCCGGTATTCGACCGGGGGTTCCTGCTGACGAATTTCTTCATCATCGACTCCGGCTATGTGCTGGCCCGGATCTACGGCGAGCGTCTGGCCTCGGGCGGCATGGACGTCGGGGCCTATGCCCGCCAGCGGCTGTTGCGCGTGTTTCCGGCCCATCTGGTCGTGATCGCCGGTCTGGCGGCACTGGTCGCGGCCGCCGCGCTGGCCGGCGTCCAGCCGAGCAATCCCCAATGGTTCGACTGGGCGCAGCTGCCCGCCCAGGCTCTGCTCGTACAGGCCTACGGCGTGCCCGGCGGCGTCGGCTGGAACGCACCGACCTGGACGTTATCGGCGCTGATCGGCTGCTATCTGCTCCTGCCGTGGATCTGCCGGGCGCTGTGGGCGCGTCCCTGGGCGACGACGCTGGCGGCGGTCGGCCTGCTTTTGGCCGCCGACTTCGCGAGCCGTTTCTGGCTCGGCGACCCCGTCTATCGTCTGCCGCTGCGCTTCGGGTTCCTGCGGGCCTTGCCGCTCTTCCTGCTCGGCGTGGCCGCTGCGGTGGTCGGCGCGCGCCTCTATGTCCGCCCGGCCGTGGCGGGCGCTTTGGGACTGGGGGCCTTCGCCGCGCTGACGCTGGTTCAGGCCGTGGGCCCGTTCGGCCTCGCCTCCCTGTTGCTGATGACGATCATCATCTGGGCGGCGGGCGCCTTGCCCGTGGTGCGCCCGTCTCGCCTGATCGAACATCTCGGCCTGATGTCGTTCGCGATGTTCCTCACCAATGAGGTGACCCGCATCGTCTGGTTCGGCCTGTTCGACGCTGTCGGTCAGGCGAATTGGTCCGTCGGGATGCGATGGGGCGTCTGGGCGGTCGGTCTGGCGGCGGCGTTCGTCGGCGCGGCGGTGTTTCGTTACGGGTTCGATCGCCCGGTGCAGGCTTGGCTGAATCCGCCGGGATCGACGACCCCAGCGCCTGGCGTGAGCCGCGAACGGCCGATCGCCTGATCACGCGCCGGCGGCGTCAGCCGCCGTTGTGCCGACCCCACACCCGGGTCGATCCGTCGGCGAGGATCAGAACGGTCTGATAGGGCTCGCGCCCGGCCGCCTCCATGCCCGGAGAACCGGCCGGCATGCCTGGGGCGCTCAACGCCCGGGCGGTGGGACGTTCGCGGAGCAGGCGGTCGATGTCTCCGGCCGGGACGTGGCCCTCCACGGCGTAGGCGCCGACGACGGCGGTATGGCAGGACGCCAGGCGGTCCGGAATGCCGTAGCGGGCGCGGATCGGGGCCAGATCCTCGCGTTCGACGACCTCGACCGTCCATCCGGCCTGGCGCATATGGGCGATCCAGCCGCCGCAGCAGCCGCACCAGGGGGTCTTGTAGGCGGTCATGCGCTTGTCCGGCGCGGCCTGAGCAAAGCCGGCTATGGCGAGGGCCGGAAGGGTGGCCAGCAGGGCGCGGCGTGAGGCGGATACGGCCGATGTCATGGAAACCTTCATTCAGCTGACGCACGGAGCCTAGGCCGATGACGGCGGGGCCGCGACGTCCGTGATGTCGCGGCCCCGGCGTTTCAGCCGATCTATTCCGGGCTGATGGCGGTGATCTCGGCGGCGCCGTCCTTCATCACCAGGTCGAACCTGACCCTGTCGCCGGTCTTGACCGTCGCCAGCAGCGCCGGGGGGGTCTTGAAGGCCATCGTCATGGCCGGCCAGCCGATGTTCGGGATCGGCCCGTGGTCCAAGGTCACGGTTCCGGCGGCCGCGTCGATGGCGGTCACGACGCCGGTTCCGTGGCCCGTCTTGTCCGCCGTCGCGGCGGGCGCCATCGGCGCCATGCCGGGTTCGGCGGCAGCGGGTTCAGCCGCTGGCGTGGCGGCCTTATCGGCGGGCTGGCCGCAGGCGGCGAGCAGGGCGGCTGAAGCCAGGGCGGTCAGGGTCAGGTAGCGCTTCATGGGGTGTCTCCTTGAGTTGAAGCGATGGAAGGGAAACGTCGACGTCTCAGGAGCAGGTAAGCCGCGGGGATCACCAGCATCGAGAGCAGGGGGGCGGTCAGCATGCCGCCGATCATGGGCGCGGCGATGCGGCTCATGACCTCCGAACCGGCGCCATGGCCGATCAGGATAGGGAAGAGGCCGGCGAGGATCACCGCCACGGTCATGGCCTTGGGGCGCACCCGTAGAAGCGCGCCTTCGCGTACGGCCTCGACGACCTGGTCCGGCGACGGCGCGGGGCCTCGGTCGGCCAGGGCGTGTTTGAGGTAGATCAGCATGACCACGCCGAACTCCGCCGAGACCCCGGCCAGGGCGATGAAGCCCACGCCGGTCGCGACGGATTGGTGATAGCCCATCAGGTAGAGGATCCAGACGCCGCCGGTCAGGGCGAACGGCAGGGTCGCCATGATCATGGCGGCCTCGTCCAGCCGGCGGAAGGTCAGGTAGAGCAGGCCGAAGATGATCAGCAGGGTGACCGGCACGACGAGCATCAATCGCGCCTCGGCCCGCTGCAGATATTCGAACTGGCCGGCGTAGGCGACGCTGACCCCGGGCGTGAGCCGCACATCCCGGGCGACCGCTGTCTTGAGATCGTCCACGACCGAGGCCAGGTCGCGGCCGCGCACGTCGATATAGACCCAGGTCGAAGGGCGGCCGTTTTCGGTCTTGAGCATCGGCGGGCCGTCGGCGATGCGGATGTCGGCGACCGTGCCGAGGGTGATCTGCTGGCCGCCGGGGGTCAGCACCGGCAGCGCCCGCAGGCCCTCCAGGCTGTCGCGCAGCTCGCGCGGATAACGGACGTTGATCGGATAGCGGGCCAGGCCCTCGACCGTCTGGCCGATGGTCTCGCCGCCGATGGCGCCGGCGACGATCGACTGTACGTCAGCGATGTTCAGGCCGTAGCGGGCGGCGGCGGCGCGGTCGATGTCGACATCGACGTAGCGGCCGCCGGTCAGCCGCTCGGCCAGGGCCGAGCTGACCCCGGGCACCCTCTTGGCCGCCTGTTCGACCTCGGCGGCGATGCGGTCGATCTCGGCCAGGTCCGCGCCCGAGACCTTGACCCCGATCGGGCTCTTGATCCCGGTCGCCAGCATGTCGATGCGATTGCGGATAGGGGGCACCCAGACATTGGCCAGGCCCGGGACCTGGACGGCCCGGTCGAGTTCCTCGACCAGCTTGTCCGGCGTCATGCCCGGCCGCCACTGGTCGCGCGGCTTGAACTGGATGGTGGTCTCGAACATCTCCAACGGCGCGGGATCGGTGGCGGTTTCAGCGCGGCCGGCCTTGCCGAACACCGTCTTCACTTCGGGCACCGTCAGGATCATGCGATCGGTCTGCTGCAGCAGTTCCGAGGCTTTCGCCGCCGACAGCCCCGGCAGGGCCGAGGGCATATACAGCAGGTCGCCCTCGTCCATATTGGGCAGGAATTCGCCACCCAGGCGGCTGAGCGGCCAGGCCGTGGTGGCCAGGACGAGCGCGGCCAGAACCAGCGTCAGCCGGGGCCGGCCCATCACCCAGTCCAGCGCAGGCCGATAGGCCCGCGTCAGTGCGCGATTCAACGGATTGTCGGCCTCGGCCGGGATGCGGCCTCGGATCAGATAGCCCATCAGCACAGGGACCAGGGTGATCGACAGGATCGCGGCGGCGGCCATGGCGTAGGATTTGGTGAAGGCCAGCGGCGCGAACAGCCGGCCCTCCTGGGCCTGCAGGCTGAACACAGGCACGAACGACAGGGTGATGATCACCAGGCTGAGGAACAGCGCCGGCCCGACCTCGGCCGCCGCGTCGGTGACGATCCGCCAGCGGGTCTCGCCGGCGAGGCGCTCGCCCGGATGCTCATGCTCCCAGCGCTCGATATGCTTGTGGGCGTTCTCGATCATCACCACCGCCGCATCGACCATTGCCCCGACGGCGATGGCGATGCCGCCCAGCGACATGATGTTGGCGTCCACGCCCTGGACGCGCATGACCAGCAAGGCCGCCAGGACCCCCAGGGGCAGGGTTATAACCGCGACAAGGGCCGAACGGACGTGCCAGAGGAACAGGGCGCAGACCAGGGCCACGACCAGGAACTCCTCCAGCAACTTGCCGCTCAGATTGGCGATGGCCCGGTCGATCAGCTGTGAGCGGTCATAGGTCGTGACCACCTCCACTCCGGGCGGCAGGCTCGCCTTCAAGGTCTGGAGCTTGGCGCGGACGCCTGCGATGGCGGCGCGGGCGTTCTCGCCGGAGCGCAGGATCACCACGCCGCCGGCGACTTCGCCCTGGCCGTTCAGTTCGGCGATGCCGCGTCGCATCTCCGGACCGATCTGGACCGTCGCCACATCGCCGAGCCGGATCGGTACGCCGCCTGCGGCGGCGCGGATGGGCACGGCCCGGAAATCGTCCAGGTCGGTCAGGTAGCCATTGGCCCGGACCATGTATTCGGCCTCGGCCAGTTCCAGCACCGAGCCGCCGGTCTCCTGATTGGCGCGCTGGATGGCCTCGACGACGGCTTGGTGGGTGACGCCGTAGCCGGCGAGCCGGGCCGGATCGAGGACCACCTGGTATTGCTTGACCATGCCGCCGACGCTGGCGACTTCAGCTACGCCCGGCACGGTCTTGAGCTCATAGCGCAAGAACCAGTCCTGCAGGGACCGCAGCTGCGACAGGTCGTGGCGGCCGGTCCGATCGACCAGGGCGTATTCGTAGATCCAGCCCACGCCGGTGGCGTCCGGCCCAAGCGCCGGTCGGGCGCTCTCGGGCAACCTGGACTGAGCCTGGTTGAGGTATTCCAGCACCCGTGAGCGGGCCCAGTAGAGGTCGGTCCCGTCGTCGAACAGCACATAGACGAAACTGTCGCCGAAGAAGGAATAGCCGCGCACCGTGCGCGCGCCCGGGACGGACATCATTGTCGTGGCCAACGGATAGGTGACCTGGTTCTCGACGATCTGGGGCGCCTGGCCCGGATAGCTCGTGCGGATGACGACCTGAACGTCGCTGAGGTCCGGCAGGGCGTCGACCGGGGTGCTGCGCGCGGCCCACAGACCGGCGGCGAGTAGGGCCAGCGCCGCAAGCAGGACGAAGACGCGGGCCTTGACCGAGGCGCGGATGACGGCGGCGATCACGGTCTGGCCTCGACGGGGGTGAGACGCAGGATCGTCGCCTTGCCGGCCTTCAGCTCGAAGTCGAGGCGGACCCGGTCGCCGACGGCCAGGCCGCGCGTACGGGCGGCGTCGGGAAGGTCGAAGGCCATGGTCATGGCCGGCCAGTTCAAGCTGGCGATCGGCGGATGCGAAATGGTGATTGACCCGGGCGTCAAGGCTTCGACCCGTCCCGTCGTCTGGTGGACTGTCGGAGCGGCCGCCGCCGTCGCGGCGCCGGGCGATCCGATCGGCCGCGCCTCGACCCCTGAGAGGCTGGCTTCGGAATCGATCAGGAACTGGCCGGAGGCCACCACCCGCTCCCCTTCGGCGAGGCCGGCGAGGACTTCGCTCTGGCCGGCGGCCTCGCGGCCGATACGGACCTCGGCCGGGCGGAACCGCCCGCCCGGCTCGGCCAGCATGACCAGCGTACGGGTTCCGGTGCGGATCACCGCTTCGGAAGGGACGACCAGGGCGTCAGTTCCGCCACCGCCGAGGGCGATCTGGCCGAACATCCCCGGCCGCAGCCGGCCGCCACGGTTGGCGAGTTCGACGCGCCCGGTGACCGTGCGACTCTCGCCGGCCACCTCGGGCAGCAGAGCCGTGAGACGACCGGTGAACCGCTCGCCCGGGAAGGCGGCGAGCGTGACGTCCACCATCTGACCGGTGCGCAGGCGGCCGGCTAGGGCTTCAGGAACGGCGGCGTTGAGCCAGACCGTCGACAGGCCGTTGATCTCAGCCAGGGTCGCGCCCGCCGGGACGCTCATGCCAGACCGGACGCCCAAGGTGCGGATCACGCCGCCGATGGGACTGGTGACGGTGATGACGGTGCGCGGCCGGCCGCTCCGCTCGACCGAAGTGATCAGGCTCTCGGGCATGCCCAGCAGCACCAGGCGCTGGCGCGCCGCCTCGATCAGGCGATCGTCGCCGCTGCGCCGCACCGCCAGATACTCGGTCTGGGCCCCGCCCCAGTCCGGGACGAGCAGATCGGCCAGCGGCGCCCCGGCGACGATGATGTCGCCGGGCGCGCGATTGTAGGTCCGCTGCACGAATCCGGCGGCTCGGACCTGGACGACGGCGATGTCGCGCTGGTTGAAATCGACCACGGCGGTGGCGGTCAGATCGTCCGCCAGCCGACCTTGTCGCGCCGTGGCGAAGCGGACGCCCAAGGCCTGAATTCGGGACGGGTCGATGCGGACGCCCGGCGCCGCGCCGGCCTCGTCGGCGTAGCGAGGAACCAGCTGCATATCCATGAAGGGCGATTTGCCAGGTGCGTCGAAATGCTGGTCCGGGACCATGGGATCGTACCAGTAGAG
>JAIERG010000219.1 GCA_019747095.1 Caulobacteraceae bacterium | reverse complement strand
CCCGGTGATGATCAGGGCGATGTTCTCGAGCGTGAAGCCGAGCGCCGCCGCCGCCCAGCCGGAATAGCTGTTCAGCATCGACACCACGACCGGCATGTCGGCCCCACCGATGGGGATGATCAGGGTCGCGCCCAGGATCAGGGCGATGGCGAAGATGCCCCAGAAGGCCCAGATGGCCGTGCCGCCCGAGCCGATCATGATGCCGATCAGGAAGATGAGGGCCAGCGCCAGGCCGATGTTGATCAGGTGCCGGGCGGGCAGGATGATCGGCGCGCCAGACATATTGCCGTTCAGCTTGGCAAACGCGATCACGGAGCCGGTGAAGGTGATGGCGCCGATGGCGACGCCCAACGCCAGCTCGACGATCGACAGCATCTTGATGCCACCGTCGGCCGTGGCGATGCCGAAGCTCTCGGGCGCATAGACGGCCCCGACCGCGACCAGACAGGCCGCCATGCCGACAAGCGAGTGGAAGGCCGCGACCAGCTGGGGCATGTCGGTCATGGCCACGCGGTTCGCGATCAGGGCCCCTGCCCCACCGCCCACGATGACGCCGCCAGCCAGAAGCGCCAGCGTCAGGGGATCGAGCGCGCCCGTGGTCCCGAGCGTCAGCAGGGTGATGCCGACAGCCAGCGCCATGCCGACCATGCCGAAGGTGTTGCCCTGACGGCTGGTTTCCGGGCTGCTGAGCCCCCGCAGCGACAGGATGAAGAGGACGCCGGCGGCCAGATAGGCCAGGGCCGCGATGGATGCGTTCACGACAGGTACCCCGTCATTTTCATTATCTTCCCGCCTCGGCCGTCGCCGTTCGGCCCAACCGCCACAGGGCGGCACCGATGAACAGGGGGCCGAGCAGGCTGATCGCCCAGTCGAACGGTGTCATGGCGCGCTCCTGCACCACGATGCGCGCGAGGATACCGGCGAACAGAAGAACCACGCCGCAGTCGCGCAGGCGCAGTTTCTGGATCGCGTTCTTCTCGCCCAGCCAGCTCCACAGCCACATTCCGAGCCCGATCCCCGTGGCGATCCACGAGACCGTCTGGGCCGCTGCGGCAGGGCTGTCGAAGAGGGTGTCGAAGGTCATTCAGGCCTTGGCCTCGGCCTTCGCCGGGCGTTCCTTCTTCTTGTACATGGCCAGCATGCGGCGGGTGACCATGAAGCCGCCGAAGATGTTGACCGAGGCCAGGGTCACGGCCGCGACGCCCGCGCCCTTGGCGATCCAGCCGCCCGTTCCCTCGGCGGTCGCCGCCGCCGCAATCAGGCCGCCGACGATGATGACGCTGGAGATGGCGTTGGTCACGGCCATCAGGGGTGTATGCAGCGCCGGCGTCACGGACCAGACCACGTAGTAGCCGACGAAGATGGCGAGCACGAAGATCGCCAGGCGGAAGACGGTGGGGTCGACGTGTTCCATCAGAGGTTTCCTTCGAGACGTTCAAGGCGGTCGTCGATGCTGAGCAACAGCGTCATAAACCCGCCAATGACCAGGCCGCCGACGGTCGCATAGGCCAGCATGAACACGCCGACCGTCAACCGGGCAGCATCCACTCCCGTAACAACAGTCCCGACCAGGACCAGCACGCCGACAGCGGGACCGCCCCAGAGGAACAGGGCCGCGACCGCCCGAAGAAACGCCTTGAGGCCGCGATTCATCGTCAGGCCTTCTTCCGGCTAGGTGCGGCGGGATCATCGGCCGGTTCGAGACCCAGGCTCCGCGCCAGCCGCACAGCGGTCGTAGTGGCAAGCAGAAGTCCGGTCGCACCGACGAAGGTCGACGCCATCCATACGCCTGCGGCGGCACCGACCAACCCGGCGACGATCGCAGCCAGATGAAGAGGATGCCTGAAGACACTCATCCCCGCACTCCCTCATGCACCACGGCCCCGCCGTGGGTGACGACGGCGGCCTTCAGGATCTCATCCTCGAGGTCCGGGGCCAGCGCGCCTTCCTTGATCAACAACCCTGTGAAGGCCACCAGGTTCTTCGCGTAGAGGCTCGACGCGTCCGACGCGATACGGCCGGGCAGGTTGGCGAGGCCCACGATCGTCACTCCGTTCGCCGTCGTCACCACCTCGTTCAGCTTCGCCCCCTGGACGTTGCCGCCATTCTCGATGGCCAGGTCGACGATGACCGAGCCGGGCTTCATCGAGGCGACGTGGTCGGCGGTGACCAGGGTCGGAGCCGGGCGGCCGGGGATCAGGGCCGTGGTGATGACGATGTCCTGCTTGGTGATGTGGGTCGCGGTGAGCGCGGCCTGCTTGGCCTTGTACGCGTCCGACATCTCCTTGGCGTAACCGCCGGCGGTCTGGGCGTTCTGGAACTCCTCGTCCTCGACGGCGACGAACTTGGCGCCCAGCGATTCTACCTGCTCCTTGGTGGCGGGGCGCACGTCGGTGGCGGTGACGACCGCGCCCAGACGCCGGGCGGTCGCGATGGCCTGTAGCCCCGCGACGCCCACGCCCATGACGAAGACCTTGGCGGCGGCGACGGTGCCGGCCGCCGTCATCATCATGGGAAAGCCCCGGCCATAGGCGTTGGCCGCCTCGATCACCGCCCGATAGCCGGCGAGGTTCGCCTGGGACGACAGGGCGTCCATAACCTGGGCCCGGGTGATGCGCGGCACGAACTCCATGGCGAAGGCAGTCGCATTGGCCTTGGCGAGCGCCGAGACCGTGTCCTTCTCGCGATAGGCGTCCAGCAGGGCGACGACGACGGCACCGGGCTTCAGCGCCGTGATCTCCTGCTGGGTCGGCCCGCGCACCTTCAGCAGCAGGTCCGCGCCCTCCAGCACCGCGCGGGTGTCGGGCTTCACCGTCGCGCCGGCGGCGGCGTAGTCGGCGTCAGGGATGGAGGAGCCGTGGCCGGTCCCCGCCTCGATCGAGACGGCGGCCCCCATGCCGACGAACTTCTTGACCGTTTCCGGAGTGACGGCACAGCGGGTCTCGCCCTGATGGCGCTCCCGGGTCACGGCGATGGTCAGGCCCACGCGAATCCCTCCGTCCCAATGGACGGCGCAAGGTTAGGCGTTGGAAGGCGGCCGCGTCAAAGGCGCGAGCGACCTAAGGCGCTTGGTCGCATTCCTGCACCGCGCCGGGCGCGATGCATCCCGCGCGAACTTAATGGTTCGCCTTGGGGCTCTTCAGGAAGAAGTACCCGGCGACCGACAAGACGCCGGCACCGATAAGACCGGTCACCAGGCTGCCGTTCGGCATGAACCACAGGGTCAGCAGCAGCAGGAGCGCCGACACCGCCAGCGAGCCCCACTTGGTCAGACCCATGAAAAGGTCCCACGTCTGACGTTGCTCCTCGATCATCATCGTGCCGCGGACATAGGCCTGGGCGTCGTGATCTGCGGCGTCGTGGGAAGTCTTGTGGTCGGCCATGGCGTCCAAACGGAAAATCAGCAACGGCCGCCTTATACGACCTGTTCGCGAAGGCTCAAGGTCCGACGCTCATTCCAGCGCCGCCAGGACGTCGCGGGCGAAGCGGGCGATGTCGAAACCGCCGCCGCCCGCGTCCTCGCCCCGCCGCACCACGACGATGCGGCGGCTGGGCACGATGACGACGTACTGACCCCGGTTGCCCTGGGCGGCGATGGTGTCAGCCGGGATGCCTTCGGAGCGGTTCATCAGCCAGAAGGTCGCGCCATAGCCGAGCGCCCCGTTCGGCTGGGGCCCCGAGGGTTCGGACACGTAGGCGCGCCAGTTTTCCGGCAGCAGCCGCTCGCCCTCCCAGACGCCGTCCTGGACATACAGCTGGCCAAAGCGGGCCAGATCGCGGGCGGTCGACCAGACCTGGCTGGACAGCATGTAGCCGCCGCGCCAGTCGGTCTCGGCTGTCGTGTCGACCATGCCCAGCCGGTCGAAGAAGGCGGCGGGTGGGTTGGCGGCGAAGAAATCCGACAGGCTGTGGACGGCCAGCAGGGTGTCGTTGTTGGCATAGCGATAGCGGCTGCCGGGCATCGCGATCAGGGGCCAGGCGGTCGCCTGCTCTTTGATCGTCACCCCCCCGAAATAGAGGGCGTCGGTGCGATTGCCGGCCGTATCGCTGGTCAGGCCCGAGGCCATGCGCATCAGATCGTCCAGCGTGATCTCGGCGCGCGGATCGCCAGGTGTCGACCATTCCGGAATGGTCGCGGGCGCGTTCACATCGAGGCCACCCATGCGGTACGCGGCCCAGCCGATCAGGGTCCCGGCCAGGCTCTTGGCCACCGACCAGGTGCGCTGGGGCGTGTCCGGCCCGAAACCCTCGGCATAGCGTTCGGCGACCAGCCGCCCGTCCTGAACGAGAACCAGCGCCGTGGTGTTGGCCGTTCCGTAGGTGTCGGCCAGGGCACCGGTCAGGGCGGTTTCGAGGGCGGCCGCGTCGCCCCGGGGTGCCGCCGTCGGCCAGTCGGTCGGGCGCGCCCGGATGACTGGATCCCGCTCCGGCAGACCCTCGGCTCCGACCGGCGCGACGGCACAGCCGCGCCCCGGCGTATGGATGGCCAGCCGGTCGGGCATGGCCGAGTTCCAGGGCACGCGAACCGCGCGCTCGTCCACCACGACCGGCAGGTCGCGGACAAGGGGGTCGAGTTCGGCGTAGATGCCGGTCAGTTCATTGTCGCGGATGCTGTCGAGGGACCGCTCCGACCCCGCTTCGCGGGCATTGAACACCGCGCCGCAGACCATCAGGGCCTTGTAGCCCGCCGCCATGGCGCGGACGGCCGGGGTCGGCTCCGCTGCAGTCTGGGAAAGGGCCGGAGAGGCGACCAGCGTCGCGGCGAGGATCAGGACTGTTGTGCGCATGGCCGGACGCTGACCCGCGCCCGGTCACCCGTCAATGTCAGACCACAGCCTCGAACTGGTCGATCAGCCGCTCCAGCCGCCGCGTGCCAATGGTCCAGAAGGCCGGGTCGCGCGGGTCCAGCCCGAACGGCTTCAGCGCCTCCGCATAGGTCAGGGTCCCGCCCGCCGCGAGCAGGTCGCGATACAGCGGCGTGAAGCCCGCCGGATCCTTGGCGCGGGTCTCCATCAGGGCCGCGACCAACAGGTCCCCGAAGGCATAGGCGTAGACATAGAAGGGTGCGTGGACGAAGTGGCTGACATAGCTCCACCAGGCCTCATAGCCGGGGTTGAGCGTGACCGCCGGGCCGAGCGAGGCCCCCATCTCCTCCAGGAACAGCTCGCCCAGCCGATCGGCCGAGACCTCGCCCTTGGCGCGCTCGTCATGGAAGCGGGTCTCGAAGCGGTGGAAGGCGATCTGGCGCACCACGGTGTTCAGGCCGTCCTCGATGCGGCCGGCCAGCAGGCCGCGCTGCTCGGCCTTGGGCGCCGTCGCCAAGAGCCGGTCGAACGTCAGCCCCTCGGCGAAGATCGACGCCGTCTCCGCAAGCGTCAGGGGCGTGTCCGCCAGCAGAGTGCCGCGCTCGGCCGCCAGGGTCTGGTGCACGCCGTGGCCCAGCTCATGCGCCAGGGTCAGGACATCGCGCCGCTCGCCCATCCAGTTCAGGAAGACATAGGGGTGCCGGTCCGCTGTCACCGGGTGGGCATAGGCCCCGGACTGCTTGCCCGGCCGCGCGCGACCGTCGATCCACGGCTTGTCGAAGAACCGGCCCGCCCGGTCGGCGAACTCGCTGCCGAGGTCGGAGAAGCTCTCCAGAACCAGATCGCGGCCCTGGCCCCAGTCGAAGGCACGCGGCGCGGTCGTTTCGAGCGGGGCGTTCCTGTCCCACTGGTCGAGCCTGGCCTTGCCCAGCACGCGGGCCTTCAGGGCGTAGTAGCGGTGTGACAGGCGCGGATAGGCGGCGGCGACCGCGTCGGCCATGGCGTCGACCGCCTCGCCATCGACCTCATTGGCCAGATGGCGGCTGTCGGCGGGCCTCTTGAAGCCGCGCCAGCGGTCCTCCATCGCCTTGTCGGCGGCCACGGTGTTCAGCACCAGGGCCAACGTCGGCACCCGCGCCGCCAGCGCGACGTTCAGCCCCTCGGCGGCGGCCTTCCGACGCGCCTCCTTTGGATCGGACAGCTGGTTCAAGGCCTCGGACAGGGTCAGCTCATCCTTGCCCGCCTTGACCTTCATGGCCGCCAGGGTCTCGTCGAACAGACGCGGCCACTGGGCGGTGATCGGCATGCGCTCGGCGACGAAGGTCTCCAGTTCCTGGGAGAGTTCGTGCGGCTTCATGGCCCGGACGCGACGCAGCCAGGGACGCCAGCGGTCCGCGCCGGACCCGGCAGAGAGCGCGGCTTCCAGCTGGGCCTCTTCCAGCTGGTTGATCTCCAGCGTCAGCCAGACGGTCGGGGTCGCGACGGCGGTGATCTTTTCTCTCAGGTCGGCCTCGAAGCCTTGCGCGGCCGCGTCGCTACGGTCCGTGGAGGCAGAGAGGAAGGCATAGGCACCGAGCGCACCGAGTTTTTCGGATGCCTTCTCGTAAAGCGTTATGGCCTGATCCAGCGTCGCACCCAGCGCCGTCGGATCGCCGCGGTGGGCGACCATGCGACCCTGAAGGCCGTTCAGCTCAGCTACGGCGGCGCGGGCGGCTTCCAGATCAGCGGTGACGCGGGCGTCGTCGCGCGAAGCATAAAGATCGGACAGGTCCCACAGCGGGGGCTCGGAGACGGGCGCTTTGAAGGGGGCGTTCATGGAAGGCTTTGTGGGGACGGGCGAGGCGCGGCGCAACGTCCGAAAACCGCCAGACACGAAATCGGGGTCCAGACATGGTGGGCACGCCCTCAAGGAGACCACCATGACCTACCGGATCGAAGCCCTTCCGATCGAACCCTTCAAGTCGCTGTTCGCGATGTCGGACGCCGAACTGGCCAACGTCGGCGCGCGGCGCTGGGTCGCCGATCAGCCCGGCAGAGCCCCCTGCAGGGTCAGTCTGAGAGACGCCGACGCCGGTGAGCGTCTGATCCTCGTCAACCACGCGCATCTGACGGATCCGGCCTCGCCCTATCGCGCCAGCGGACCGATCTTCGTTCGGGAGGCGGCTGTCGAGGCGGAGCCGATCGAAGGTCCGGCACCGCAGATGCTCCGCCGGCGTCCGCTGTCGTTGCGGGTCTACGACCGTCGCAACATGATGATCGAGGGCGAGGTGATCGAGGGGACCGGATTGGACGAGCGACTGGCGCACTGGTTCGCCCAACCCGGCGTGGCGCAGGTCCATATCCATTTCGCCCCACGCGGTTGCTATCTGGCGCGGGCGGTCAGGAACTGACCGCTTTCCACGGTGCCTGTCCCGGGTCCAGAATGGCCGCGCCAAAGGGGACGGACGGATATGACGGACGCAGTGGACGCAGGCGGGCGCGCTGGGCTGGGCGGTCAGACGGGGCGCGCGGCCGTGTTGATCCGGCTGGCGATCGGCCTGGCGCAGGGTCTGGCGCTATATCTGCTGTTCCGGGCGACCGAAGGCGAGCCGTCCTGGTCTGAAAGCCATCCGGCCGCTTTTGCCATGATGGTGCTGCCGACGCTGTTTCTGCCGCCCCTGATGCTGGCCTCGGTCGGGCGGTTGAGGCCGCTGACGCTTGCGATCTGGGGCGGGACCGCGGCCGCGACCCTGGCGCTGCTGGCCTGGCACGACGTGGCGCGCCAGTCGGGGGCATCGCCCCAGCCCACGCCCCAGATGTTCCTGTTCTCGGCGGCGGCCCTGTTCATCGCCCACCACCTGATCGTGCCCGGCGACCGGGAGCGGCGACTTCTGGTGCCATACCCGGCCTATTTCGATACCGCCTGGATGGCAGGGGTTCAGTTGGCGGCGTCAGTGGCGTTCACCGGCGTGTTCTGGGCTCTGCTGGGCCTCGGGGCCGCCCTGTTCAATGTGATCGGCCTGTCCTTCCTGGGCGACCTTCTGGTCAAGCCTTGGGTCTTCCTGCCGCTGACGGGCCTGACGTTCGCGACGGCGGTGCATCTGACCGATGTGCGCGAAGGCCTGATCCGGGGCGTGCGCACCATCGCCCTGATGCTGCTGTCGTGGCTTCTGCTGGTCCTGACCCTGCTGGTCGGGGGCTTCCTGTTCGCCCTGCCCTTCACCGGCGTCGAGAGCCTGTGGGGGACCGGATCGGCCACGGCGCTGCTGCTGGCCACAGCCGGTGGGATGATCATCCTGATCAACGCCGCCTATCAGGACGGGCGTGAGGACAACCTGCCGCCCGCGGTCCTTAGAATCGCAGTGCGGGTCGCATCGGTCCTGCTGGTGCCCCTGCTGGGCGTGGCCCTTTGGGGGCTGGCGCTGCGCATCGGTCAGCACGGCCTGACGCCGGACCGGATCATCGCCGCCGCGTGCATCGTCGTCGGCGTCGTCTATGCGGCCGGGTACGCCTATGCGGCGCTCAGGACGCTGTGGATGCGGTCCGGCGACTGGATGGCGCCGCTGGAGCGGACCAATGTCGTCGCAGCCATTCTGGCCGTCGCGACCATTCTGGCCCTTTTCACGCCCGTGGCCGATCCCGCGCGTCTTTCGGTCGCCGACCAGACGGCGCGGCTGGAACGGGGCGCGGTGTCGGCCGAAGCTTTCGACTATGGCTTCCTGGCCTTTGGCAGCGGCAAGGCCGGGCGAGCCGCCCTGGAACAGCTGACCGGGTCCGAAGATCCTGAAGTGGCCCGGCGGGCCGGCGAAGCCCAGGCTGCGGAGAACCTGGCGGAGCTGACGACCCCGATCGAGCCGCAGGATGTGACGCCCGTGATCTCGGTCTGGCCGCGAGGCGCGCGGCTGCCCGAGGGGTTCATTGTCGAGGTCGGCGATACCGATCCTCGTTCGACCTGTCGGGCGAGCAACGACTGTCTGGCGGCCCTGCGCGATCTGAACGGCGACGGCCAGGACGAGGTGCTTCTGGCGCGTCAGTACGAGATCACCCTGTTTGCCCGCACCGAAGAGGGTTGGGCCGCGCAAGGCGAGTGGCGGACCCGCCGGTGCGATGGCGAGGATCGCGTCACGCCGCAGGACGCCATCCGTCGCGACCTGATCCGCCCGGTTCCCTCGCCCTGGCCTGACCTGATGGCCGGAAGCCAGGTGGCCGGACGGTTCGAGCCCGCCAATCCGGAGTGCGTGGTCTACCCCGGCATGGGCGGCCTGTTCGGCGGTTAACCCGCGGGACACCACGTCAGCCAACCCGATCTTCACCGCGTCGGGCCTAGAACCGTCCCGAAACGAGCCAGTCCCTTGCGTGAGGACCGGCCGATGAAGGGGTGTCCGTTCCATGGCCAAGACCGTTCTGGTGGTCGACGATGATCCGGCGCAACGCCGTCTGGTGCAGGCGGTGCTGGACCGCGAGGGCTATCAGGTCGTGCACGCCGAAAGCGGCGGCGAAGCCATCGACCGTCTGACCAAGGGCGGGGGTGCCGATGTGGTGCTTCTGGACCTCGTCATGCCGACCATGTCGGGGATGGAGTGCCTGGCCGAGATCCGAACGGCGGGCGTGACCACGCCGGTCATCGTGCTGACGGCCAACGGCGGCATCGAGACGGTGGTCAAGGCCATGCAGGCCGGGGCCCAGGACTTCTTCATCAAGCCCGCCAGCCCGGAGCGCATTCTGGTCGGCATCCGCAACGCCCTTCAGCTGACCCAGCTGACCGCCGAGGTCGGGCGGCTGAAGAAGCATGTGTCGGGACGCACCACCTTTGCCGATCTGGTGGGCGACAGCCGGCCGATGCAGATGGTCAAGCAGCTGGGCGCGCGGGCGGCGAAGTCGTCGATCCCCGTTCTGATCACCGGCGAAAGCGGCGTCGGCAAGGAAGTCATCGCGCGTGCGCTGCACGGCGCATCGGACCGGGCGGGCAAGCCGTTCGTGGCGGTCAACTGCGGGGCCCTGCCGGCCAACCTGGTCGAGTCGATCCTGTTCGGCCACGAGAAGGGCAGCTTCACCGGAGCCCATGACAAGCACCTGGGCAAGTTCGCGGAGGCCAACGGCGGCACCCTGTTCCTCGACGAAATCGGCGAGCTGCCGCTGGACATGCAGGTCAAGCTGCTCCGCGCGCTGCAGGAAGGCGAGATTGATCCGGTCGGCTCCAAGCGGTCGGTCAAGGTCGATGTGCGCATCGTCTCGGCGACCAATCGCGACCTGTCGGGCGCGGTCGCGGCGGGGACGTTCCGCGAGGACCTGTTCTATCGCCTGAACGTCTTTCCGATCGAGGCTCCTGCCTTGCGTGACCGGCGCGACGACATCCCGGCGCTGATCGACCACTTCGTCTCAAGGTTCAATGCCGAGGAAGGACGCCGGATCGCCGGAGCCTCTCCTGAGACCCTCGCGCTTCTGACGGCCTTCGATTGGCCGGGGAATGTTCGGCAGCTCGAGAACGCTGTCTACCGCGCCATCGTGCTGGCCGACGCGCCTTTCCTGCAACCGCACGACTTCCCTGCGATCTCCGGGGTGGCCATGCCGCTGGAGCCAACCGCGACCCCGCCAAGCCATTCTGCCCAGATATACGGGGACTTGCCGCCCCTGCCTGAGCAACCCATCCGGATCCTGGACGAGCGTGGCCACCTGCGCACGCTGGAGGATATCGAGCGCGATCTCATCCAGCACGCCATCGAGGTCTATGCTGGCCATATGTCGGAGATCGCACGGCGGCTGGGGATCGGGCGCTCGACGCTGTATCGCAAGGTACGCGAGCAAGGACTCGAGGGAGCCCTGAAGGACGTCGGGTGACCTTTGGGCCACAGGTTGGCGTGTTACACGGCCGTTACATCGCACTGTAACAAATCGCCTCATTGACGCCGCGACGGAACCGCACCACTGGCGCGTGAAACCCTGTTGGCGTTTCGCCGTTCGTCCGGACCGGACAGCGTCGAAGCCTGACCTCCCCTCTCCCCGCCCGTGACGAGTTCCCATGACAATAGCTTCCGCCCTGCTCGCGGCGCTCGCCTCGGGCGCGCTGCAAACCGCGCCGCCCCAGACCACGACACCGGTGCAGCCAACCCCGCCGGTCACCCAGGACGGGCAGGACGATGAACAGCCGTCTGGCGCTTCGGCTCCCGGAGAGGCGGACTATGTGCTTCCCGAGGTCGAGGTGTCGGCGGCACGCGGGCGCGTCCAGGGCGATGTGGAGCCCGAGATCACCCTCGGTTCCGGCCAGCTGATCGCCTACGGCGCGACCAATGTGGCCGAGCTTCTGGCGGCGCTGGAGCCCCTGACGCGGTCCAACCGGGGACGCGGCGGCGGCGGACCGGTCGTTCTGCTGAACGGTCGGCGCACGTCGGGTTTCCAGGAGATCCGGACCATCCCGTTCGAGGCCATCGAACGGACCGAGATCCTGCCTGAGGAAGCCGGTCTGGCTTATGGATTCGGCGCAGACCAGCGGGTCGTGAACATCGTGCTGAAGGCCAACTTCACCCAGGCCAACAGCGAGCTGACCTTCCGTGCCCCGACCCAGGGCGGGCGCAACTCCACCGAGGTCGAGGGCGGCTACTTCTCGATCGTTGGCGGAAACCGGTTGAACGTGAACCTCGAGCGTCGGCACGACACGGCCCTGTTCGAAACCGAGCGCGACATCGTTCGCGAACCGGGCAGCCAGCCGTTCGACCGGATCGGCAACGTGTCGGGCATCCCGTACGGATCGGAAATCGATCCCGCGCTGTCCGGGCTCGCCGGCCGGACGGTGACCGTCGCGGCCAACCCGGGCGTTCTCAATCCCACGCTCGCCGGGTTCGCGGCCGGGGCCAACAGCCCGCGCACCGGCGACCTGACCCAGTACCGGACGCTGTTGCCCCGGGGCGACGAGACGACGCTGAACGCCTCGCTGGCGCGCGATCTCAATGAGACGATCAAGGGCACGATCAGCCTGAACCTCCAGGAGCGGACCAGCTTCTCCTATCTCGGGCTGCCCGGCGTGACGTTGACGGCCCCGGCCGGCCTGAACGGATCGCCGTTCAGCCGTCCCGTGGCCGTCTATCGCTACATTGATGATCCGTTCGCCGTGACGCGGGACAACGAGACCACCACGGCGAACCTCGGTGTCCTGCTGGACGGGTTCCTGGGCGACTGGCGCTGGAGCCTGACGGGCAGCTATGACCGGGTCGAGACCGACACCACCACCGGACGGGGCCTGAGCACCACGGCCGCGCAGGCGGCGGTGACGGCAGGGACCTTGAATCCGTTCGGTGCGCTGGATCCCTCGCGGTTCAGCCGTCTCGTGGATACCGCCAACTCGGTGGCGAGCGGCGGAAACATCGAGGCCGTGTTCAACGGCGATCTGTGGGCCCTGCCGGCGGGCGACGTCTCGGCGTCCTGGCGTGTCGGCGTGGATACCCGCGACCTGTCGTCCGAAAGCACGCGGTCGGGCGTCTTCAGTGCCCGCACCATCGGCCGCGACCGGGTCTTCACCTCGGGCAATCTCACCCTGCCGATCTCGAACGGCGTGGATGTGCTCCGCCCGATCGGCGATGTCTCGATCAATCTGAACGGTGGCTATGACGAGGCGTCCGATATCGGTGGCCTGACCACCTGGGGCGCCGGTGTGAACTGGTCGCCGATCGACTCCCTCGGCGTGATCGTCAGCTACACCAATGAGGATGGCGCGCCGACGATCTCGCAGCTGAACGACCCGGTGATCTCCACCCCGAACAGCCCGGTGTTCGACTTCGCGACCGGCGAAACCGTGCTGGTCACCCGCATCAGCGGCGGCAACCCCGGCCTGACCCCCGACAACCGCCAGGTCTGGAAGGTCGGGTTCAACTGGCGCGCCACCACCGACCTGACGATCCGGTCGGACTATACGCGCACGTCCATCGACGGGGCCATTGTGGGCTTCCCGACCATCACGCCGGACCTCGAAGCGGCCCTGCCCGGGCGGTTCACGCGCGATGCCTCCGGTCGACTGATCCAGCTGGATGCTCGCCCGTTGAACTTCACCCAGACCGAACGGTCCGAACTGCGTAGCGGCTTCAACTTCTCACGGTCGTTTGGACGACCGAACTTCGCGGCGGCCAGCGGGCCCGGCGCCATGATGGGCGCGATGATGTTTGGCGGCGGCCGCCCGCCGGGCGCCGGCGGTGGTGGCGGTCAGGGCGGCCCGCGCTTCGGCGGACCTC
>JAIERG010000237.1 GCA_019747095.1 Caulobacteraceae bacterium | reverse complement strand
GTCTAGCACCGGCAGGTTGATCGCCCCGGGGATGTGGTCGTGGGCGAACTCCGACGGGCTCCGGACATCGATGATGGCGTCGAACCGGGCGCGGGCCTCGAGCGACAGGTCGTCCGTGCGACGGATCAAGCGACCTGTACCCCGGCGCCCTCGGTCACCCGGCCGACGATGGCGGCGGCCTCGAAGCCCGCAGCGCGCACCTGGGCCAGCACAGCCTCGGCCTGATCGGCGGCGACACTGACGAGAAGCCCGCCGGAGGTCTGGGGATCGGTCAGAAGATCCCGCCGCCAGTCCGACAGGTCAGCGGGCAGATCGACGCCCTCACCATAGCTGGCCCAGTTCCGGGAGGAGGCACCGGTCCGGACGCCGTCGCGAACGAGAGCCTCGACGCCCGCCAGCAACGGAACCCGGCCTGCATCGATCTGGATGCCCGACCCCGAGCCCCGGGCCATCTCGAGCGCATGGCCGAGCAAGCCAAAGCCGGTGACGTCCGTCAGGGCGTGGACGGCATCGACCTCGGCCAGGTCTGCCCCAATCCGGTTCAGACGGGTGGTCGATGCGACCATGGCGGCATAGCCCTCCGCATCCAGCAGTCCCTGCTTGTAGGCGGCGCTCATCACGCCCACGCCCAAAGGCTTGGTCAGGATCAGGACGTCGCCGGGTCGGGCCATGCGATTTGTCCGCACCCGGTCGGGGCGGACGAGGCCCAGCGCGACCAGGCCGTAGATGGGCTCCACGCTGTCGATGGAGTGGCCGCCCGCGACCGGCACGCCCGCCTCGGCGCAGACCGAGGCCCCGCCTGCGAGAATCTTGCCTATCGTCTCCGCCGACAGGACGTTCACCGGCATGCCGACCAGGGCGAGCGCCAGGATCGGCCGGCCGCCCATGGCATAGACGTCCGACAGGGCGTTGGTCGCCGCGATCCGGCCGAAGTCGAAGGGGTCATCGACCACCGGCATGAAGAAGTCCGTCGTGGCCACCAGCGCCTGCTGGTCGTTGAGCCGCCAGACCGCGGCGTCGTCAGAAGTCTCGGTCCCGACCATGAGGTCCGAAAAAGCCGCCGCCTGGGGCATGGCCGAGAGGATATCGCGCAGTACCTGCGGCGACAGCTTGCAGCCGCAGCCGCCGCCGTGGGCGAGAGACGTCAGGCGGGGTTCAGTCATGACGCAGCGGTGTGGGGCAAACCCACGACCGGATCAATCCGTCCGGGAGCCGGACTTGCCTGCCGTGGGGTCAGGCGGGCTATGGTCGAGCGTCGTCTCCCGGAGTCATGGCCATGATCGTCGTCCATCACCTGAACAACTCCCGCTCCCAGCGCGTGCTCTGGCTGCTGGAGGAGATGGGCGTGGAGTACGAGGTCAAGCGCTACGAGCGCGACGCCCAGACACAGCTGGCTCCGCCGGAACTGCGGGCCATCCATCCACTGGGCAAGTCGCCGGTCATTCAGGACGGCGACGTCCTGGTCGCCGAAACGGGGGCGATCGTAGAGTACCTGCTGGAGACGCGGGCGGGGCATGGCTTGCGGCCTCAGCAGGGGACGGCCGACGGGCGGCGCTTCACCTACTGGCTGCACTATGCCGAGGGCTCGGCGATGACGCCGCTGCTGCTGAAGCTGATCTTCTCGTCACTGCCGAAACGGACGCCGGGGCTGATCCGGCCAATCATCAGCGCCGTGTCGGGCAAGGTGCAGTCGAGCTTCATCGACCCACAGATCGCCAGCCACACCGCCTACTGGGAGGCCGAGCTGGGCAAGTCGGCCTGGTTCGCCGGCGACCGGTTCAGCGCCGCCGACATCATGATGAGCTTTCCGCTGGAGGCGGGAGCCAGCCGGGTGCCCTATGGACCGGACAAGCCGCGACTGAAGGCGTTTCTTCAGACCATCCACGCCCGACCGGCCTATCAGCGGGCGCTCGAACGCGGCGGCCCCTACGCCTACGCCTGAGCCGGCGCAGCTTTGAACCCGGTCGGCGTCAGCGCGTTGAGGGGCTCATGCGTCTCCGACTGGTTCATATCTCTGCCGCTCTTGCGGCCGCCGTCCTTTTGATGATCGCCTTCATGGCGGCAGGCTTCGCCCTGGTGTCGCTGACTGCGGCCGTGCTGGCGGCGGCGCTGGTGGGATGGATCGCCTATCGGGTGGCCAGGAACGCCCTGCTGCGTCGTCGGACGGCGACGGCGGTGTCTCACGGGCGTCAATCAAGCGTGCCATAGAGTCAGCCTGGGCCGTGTCCAAAACCCCGGTCTTGAGTTTGGAAGACCGGCGCCCTAGAATCTTCGGCCTGTCGCGTACGCCCAGCGACCGAGTGTTCCTCCCGTACGTCTCCCTTTTCAGTCCCTTCCGGATACCCGGGCGGCATAACAAGAAAACCCACGCCACATGGAAAAAGTGCCCATGACGTCCGAGGGCTATCGCACCCTCGACGCCCAGCTGAAGCAATTGAAGTCGGTGGAACGGCCCAGCGTGATCGCGGCCATCTCCGAAGCGCGCGAGCACGGCGACCTGTCCGAGAACGCCGAGTATCACGCCGCCAAGGAACGCCAGGGCTGGATCGAGGGCCAGATCGCCGAGATCGAGGACAAGATCAGCCGCGCCCAGGTGATCGACGTCACCAAGCTGTCGGGCGACCAGGTCAAGTTCGGGGCTACCGTCACCGTGGTCGATGAAGACACCGAGGAAGAGGGCCGCTACCAGATCGTGGGCGAACACGAGGCCGACGTGAAGGCGGGCAAGATCTCCATCGCCTCGCCGATCGCGCGGGCCATGATCGGCAAGGAGGTCGGCGACGTGGTCGAGGTGAACACCCCCGGCGGCGTCAAGGCCTACGAAATCCTCAAGGTCGAGTGGAAGTAGGGGCCAGCCCCCTTTCCATCCGCGTCGTCACCGACGGCCGGGCGGGCATCGAGAACCAGGCCCTGGGTCTGGCCGAGGCCGTGGCCCGCCTGACCCCCGCAAGCGTCGACGTGCGCCGCGTGCGCTGGCGGCCGGTGTTCGACTGGCTGCCAGCGGACCTGAAGACGCCGGCCATGCTGGATCCGGCGTCGGACGCGCCCTTTCCGGCCGACGGCGAGCCCTGGCCGGAGCTGTGGATCGCGGCGGGACGCGCCAGCCTACCGTTGTCGCTGCAGGCCCGGAAACGCAGTGGCGGCAAGACGGTCGTGGTGCAGGTGCAGGATCCCCGGCTCGATCCATCGCGCTTCGATCTGGTCGTCGCGCCCGCCCATGACGGGCTGACCGGAGCCAACGTCGTCTCCATCACCGGATCGCCGCATCGCATCACGCCCGATCGGCTGGCCGAGGCCGCGCCGGCCTTCGCCGCAGGCATCGAGCCCCTGCCGCGGCCCCGTGTCGCGGTGCTGATCGGCGGCCGGTCCAGGGCGTTCGACCTGACCGGCGCACATGGTGCCGGACTGGCCGATCAGATAGGACGCGCAGTCCGGGACGCCGGCGGATCGGTGCTGACCACCTTTTCCCGCCGCACACCGCCCGAGGCGCGAAAGGTGATGGCCGAGCGGCTGGCCTTGCTGCCCGGCCAGGTCTGGGACGGGACCGGGCCGAACCCCCTGTTCGCCTTCCTGCATTTCGCCGACCACATCCTGGTGACCGAGGACAGCGCCAACATGGCCGCCGAGGCCGCATCCACCGGCAAGCCGGTGCATGTCCTGCCGATGGTGGCACTGAAACCCCCGGGCAAGTTCGCCCGGTTGCGCGCGGACCTCGCCGCGCGAGAGGCCGCGCGACCGTTCGACGGGCGGCTGGAAACCTGGACCTATGCGCCGCTGGCGGAAACCGACCGAGCCGCGCGCGCCGTGCTGGAAGCGATGAAGCGGGGTTAGTCCCCGCCACCCCCGCCGCCATCGCCGCCGCCGCCGCCGCCGTCCGAGCCGCCGTCGTTGTCGCCGTGGGTATCCTTGCCACTGCTGCGGCCACCGCCACCACCGTCAACGACAAAGGGGACGGGCGAGCCATCGCCGCCGTCCCGAGCCTCGCGCTTCTTCTTCTCGCCAGCGTCCAGCGATGCCCCGATCGCCACGCCCAGCGCCAACCCTACGGCAATGCCCACGGGCAGATTGCCCAGAGCCACGCCTAGGCCTGCGCCGACGGCCACGCCCAGGGCGATGCCGACGCCGATATAGCTGCGTTCCGCCATGCTTCTGTGTCTCCCTGCACCCCGATCGCGAACCGGACATCGCATCATCGGGAATCAGAGCCTAGATAGAGATCATGAGCAGCCCTCGCACCACCCGCGTCGCCATCATCGGTTCTGGTCCTGCCGGCTGGACCGCCGCCATCTATGCCGCGCGCGCCAGCCTGAACCCGATCGTCATCGCCGGCATCCAGCCCGGCGGCCAGTTGACCATCACCACAGACGTCGAGAACTACCCGGGCTTCGCCGAGACCATCCAGGGCCCGTGGCTGATGGAGCAGATGAGAGATCAGGCCCTGCACGTCGGGACCGAGGTCATCGAGGACATCGTCGTGTCCGCCGATCTGTCCAGGCGGCCCTTTCACCTGAAACTGGATTCGGGTGCCGAGCTGCTCGCCGAGACGGTGATCATCTCCACCGGCGCCCAGGCCAAGTGGCTGGGGCTGGAGAGCGAGGCGAAGTATCAGGGCTTTGGCGTCTCGGCCTGCGCGACCTGCGACGGCTTCTTCTATCGCGGGAAGGAGGTCGTGGTGGTGGGCGGCGGCAATACCGCTGTCGAGGAGGCTCTGTTCCTGACCAACTTCGCTTCGAAGGTGACGGTGGTCCATCGCAAGGACGAGTTCCGGGCCGAAAAGATCCTGCAGGACAGGCTGTTCGCCAATCCGAAGATCGAGGTGGTCTGGAACCATCAGGTCGATGAAATCCTCGGTCAGAGCGACGGCGTCGCGTCCAACGTCACAGGCGTGCGCCTGAAGCACGTGAAGTCGGGTGACCTGCACGAGCGCGCTTGCGACGGCGTCTTCATCGCCATCGGCCATGCCCCGTCGTCCGAGCTGTTCCTGGGCCAGCTCGAGACCAAGGCGGGCGGCTATCTGGTGGTCAAGCCGGGTACGACCCAGACCAGCATCGAAGGCGTATACGCCGCCGGCGACGTCACCGACGACGTCTATCGCCAGGCCGTGACGGCGGCCGGCATGGGCTGCATGGCGGCGCTGGAGGTGTCACGCCTTCTGGCCGAGGAAGATCACGCCAGGGCGCATCACCCGATCAGTCACCGCGAGGCCGAGAAGATCGGTGCCTGGTGAGGGCCTTGTCTCAGGCGAACAACTGAAGCTCGGGCGGAGCGTAGTCGACCGGCGCGCCCTTTCGACGCCGCAAGGCGTAGTCAACCGCCGTCTGCACCGCGCGTTCATCGGTCGGCTTGGTGATCACGCCGATCGTCCCCGCTACGCCGTCTCTGACCATGCCCGGGTTCGCGGTCATGAAGAGGACCGTGACGCCCCGGTATTGTCCCAGTTCGCGCCCCAGCTCGATTCCGGTCGCGCCATCCGACAGGTGAATATCGACCAAGGCCAGGTCGATTTCGTTCTCGGCCGCCACGTCGCGGGCCGTCTGGGCGTCTGACACCGTTGCGACAACCTGATGCCCCAGATCCTCCAGCACGAAGCGGAGTTCCATGGCTACGAGAGCCTCGTCTTCGATGATCAGGATACGCGCAGTCATGGCCGGATGCAGTCAGGATTAAGGTCAGAAGAAAACGTGGGGAGGACCTAACTGTTTCACGCGGACCTCAGCGCCGCCCTGCGTCTTGACAACGCAGTCGACGGAAGATCCACCTCGACCACCAGTCCACCCGCAAGCCAGCGGCGTTCCAGTCGGCCACCCAACTGGTCTTCAACCGATAGCGTCGCGAGGGATGTGCCAAAGCCGACACGAACGGGCACGGCCGTGACCTCGGGGCCGCCGCTCTCCGTCCACGTCAGGATGAATCGATCGCCGCTGTTTCGGGTTTGCAGCATGACCAGACCATCGGGCGTGGACAGGGCTCCATACTTGGCTGCGTTGGTCGCCAGCTCGTGAAACAGGAGCGCCACGGACGTGGCTGCCTGGTCATCGAAGGTCGCGTCCTCGCCCTCGATGCGCACTCGCGGCTGCCCGTGGTCGTCTACATAGGGGCGAAACAGGGCATCAAGGAAGGTGTGGAGCGTGGTGTCGCCAACGCTCGGTCGCGAAACCTCGGAGTGCGGGCGAACAAACTCATGAGCGCGGCCGAGAGCATTGATGCGATTGCGAACCGCCGTGGCGAACGGCCTAGCCTCGGCATGCTCGCGCGCCGAAAGCGCGATCAGCGCCGAAATCACGGCGAAGATGTTCTTGATGCGATGGCTCAGTTCCTGACTGAGCAGATCCTTGCTCTGCTCGATGCGCTTCAGGTCGTCGATATCGGTACAGGTGCCGAACCAGCGGGTGATCGCGCCGAATTCATCCCGAATGGGCTGGGCGCGGCCCAGGGTCCAGCGATAGACGCCGTCGTGCCGACGCAGGCGGTACTCGATCTCGTAGGGCTCCCCCGTCTCAAGCGAATGACGCCAGCGCCCCCAGGCGCGATCCTGATCCTCGGGATGGAACATGCCGTTCCACCCCTCTCCGTCCGTGGATCCCGCCGGGACTCCGGTGAACTCGTACCAGCGGGCGTTATAGTAGTCGTGAAACCCGTCGGGCCGGGTCGACCAGACCATCTGGGGCATGGAATCAGCGATGGCGCGAAACCGCGCTTCGCTCTCCGCCAGCGCCCTGACACCCTGCTCCCGCTCCTTGACCACCCGACGCAGTTCGAACTGGGCCATGACCTGTCTGGCGAGGACTTCGAGCGTGCGCGACTGAAGCGGCGTGATCCCTTCCGGGCGCGGCTTGACGTCATGAACGCACAAGGCCCCCAGCGCATGCCCCTGCGGCGTACGCAGGACATGGCCCGCGTAGAAGCGAAGGAACGGCTCGCCAGCCACCAGCGGATTGTCCTCAAAAGCAGGGTCCGTGAGGGCATCGCGAACCACGAACTGATCCTCGTTGCCAACGATGGTGTGGGCGCAGAACGAGGCCTCGCGAGAACTGCCGGTCACGCCGGCGGTGCCGAACGCGGCCTTGAACCAGGCGCGGTCGGAATCGATCAGATTCACCAGGGCGATGGGGGCGTCGAACGCTTCAGCCAACAACCCGACGATGTCGTCGAACGCGGCTTCCGGCGCGGTATCCAGAATGCGGTAGGCGTACAGCGCCCTCAATCGCGCGTCTTCATCAGGCGAAAGGATGGCGGAAGGCACACGCAACTCCAGGCTGGGCTTGTGCCCCACGGCGCTCAAACGCCTCAGCTTGGCAAGGGTTGCAGACGCTCCGTCAGGACGCAGGTCGGCCGACTTCCTCGACCTCCATCGTCACCACCCCGGGGGGCGGCGGGGTAGGAGTTGTCGAAGAGGGTGCCTCAAAGGCAGCCAGACGCGCGTTGATCTCGGCGATCTGTTCGGCGGTGGCGGGACGGCGTCCACCCAGGCTGGCGACGCCGACGACACGGGTGCGACCGTCGATCTCGACCGTCCGCAGGTTCATGCCGCCCTGTACGAGGACCTCGGCATCACTGGCGGCGATATCGGACGCCAGCTGAAGCTCGGGAGACGGCAAGCGCGGCCGGGCAAAGCGGGCTTCGTCAATGATCGGCTCGTTGCCGGAATAGCGCTGCTGGAACGCCGCCGTTTCTCCGGCCAGGCCTTTCCAGCGATAGAAGATATGGGCCCCGATCTGGGTGATCTTGGCGAGGGTCGGTGACCACCACGGATGAACATAGTCGGCGTGATAGTGGGTGGCGGTGCCGACCTCGCTGGCGACATGACCGGCCAGCGCCCGCTCTGCCACCACCCGCGCCCGGTCCCAGGCCCAGCGAACGGGCTGCTGGGCCAAAGAGCCGTCGCATGTGAAGCTGAACTGGCAGCCCGTCACCCGCTCAGCCCCCTCGAACACGACGCCGCAGACCGTGTTGGGATAGTTGGGATCACGCACGCGGTTCAGGATGACTTGGGCCACGGCCTCCTGCCCCTTGGTGCTCTCCAACGCTGCCTCGTAGTAGATGCCCTGAGTGAGGCAGCGAAGCGCACGGGCCCGGTCAGCGGGGGTCGCCGGGGTGAAGACGAAAGGACGCGCAGGCCGAAGGGCACCCAGTTCGACGGGCATGGCGGCGTTGAGCCTCTGGGCGTCGCGACCGCTCGCGCCGAGCTCGAACCCGGGCTTGCCCGCCAACGTCAGGCTTTCCCATCCGGGCGTCAGGCCCAGCGGTGCCGGCCTTGGATCATTGGGGTCGAAACGAGCGGCTAGCGCGATCTGTGCCGCGTCCATCCGGGAAGACACCGCCAGCAAACCCACCTGCGTCCAATCCCCGCGCGTCAGCCGGGCGATGCCTTCGGCGGTCCTCTCGAAATCCGGACGAGCCGCCGAGCTGGCCGCGACGGCCACGCCGAAGGCCGCCAGCACCGCCGGAGCGACTGCCAGCAGCCGATGACCCCGCACGGCGCGGCCCATCCGGACGATCAGGCTGGCGGGGTCGAAACGCATTCGGGCTCGCAGATTGCGGCGTGGGCCGCCGGTGAGCCCCGTGACCTAACAGGGATTCACGGCGGCTTTCTGACAGACCCTTACGCCGAGGTCACGCCTCAGCGCCCGCCAAGGGTGGAGCGTAGCATCCAGGTGAACTTTTCGTGCGCGGCCAGACGCTGGGTCAGCAGGTCGACCGTGACGTCATCTCCGTCCTCGTCGGCCGCCTCGATAACCTTGCGGCAGGTGGCGATGAGGGTTTCATGGTCCTTCATCAGCTCCTTGAGCATGGAAGTGGCGTCCTTGTCCGGTTCCCCATCCTTGATCGAGGACAGGTTGGCGAAGGTGGCGTAGCCCTGCGGGGCGAACTCCCCCAGCGCCCGGATGCGCTCGGCGATCTCGTCCAGCGCCTCCCACATGTCGCGATACTGCTGCTCCAGCAGGGTGTGCAGGGTGAAGAATTCCGGCCCGCGCACGTTCCAGTGATAGCCATGAGTCTTCATGTAGACGGCGAAGCTGCCGGCCAGGACCTTGGTGAGTTCCCGCGACACTTCGGTGCGTTCGGCCTTGGTCAGGCCCGTGTTGATGGTCTCGGCAGTCATGGATGGCTCCTTTGCCGCCCACGGGGGCGGCCGTTGGGGATCGGGGAGAGATGCGCCAACCCTCGCAGGCCGGCGTCCAGTCCAGCCAAACGCGCCCACGACAAAAGCGTTGCCGTTCACGGCGCGGCCATCCAGCCCGGCAGGCGGCGAAAGGTCGCGCGAGTTCCCCCTAGGCCGGATCGATCACCGTGACTTCGGGCCAGCGGGCGACCGCGCTTGCGACAGCCCGGTCCCATCCCAACGCGCGAGGCCGGTTCGGATTGGGCCGGATCACCCGGTCAAAGACGTCATCCAGGCCGAACGGCGCAGCCACCGAGATCGTATTGTTCTGCTCCAGCCGGATGCCGACCGCGAAAGCCGGGGCCACGAACCGGCCCAAAGCCTCGTCGGTGCAGGACAGGGGCCCATAGTCCTCGCCAAAGCGGTCCTTGAACCACAGATGGACACGGGCCTGATTGCGCACCTCGACCTGACTGCGAAACGGTTCATCGAAGGCGACCGCGGCTCGTCGGATGATCACATCCTCAGCGTCCCATGAGGTGTCCGCGTCAAAGTAGCCGAGGTCATAGTCCTTGCGGCCATAGCCGACCGGGTGGCCGCCTAACGCATTCCAGACGGTCTGGTAGACAGCCCCCGAGAAGATACGCCAGTCCGGCAGGTCCAGCGACCGGGCCACCGTCAGAACATGCATCAGGTCCGGATCGGCTCGGACCGTTTCGACCAATCGGGCCTCCAGGGCCGCGCTCATGGACGATCTCTCAGGGTCCAGCCGTGATCCAACGGCCCATGGCCGGCACCCAGCCCCGGAGCCCTGCGGATGGCCTCGGACACATAGGCCCAGGCCTCGGCGACCGCGGTCTCGATCGGCCATCCCTGCGCCAGTCCGGCGGCGACCGCGCTGGCGAGCGTGCAGCCCGTGCCATGGGTCGAGGTCGTGTCGATGCGCGGCCCCTCCAGCAGGGTCTCGCCGGTGGACGTCAGGAGCAGGTCGACGACGTTCGGCCCCTCGACATGGCCGCCCTTCATCAGCACGGCGCGCGCCCCCAGGGCTAGCAGGGCTTCACCCGCCCGACGCTGACCGTTCAGATCTGCGACGACAAGCCCCGTCAGGGCCTCGGCCTCGGGTGCATTGGGCGTCAGGATCGCCGCGCGCGGAACCATGAGCGTCTTCACCGCATCGACCGCATTGTCGTCCAGCAAGGACGCCCCGCCCTTGGCGATCATGACCGGATCGACGACGGCCGGTGCCTGCGTCGTGTCGAGGATGGCGGCGACCCGCTCGACCACAGCAACCGAGCCGAGCATGCCGGTCTTGACGGCATCGGCCCCGATGTCGTCGAGCACAGCCCGAGCCTGGGCCTCGATCAGGTCGAGCGGCAGGGGGTGGACGCCGTGGACGCCCAGGGTGTTCTGGACCGTGATCGCCGTGATGGCGGTGGCGGCATAGCCACCCATCGCCGTCACCGCCTTGATGTCGGCCTGGACCCCCGCGCCGCCGCCGGAGTCAGAACCGGCGATGATCAGGACACGGCCAAGAGCATGCATCGGGGTCAAATGCCGGAGTTCAAACCTGCGGACAACACCGAGGTCCGTGCTCGGTTCGTATATTGCTACTTGGCAATATTGATGATAGCCACCGGCATGCACTCGACGTTCCAGGCGCTGGCTGACCCCAGCCGCATCGCGATCCTCAACATGCTGACAGGTGCCGAACGGCCAGCGAGCGATTTCGTACTCGCCCTGCCGGTGGCCCAGCCGACCGTGTCGAAGCACCTCGCCGTTCTTCGCCGTGCGGGGCTCGTCAGTGTGCGGGGTGATGGCAATCGTCGGCTCTATTCGCTCAATCCTGCCCCGCTGCGGGAGATCGACAGCTGGCTGGCGCACTACCGCTGCTTCTGGAGCAACCACCTTGATGCGCTTGAAGCGCACCTCGATCGGGAGACCCCACAATGACCTATTCGCCCGACGGTCGGCTGGAGGTCGCGGACGGCATGCCGTGCGTTGTCTTCGAGCGCTACCTGAACCATCCGGTCGAACGCGTCTGGGCGGCCCTGACCGACCCCGCACGCGTGGCCGATTGGATCGGCAAGCAGACGCTGGAGCCCAAGGTCGGCGGTGCGTGGAGGATCGACTTTGCACTGGGTGGAGCTGTCACCGGCGAGGTGGTCACCATCGACCCTCCGCACCGCCTCGAACTGATCTGGCGTGAGGCCTGGATTCCCGGGGACGCGCGCCTGCTCTGGTGCCTTGAGCCGAGGGTTCAGGGACCCGGCTGCGGTTGGAGCACCGGTTTCCAGCCGGTTACGATCCGCGCGAATACGTGCCCGGATGGCACGATTTTCTGGTGGCCTTTGACGAAGCCTTGGAGGGACATCCCACAATCTGGAACGAAGCGCGCAAGAGCATTTCCGAGGCAGTGTTCGCGGCATACTCAGACTGACGGCATTGAAAGCCGTCTCTCCTCACAGGCTGCCAGGCGGCGCGTAGCCTTTCGCTTCGCCTTGACGAATACGGCCCCCTGGGGAGAACCGATACCGCATGAACCTGAGCCTTGGCCTGGCGGGTCTCGCCGCTATCGCTGCCTTCGTCGTGGGCTATGCGCTGAACCAGGGCAGCACCTGTGCCGTCCTGGCCGCGCGTCAGGTCCTGGAGGAGCGACGGCCCACTCTGCTGCTGGGGTTCGCCGTCGCGGCGGCGACAGCGGGTCTGGTCTGGCTACCGGTCGCCTGGACAGGGATCACCGTACTCACCCCGGACCGGGCAACGGGCCCTGGACTGGTCGCCGGCGCAGCCTTGCTAGGGGCCGGCGCGGTGCTGAACCGCGCCTGTCTGCTGGGCAGCATATCGCGCATCGGCGACGGTCGTTTCAGCTATCTGGGCCTGCCGGTCGGTCTGTTCTTCGGCTTCATTGTTGCGGACATGGCTGGCGCCGAACCGTCGCCGGTCCGGCCCAATATGCTGGGGCATGTGTCAGAGGTCTCGGTTCTGGTCTTGATCGGCTTTGGCGTCCTGCTCTGGCTCGGCTGGGCGATCATGCGGGTCCTGGGCGACCGCAAGGAGGCGCATCGCTGGTCCGCGCGCTCGGCCATGGTGGTGCTGGGCGTCGCCGGGGCCACCCTGTTCGCTGCTGCGCCGGGCTGGACCCTGGCCGACGCGGTTCGGCTCGCCGTTCCACAGGGTCCGATGGCACCAATGGCCGCCGGGGCACTGGGGCTGGGGATGTTCATCCTTCTGTGTCTTGGTGCCGTGGTGTCGGGCCTGCGACGACGGTCCTTCGTCCCTCGCCGGCCGCATCCGGCAGCCCTGCTGAGGTCGATCTCGGGAGGCGCTGTCATGGCAGTGGGAGCCAGTCTCGTCCCCGGCGGAAACGACACCCTCCTGCTCGCCGCCCTGCCGGGGGCGACCATCGGGGGCGCGGCGGCTTACGGGACCATGACGCTGGTTGTCTTTGCCCTGCTGCTGGGTGGCAAGGTTCTCAGTCAGCTGCGGCCACTGCCGCTTGCACCTTGAGGGCCTGAACCGTCTCGCGCACGTCGTGAACGCGCAGGATCGCAGCCCCTCGCCGCGCGCCTTCCAGAACAAGGGCGATGGAGCCGCCCAGCCGGTCCGTGGCTTCGGCGGCGGACGGGTCGATGTTGCGGATCATGCGTTTGCGGCTGGCCCCCAGCAGCACCGGAAAGCCGAGCGCGGAAAATCGGTCCAAGGCGGCGATCAGTGCGAGATTGTGCTCCACCGTCTTGCCGAAGCCGATGCCGGGATCGAGCGTGATCTTCCCGCGCGCCACGCCCGCCGCCATGGCCGCCTGGGCCCGGGCCGATAGATGCGCCATGACTTCGGCCACGACGTCGTCGTAGCGCGGCTCGATCTGCATGGTCTTCGGCTCGCCCATCATATGC
>JAIERG010000106.1 GCA_019747095.1 Caulobacteraceae bacterium | reverse complement strand
CCGGTCGGGTGGAACTGCACGAACTCCATGTCCTGCAGCGGCAGGCCGGCGCGCAGCACCATGGCATTGCCGTCGCCCGTGCAGGTGTGGGCCGAGGTCGCCGAGAAGTAGGCCCGCCCGTATCCGCCGGTCGCCAGGATCACCATCTTGGCGCGGAAACGGTGCAGCGTCCCGTCGTCCAGCTTCCATGCGGTGACGCCGGTGCAGGCACCGTCCTGCATGATCAGATCGAGCGCGAAGTATTCAATGAAGAACTCGACCTCGCGCCGCACCGACTGGCCATAGAGGGTGTGCAGGATGGCGTGGCCGGTGCGGTCGGCGGCCGCGCAGGTGCGCTGGACCGGGCCCTCGCCATAGTTCTTGGTCATGCCGCCAAAGGCGCGCTGATAGATGCGGCCATCCTCGGTGCGGCTAAAGGGCACGCCCCAGTGCTCCAGCTCGTAGACAGCCTTGGGCGCCTCGCGGACCAGGTATTCAATGGCGTCCTGGTCGCCCAGCCAGTCCGACCCCTTGACGGTGTCGTACATGTGCCACTTCCAGCTGTCCTCGCCCATGTTGCCCAGCGCGGCCGAGATGCCGCCCTGTGCCGCGACGGTGTGCGAGCGCGTCGGGAAGACCTTGGTCACGCAGGCGGTCTTCAGCCCCGCCTGGGCACAGCCGAGCGCGGCCCGCAGACCCGAGCCCCCCGCACCCACCACGACGACGTCATAGGCGTGATCGACGAACTGGTAGGAAGAAGCCATCAGAATGCGAGCCCGGCCGGCAGCGGCGCCGAACCCAGCGCCAGCCGCACGATGAAAAACACGCTGGCCGCCGCCAGCAGGAGACAGATGAGGCCAATCAGGCCCGAGAGCGCCCGGTTCGAACCCGGGACATGGATGTAGTCATCGACGATGACCTTGGCGCCCATGTTCATATGCCAAATGGAAATCAGCAGCGTCGCCGCCAACAGCGCCGCATTGACGCGGTTGGAAATCCAGTCGAGCGCGCCCTCATAGCCCGCCCCGGCGATGGAGAAACCGCTCCACAGGGCCCACAGCGCCAGCGGGATCAAGATCAGCGAGGACAGCCGCTCGGCCGTCCATTCGCCCGCGCCGTGCCGCTCCGATACCTTGACGCCCTTCACGAAAGCCTTGGTCTGACGGCTCACAGCGTCACCTTTCCGGTCGCGAACAGAACGGCCCAAAAGCCGACGGCTATGATCAGCGCGCCCCACAAGCTGAGCCACGTCAGGCTGGTAGCGGCCTTGGGCGTCAGGCTCGAACCAGCATCCCAGATCAGGTGCCGCACGCCCGCCGTCAGGTGGTAGGACGCCGCCAGAGTGATCCCGAACCAGATCACGAGACCGACAGACGACCCCATCAACCGGGTGAATATCTCATAGGCCTCGGGCCCGAAGGCCGCGGCCGCCAGCCAGGCCACGAAGAAGACCGAACCGACCGACAGAGCTCCGGCCGCGATCCGGTTCAGGATGGATCCGGTCATGGTGGCATGGAAGCGCCAGACCTGAAGATGGGGTGACAAAGGACGTGGGCGGCCGTTCGGCTGGATCACGAAACGGCCAGTCTGGTCTCCGGTCGGGTCGTTCGACGTATCGAGCGGCGCGCCGGGGGAGGCGTTCGACATGCGAATGGTTCTCAAAAACCTTGGAGGATCAGCGCACAAGCTGACGCGGGACAGGCTTTAGGGAGCGTCGCAGGGGGGTGTCAACGAAACGGGGCGCCGCAGGACGCATCAGATCCCAAACTTCGTGCTTAACGTGGCGCCGCTGCCTCTCTGGCCGACGCCGGGTGCCTTTCGCTGGGTAAGCCTTGAGACCCTCGACCGTTCGGCCGATAGAGGCGGCCATGAGCGACAGCGCCGACATGACCTACGCCCGCTATCTGGATCTGGACCGACTTCTGGCGGCCCAGAACCCGATTAGCGACCAGCATGACGAAATGCTGTTCGTCATCATCCACCAGGCGAAGGAGCTCTGGCTCAAGCAGATTCTCCACGAGGTGGCGCGGGCCCAGATACTGGTGCGCGCCGGGGATCTGGTTCCTGCCTACAAGAGCCTTGCGAGGGTCAGCCGGATCCAGGCCGTAATGACCCAGAGCTGGGATATCCTCGCCACCATGACGCCGGCCGACTATCTGCGTTTTCGCGGCGTGCTGGGGTCGAGTTCGGGGTTCCAGAGCGACCAGTTCCGGCGTCTTGAGACGATGTTGGGCCTCAAGGATCCCAAGTTCCTCATGTTTCAGGCCGACCGTCCAGAGGCGCATGCGGCGCTATCCCAAGCGCTTGCGTCCCCCAGCCTCTATGACGATACATTGAGCCAGCTGGCGGCGGCGGGGCTCCCGGTGCCAAAAGCAACGCTGAACCGCGACGTGTCCCAACCCTACACGCCATCGGCCGAGGTCGAGGCCGCCTGGCTTGAGGTCTATCGCGACACCGACCGTTGGTGGGCGCTTTATCAGCTGGCCGAAAAACTGGTCGATCTGGACGACGCCCTCGTCACCTGGCGGCACAAGCACGTGGTGACCGTCGAGCGCATCATCGGCCGGCGGCGCGGAACGGGTGGAACCGACGGCGTCGGGTACCTCTCATCCACGCTTCAGCGCCGGTGCTTTCCCGAGCTCTGGTCGGTCCGCACCCAGCTCTAGGCCGGACCGGTCCCGGTGGCGGCGATTCGGGAGATGGCCGCCTGGATCTCGTCCTTCGTCATCCGCGCAGCCTGACCCCGACCCCAGACCGGATCCGGCCAAAGCGGGTCATCGTGACGGCGGCCGACCACGTGGACGTGCAGTTGCGCCGTGACATTGCCAAGCGCAGCGATGTTCAGCTTGTCGATTGGCTGACCTGCCGCATCGGCCAGCCTGCGGACGAGGGCTCCGGCGCGCACGGTCTCTTCCATCAGCGCAGCCCGGTCCCGGGCCGGCAGCTGCTCGATTTCGGTCACGCCCTCGACCCGCGGGATCAGGATGAGCCACGGGAATCGGGCATCATCCTGCAGGCGGACATGGCAGAGAGGCCAATCCACCGCGAAGACCGACCCGGCGTCGAACGCCGGGTCAGGACGAAACCCTGTCACGGTCAGTTGAGCCCGTAGACGACGCAGGCCTGGTCGGTCAGGACCTGGAGCGGCGGCTGCAAAGCCAGTCTGGCGGCCTCGATCTGCGCCTCGGACGGGACCTGTCCCGGCGCGGGAGGCGGAGGTGGAGGCGGCGGAGCCATGGCCATCATGCGGCTGCCGGTTACCACAATCTCGGAATCCACCGTCGTCGCCTGACCGGCCCCGCCGCCATAGGAGGGCCAGCCCGCCAGGACGTCCGTCTGACAGGCTCGCCCGGTGGGATCGATGACCCGGACAGAGCCCAGATTTGCGCCGGCATTTCGGGCTGCATTCTCGGCGCGGGTGCGCGCGTCCCTCATGGCGGCAGCGGCGAGGTTGGTCTTGGCGACATTGTCGGGTTCAAGCTGGAAATACACCTGGCCGATCGATGCCGGCTGCGACGCGACCACCGTCGCGTAAACGCGCTCAAGGACCGCGACATCGCGCACCTGGACCTGAATGGTAGCCTGGGCCTGATAGCGCTCGATCCGGTCGGGTCTCATGTTGTCGCGCAGGACCCCATTCTCGTCGCGGTACTGGTCGTAGAGAGGTTGGGTCGACAGGGTCGTCTCGACCCGTACGTTTTCAATGCCGTAGGCCGCCAGCGTCTGGCTCAGCGCCCGGATCTGGTTGGCGGCCTGGCGGGACGCCTCGGCGACGCTGCGGTCAACGGTCTGGAAGCTGGCCGAAAACTGCGCCCGGTTGGCCGGGAGTTCGACCCGCACATAGCCGATCGAGGCGACGACTGGATCGCGCATCCACCACGGGGCTGGCACGTACTGCTGTCCGATGATCGCCGGAGGCGTCTGGGCGAGCGCGGGCACCGCCAGGCCGCCCCCGACAAGGGCGAGAGCGGGGATCAGAAGGCGTTTCATCGAGGTCTCTCCATCAGGGCCAGGACCCTGAAGAGCGGCCGTACGGATGTCAAAACCGTGGCGACGCCGTGATCCGTCAGGGACCGTCAGGCGGCCGCAGCGCCTGTCATCAGGAACGCGTTCAGCTTGTTGCCGTCCGGATCGCGGAAGTAAGCGGCGTAAAAGGTATCGCCTCGCGGCCCAGGAGGACCTTCGCACGAGCCGCCATGCGCCAGGGCGATGGCGTGGAGGCGAGCGACCTGTTCGCGATCCTTGGCTTCCAGCGCCACCATTACGCCGTTTCCGACCGAGGCCGGCTGTCCGTCGAACGGCTTGGTCAGGCCAATCCCGGCGGAACCGCCGGGGGTTCCCCAGGCGATGGCTCCAGGCCATTCCATCATTCGCGAAGTCCCCAGCTCGGCGGCGATGGCGTCATAGAAGACCGCTGCCCGCTCCAGATCGTTCGTTCCCAATGTCACGTAACCGATCATGATTTCTCTCCCTCTCTTCCTCTTGCTTGACACGAACGAAACATGAACGCAAGCCACCAGCCCGGCCCTGTCTTGCCGCGCCGGTTCCCGGCGGCTAGACCGCCCGCCACCTCCCCTTTTTTCGCACTTCAAAGACACTCGGAGACCGCCTCATGGCTCGCGCGAAGATCGCCCTCATCGGCGCCGGAATGATCGGCGGGACCCTCGCCCATGTCGCAGCGCGCGAGGCTTTGGGCGACGTCATCCTGTTCGACATCGCCGAAGGCACACCCCAGGGCAAGGCGCTGGACATCGCAGAGGCCTCGGCCGTCTTTGGTGCAGACGTGGCGCTCAAGGGTGCCAACGACTACGCCGACATCGCCGGTGCCGACGTGTGCATCGTGACCGCCGGCGTGCCGCGCAAGCCTGGCATGAGCCGCGACGACCTGATCGGCATCAACCTGAAGGTCATGAAGGCCGTCGGCGAGGGCATCAAGCAGCACGCGCCCAATGCCTTCGTCATCTGCATCACCAACCCGCTGGATGCCATGGTCTGGGCGCTGCAGAAGTTCTCGGGCCTGCCCAAGGAGAAGGTCGTCGGCATGGCCGGCGTCCTCGACAGCGCCCGCTTCGCCTACTTCCTGGCCGAGAAGACCGGCGTTTCGGTTCAGGACATCCACGCGTGGACGCTCGGCGGCCACGGCGACGACATGGTGCCGATGGTGCGTCACTCGACCGTCGGCGGCCTGGCCCTGCCCGACGCGGTCAAGGCCGGCTTCATGACGCAAGAGGAGCTGGACGCCATCGTCGATCGCACCCGCAAGGGCGGCGGCGAGATCGTGGCCCTGCTGAAGACCGGCTCGGCCTTCTACGCCCCGGCCGAGAGCGCCATCGCCATGGCCAAGTCCTATCTGCTGGACGAGAAGCGCGTCCTGCCCTGCGCCGTCTGGCTGTCGGGTGAATATGGCCTCTCGGACCTCTATGTCGGCGTGCCCGCCCTGCTGGGTGCCGGCGGCGTGGAGAAGATCATCGAGTTCACCACCAACGACGAGGAAAAGGCCATGCTGGCCAAGTCCGTCGCCTCGGTGCAGGGCCTGATCCAGGCCTGCAAGGATATCGACGCCTCGCTCATCTGATCGCCGTTCGAAGATGCCGGTGTCGCGTCCCGACGGACGCGGCACTGGCCGTCTGTGCTACTCCAGCGAACGCGCTTCTTCCGGCAGCATGATCGGCACGCCGTCGCGGATCGGGAAGGCCAGCCTGGCCCCCTTGGAGACCAGCTCATTGGCGGCGCGATCGTAGTCCAGCCGCCCGCGCGTGACCGGGCACACCAGAACCTCCAGCAGACGGGGATCGACCGAAGCGGGGGTGTGGAAGGCGTCACTCATCACTGGACCTGACGGATTGGAGATCATTCGCCGTCACGATACACGAACGCTCCGCCTGCGCCCAACCCCGGACCTGCGAATGACAGAATACGAGGCCTTCGCCCTGGAGCTGGCCGCCGAGGCGGCCCGAGTCACCTTGCCACTGTTCCGAACCGAGGCGGCAGCCGAGAACAAGGCCGGTGAACGCGCATTCGATCCCGTCACGGAGGCCGACCGGGGCGCGGAAGCCGCGATCAGGCGACTGATCGAGACGCGCTATCCCGACCACGGTGTGATCGGCGAGGAGTATGGCGAGGACCGGCCGGACGCGGAACATGTGTGGGTGCTGGATCCGGTCGATGGCACGCGTGCCTTCATCTCTGGTCTGCCTCTGTGGACGACGCTGATCGCGCTGAGAACAGCAGCCCAGCCCACTGTCGGCGTCATCGCTCAGCCGTACCTGGACGAGGTCTTCCTTGGCGGTCCTTCGGGCGCACGACTGATTTCGCGCGGCGCTGAGCAATCGATCCGCGTACGGTCGTGCGAGAGACTGACCGAGGCCGTGATCGCGACGACCGACCCGGACCTCTTCACCCCGCCCGAGTTCGGGGCTTGGACACAGGTGCGCGCGGCTGCACGGCTGGCCCGTTTTGGATGCGACGCCTACGCCTATGCCATGGTGGCCATGGGTCGGATCGACATGGTGGCCGAGACTGGTCTCAAGATCTGGGACTGGTCCGCCCTGGTACCGGTGGTCGAGGCCGCCGGAGGCCAGGTAACGGACTGGACCGGCCTAGCCCCGTCCGGCGACGGGCGCATCATCGCTGTCGGAGACGCCAGGGTCCGCGACGATGCTCTCATCGCCTTTCGGCGCGGGGTCCGCTGAGGCCGGAGCCTCCTGCCCCTCGGCCGACTCAGCCGGTGCCAGGGGCGCGAGATCGTTCACCGGAGAGACGTAGTCGGCCATTGCGTCGAACTCGTTTAGGAAGACCGCGCGCATGTCGTCGGTCTCCATGATGACCTCGTGCTTTGCGCCCGCGACCTCGACGTAGCGGCCGCGCCCCAGCCGCTTGGCAGCCCAGCGGTTGGTCTGTTTCCACACACGGTCATCCTCGCCCGACTGCACGACAGTGCACGGGATGGTGACGGCCTTCAGGGCCTTGGGCTTCAGCGCGCGCTCGCCAGCGTCCAACGCAAAGGCCAACCACCCCCAGGTCGGACCGCCAACCGCAAGGTGCGGACAGGCGAACAACTGTTGGCGCCAGAGCTCATATCGCGTCTGGTCGGACGTCAGGGCATCCTTCTCGAAGGTATGATCGAAGGGATCGTCCGGGTCGTCGAGGACGAAATCGCCTGCTTTGCCATGCCGCACGTTCCAGCGGACGGCGAGCTTGACCGACCACATCGACCGCTTGCCCGTCTTCACCCGCAGCATGGGGCTGGACAGGATCGCCCCGGCGAAGCGGCGTTCGCCGGTCTGGAGCGAAAGCAGATTCAGCGCGCCTCCCATGGAGTGGCCCACCATGATCCAGGGCTTCGGCGCGCGAGCCTCGAAGGCGTCCATCAGACGGGCGTAGTCGTCCAGAAACTCCTCGACCGCGCGCGCGTGGCCCTTGAGCCGGTCTGGCAGGAGGCGGGCGGACAGGCCCTGACCGCGCCAGTCATGGGCAAGCACGCACCAGCCACGCGCGAGGAAGTTGCCGATCAGTTCGAAGTACTTCTCGATGGGCTCGGTCCGCCCCGGTGACAAAACGACCGTCCCGCGTGGCTTCGCCGCGACGAGCGCGGACGGGGTCCAGAACGCGGCGCGCAGGCGCAAGCCGCCAGCCCCCCTGAACCACTCGCCTTGACCACCAGGCGGGGCGGCGGCTCCAGGAACTCCCATCAGGGGCGCATTGGCTGCGAAGGCGGCGACGCGATTCACTCGGGCTTCCGGAACTTGAGGGTCATGCGATCGCTCTCGCCGATCTCCCGATACGGCGCAGAGTCGAAGGTCGGATCGGGCGGAGAGCCGAGGGGCGCCGTCAGCAGGCGAGGCGGCAAGGTCTCGACGCCGAACGGATGGTCCTTGGTGTCGTCGGGGTTGGCGTTGATCTCCGACGCGGCTTCAAAGATGAAGCCCGCCTCGGCGGCCAACTGCTTGACGAAGGCTTCTTGAACATAGCCATCGGCCGCTGCTGGGTCCTGATCCTGATCGGGTCCCAGACGATGCTGTTCGATCCCCAGAATCCCGCGCGGGCGAAGCGCGGCGAAAGCATCAGCGAAAGCCTTTTCGGCTATGCCGGCCGCCATCCACGAATGGATGCAGCGCATGAATAGTACCATATCGGCCGTACCGGCGGGGGCGACCGGGCCGGTGGTCGCGCCGAACTGGCTGAACTTGACCTCGCCGTAGAGACGGCGGTCGGAACTGAAGCGTTGCTCAAAGTTCGCGTTCAGGGCTGCCTGGGCCGGATCGGCACCGGGCCCGTTGGCGAAGCCAACGGCATAGTACTCACCGTCACCCTTGGCGAGATAAGGGGCCAAGATCTCGGTGTACCATCCGCTACCCGGCCAGAAATCGACGACCGTCATGGACGGCTGCAGACCGAAGAATCGCAGCGTTTCCAGGGGATGCCTCCAGGAGTCGCGCCCTCGATCCGCAGCACGCCACGGACCGGCTATGGCCCACTCCAGTGAGCCCTCGGGCGGCCCTGCTGGGACCTCAGGATCGGCTTTTTCCGGCTCTCGTTCGCCGCAGGCCGCCAATCCCCCAACAGCGATCAGGCCGCAGGCAGCAAGCATTGCCCGCCGTGACGGACCCGCTGCTGCCGAGCGCTCATCGTGGTGCATTCGTACGTCCTGCCCCGCCGCCGCCTCCCGGCGACGCCGTCCCGGAAGCGGTTGGGATAGAGGGCTTCGCCCGGCGCGTCAAAGCCGTCGGATCACGCAGGCTTTCGGAAACGAAGCGTCATGCGATCGCTTTCTCCGATCGCGTCAAACTCGGCTCGCTCGGCCTCGGTCAGGGGCGTGGGCCGATCATTCGGATTGCCCTCGCGCGGGGCCGAGGTGCGAACCGGCGGCAAGGTCCAGACACCATAGGGATGGTCGCGATCATCCCGAGCGTTGGCGTTCAGTTCGCTGCGGGCATCCAGCACAAAGCCAGCACGTTCAGCCGCAGCAATCACATAGGCCTCCGAAACATAGCCGAAGGGGGCCGTGGAATCCGGATTCGAACCCGGCGCGGCGCGGTGCTGCTCAACCGCCAGCACCCCGCCCGGCTTGAGAGCACCGAAGAAGGCGGTCAGGAAGGCGTCGGTCCGACCCCCGCGATGCCAGTTGTGAAACGCGCGCGCCACCAGGACCATGTCAGCGGTTCCGGGCTCGACACCCATGCCCTCGCCGGGGTTGTTGACCGCCACATAGCGCCCGTTGGTCTGGGCCAGGTAGGGTTGAAGGATCGCCGACCACCAACCCGCGCGGCCCGGCTGGATTTCCACCACGGTCGTGCCGGGCGTCAGGCCCCAGAATGTGAGGGTCTCATAGGGGTGACGGTAGACGTCGCGCGCGCGGTCAGCGGCGGAGCGGGTCTCGGAGGCGACGGCGGCCTGAAGCACTGCGTCTTCCTGCAGCACGGGCGGAGCAGCGGTGAGAGCGTTGGAGCCGGCCGCCGGCATGGCCTGGGCCGAGCCCGCGGTGGCCACCAGCAGCACAGCGGCCGTGAGGGCGAGCGAAGAAGCACGCATGATCAGGGTCTCCCGAAGCTTTGATTTTCGTTGGCGCGGACCTTACCGACCAGGCTCATCCGGGCAAGTGACGATCTGACGACCAGGCGGGTCTTGACGCCGCACTTTGCCGCACCATCTGTCGTCCCGAGAGTGCCGATCCCGGGCTCTCACGGACGGTTCGGGGCCCAAAACGGGACCGGGCGGTTCGGTCCCCACCGCCGACCCGGGCAAAACGCGGGGCGGCTTCATCTTGCTGACTGATCAGGAGATCGACATGCGTACCATCGACTTCACGCCCCTCTATCGTTCCGCCGTCGGCTTCGACCGTCTGGCGTCCCTGCTGGAGAGCGCCGCGCGCACCAGCCAGGAGAACGGCTGGCCGCCCTACAACATCGAGACGACAGGCGAAAACGCCTATCGCATCGAGATCGCCGTCGCCGGCTTCAAGCCCGACGAGCTGAACATCGAGGTCAAGGAAAATCTGCTGACCGTCACCGGCCGCAAGACCGCCAACGATGACGCTGGCGCCAACCGGACCTATCTGCATCGCGGTCTGGCCGAGCGCGACTTCGAGCGGCGCTTCCAGCTGGCCGACTATGTGATTGTGACAGAGGCGCGTCTCGACAACGGCTTGCTGTCGATCGAGCTGAAGCGCGAGCTTCCGGAAGCGCTGAAGCCCCGTCGCATCGAGATCGCCTCGACCACGACTGGCCTGATTGAAGGCAAGGCCAAGACCAAGGCGGCGTAAGCCTTTGGGATCATCGACGAATGGGAGGGGCGGTCTTCGGGCCGCCCCTTTTTCGTTCAGGCGAACTCGGCTTCCAGATCGGCGAGGCGCGCCGCCTGATCCTCGGCGATGAGGGCGTCCAGCAGCGGATCGAGTTCGCCCTCCAGGATTTGCGGCAGGCTGTGGAGCGTCAGGTTGATCCGGTGATCGCTGACCCGGCCTTGGGGGAAGTTGTAGGTTCGAATGCGCTCGGACCGGTCGCCCGAACCGACCTGGGATTTTCGGGCATCGGACCGCGCCTGATCCTTTTCCTGACGCTTCAGGTCATACAGGCGAACCCGCAGGTTCTTCATCGCCTTGTCGCGGTTCACGTGCTGCGACTTCTCCGAGGAGGTCACCACGATGCCGGTTGGCAGGTGGGTGATGCGCACCGCTGAATCAGTCTTGTTGACGTGCTGGCCGCCTGATCCCGAAGACCGATAAGTGTCGATACGGATATCCTTGTCGTGGATCTCGATCTCCACGTCCTCGACTTCGGGCAGGACCGCGACCGTCGCGGCCGACGTGTGGATCCGACCGCCGGCCTCGGTCACCGGAACGCGCTGGACACGGTGAACGCCGCTCTCGAACTTCAGCCGGCCGAAGACGCCCTCGCCCGTGACCGTGGCGATGATCTCCTTGTAGCCCCCGGCCTCGCCCTCCGTCGCGCTGTCGATCTCGACCCGCCAGCCTCGCGTGGAGGCATAGCGGCTATACATCCGGAACAGGTCGCCCGCGAAAAGAGCCGCCTCGTCGCCGCCGGTACCGGCGCGCACCTCCAGCACGGCCGAGGCATTCTCATCGGCATCGCGAGGAGCCAGGAGCAGGGCGACATCACGCTCCATGTCAGGCAGCCGGTCGCTCAGTGTCCGCAGCTCATCCTGCGCCAGCGCGGCCATCTCTGGATCCGAAGCCATCAGCTTCAGGTCCTCGATCTCGGCGCGGGCCCGGGCGAGAGCCGTGACCGCATCGGCCACCGGCTTCATCTCGGCGTGCTCCTTCGACAACCGCACGATCTCCTGGCCGTCGGTCGCGGCGCCCATGCGCGCTTCCACCTGATGGAAGCGGTCGAGGACCTGATCGAGCTTGGACTGGGGCAGGCGCAAGGGGACGGAAATCTCGGGTGTTTGGAAGGGCCGGACCCATATCGCGGGCCATGCCGCGTGTCGATGCAGCGGGCGCGAGCCGTCACGGCCGATAACATCGCCGTCATCAGCGGTTACCCCGTGCCCGCTGGCGCATTAGCTCTGCCTTGGCGGCTGTCTGGCCCGTCACGCCGGGGGCTGAATGGACACCTTTCTGTTGTTTCTTCTGGTGGGTGCCCTCGCTCAGGCCGTCGATGGCGCGCTGGGCATGGCCTATGGCGTCATTTCTTCATCCGTGCTTCTGGCGCTCGGAGTTCCTCCTGCCATGGCGTCAGCCAGCGTCCACGGTGCCGAAGTCTTCACCACCGCGGCCTCGGCCAGTTCCCACGTCTGGCACCGGAATGTGGAGTGGAGGCTGTTCGTCCCTCTGACCATTGCTGGCGTGATCGGCGGTGTGATGGGGGCCTATGTGCTGGCCGGTATCGACGGAAACGCCATCAAGCCCTTCATCGTCGCCTATCTCGCGGGCATGGGCCTCTACATCCTGTGGCGAGCCGGGCGCGACATCCAACCGCGCCGTATCCGCCAGTGGACCGTTGCGCCCCTCGGTCTGATCGGTGGCTTTCTGGACGCCGTGGGCGGCGGCGGCTGGGGGCCGACAGTATCCTCGACCATGGTCGGAGCCGGGGCTGAACCCCGCCGGGCGATCGGCACGGTCAACACCGCCGAGTTCTTTCTGACCATAGCCATCTCCGCGACCTTCGTCTGGGCCCTGGTGACCGGGCACTGGGAGGAAGCGGGTGCCTTGCAGAACCACGCTGCGGCTGTCGGGGGACTGGTCGTGGGCGGGCTTCTGGCAGCGCCCTTCGCCGGCTGGATCACCAAGCGCCTGCCGCGAAAGGTCCTGACCTATGGCGTTGGCGGCCTTCTGATTGTGCTGGCGGGCTTCCAGGGCCTGCAGCTGGCGGGGCTCCTGACCTAGAGAACCACACCCGTCGTCCGCATGATCTCGGCCCGCAGCTCGGGCAGCCCGATGCCCTTCTCGGCCGAGGTCACGGCAACCGCAGGAAACGCCGCCGGCCGCTTGGAGATGGCCTTGAGGGTCGCCTCGCGGATCGTCTCCCGCTCACGCGCCTTGATCTTGTCGGCCTTGGTGAGGACGACCTGATAGCTGACGGCGGCGAGATCGAGGGCATCCAGAGCCTCTGTATCGACGGACTTCAGGCCATGGCGGCTGTCGATCAGCAGGTAGACCCGCTTCAGGGTCACGCGCCCGCGCAGATAGTCCCGCCCCAGGTTCTGGAACTGCCGAACCGTAGACTTCGAGGCCTTGGC
>JAIERG010000203.1 GCA_019747095.1 Caulobacteraceae bacterium | reverse complement strand
ACGAGGCCACCAGCCCCAATACCGCCCAGGTCTGGGCCGAACACTCCATCTGGCCCCAGGACCCCGGCTTCAACACCGCGCGCGCGGGCGGGGTGACCACGCTCCAGATCCTGCCCGGCTCGGCCAACCTGTTCGGCGGACGGTCGGTGACGGTCAGGAACGTCCCGTCCATCACCATGCAGGGCATGAAGTTCCCCGGCGCGCCCTATGGCGTGAAGATGGCTTGTGGCGAGAACCCGAGCCGCGTCTACGGCGGGCGCAACCAGAGCCCGGCCACCGGCATGGGCAATGTGGCCGGATATCGGGCGGCCTTCATCGCGGCCCAGGATTATCGCGACAAATGGGACCGCTGGCGCGAGACCGGCGAGGGCAGCCCGCCGACCCGCAACCTGCAAAACGAGACGCTGGCGGGCGTTCTGGACGGCTCCATCATGGTGCAGAACCACTGCTACCGCGCCGATGAGATGGCCGTTATGATGGATATCGCCGACGAGTTCGGCTTCCGCATCACCGCCTTCCACCACGCCATCGAGGCCTACAAGCTGGCCCCGCAGCTGGCCGAGGCCGGCATATGCGCCGACATGTGGACCGGCTGGTGGGGCTTCAAGATGGAGGCTCTGGACGCGGTCGAAGAGAACGCCGCCCTGGTCGACGCCCAGCCCGGCTCCTGCGCCGTCATCCACTCCGACGACGCCCAGCTGACCCAGCGCCTGAACCAGGAAGTGGCCGCCGCGCTGGCCGCCGGTCGCCGCGCGGGCCTGAACATCACCGAAGAGCGCGCCATCAGCTGGATCACCTCCAACGCCGCCCGGTCGCTCGGCATCGCCGACGAGACGGGCTCGCTGGAGCCCGGCAAGCGCGCCGATGTGGTGATCTGGAGCGCCAATCCGTTCAGCGTCTATGCCCGCGCCGATCAGGTCTACATCGACGGTGCCCTGACCTTCGACCGCGCCGATCCGCGCTACCAGCCCCTGTCCGACTTCGAGCTCGGCCAGCCCGGCTATGGCCTGCCGGCCGCCAACATCGCTTCGGGAGCCCGCTGATGCGCCGCCTCATCTCGCTCCTCGCGACCGCCGCCGTCCTCGCCGCTGCACCGGCCTCGGCTCAACAGTTGACCGCCATCACCGGCGGCCGCGTCCTGACCGGCACCTCGGTCATCGAGAACGGCACGGTCGTGATCCAGAACGGCCGGGTCGTCTCGGTCGGGACGGGTGCCGCCCCGTCCGGCGCCCGCGTCATCGACGCGCGCGGCAACGTGTTGACGCCGGGCCTCGTCGTGGTCGATGCCGGTCTCGGCGCCTCCGAGATTTCCTCCGTGGGCGGGTCGGACGACCTGTCCAACAGTGCCAACTCCATCTCGGCCTCGTTCGACGTCTCTTACGGGCTCGATCCCTGGTCCTTCACCCTGCCGGTCGCGCGGCTGGGCGGCATCACCCGCGCGGTGGTGATCCCCAGCCACGGAGGGGGCGGTGGCGGCCACGTCCACCACCAGGACGACAGCGACTTCGCCGGCGTCGGCGAGGGCGGGCTGCAGTCGCCCGGTCTGTTCGCGGGCCAGGCCTCGGTCATCCACCTGGCGTCCGGGACCGACATCCTGGTGCGGCCGCGCGTGGCCATGGCCGCGCCGTTCGGCGAGGCCGGAGCCGGGATCGCCGGTGGGGCGCGCGGCGCCCAGTTCGTCCAGTTCAAGGAGACCCTGGCCGAGGTCCGCCTCTATGCCCGCAATCGCGCCGCCTATGACCGGGCGGGCATCCGCGACCTGTCGCTTTCGCGGGCGGATCTGGAGGCCCTGATCCCGGTGGCCAATGGCGACATGCCCCTGATCGTCACCGTGCGCCGCGCGGCCGACATCCTGCAGGTCCTGCGTCTGGCCGACGAGGAGGGCATCAACCTGATCCTGGACGGCGCCGACGAAGGCTGGCTGGTCGCCTCACAGATCGCTGCGGCGGGCGTGCCGGTGCTGCTCAACCCCATCGACAACCTGCCCGGCAATCTCGAGACCCGGGCGGCGCGGATGGAGAACGCGGCGGCCCTCAACGCCGCGGGCGTGGTGATCGCCATCAAGGGCAATGGCGTGCACCGGGCGCGGGAGGCCCGCTTCAACGCTGGCAACGCCGTGTCCCACGGCCTGCCGTTCGAGGCGGCGATCGCGGCGCTCACCGTCAATCCGGCCCGCATCTTCGGCATGGGTGGCCAGTTCGGCGAGCTGCGTCCCGGCGCGGCGGCCGACGTGGTGGTGTGGGACGGCGATCCGCTGGAGCCGCTGAGCTCGGTCACGGCCCAGTTCATCAACGGCCAGGAACAGGACCTGACCAGCCGCCAGATCCTGCTGCGCGACCGCTATCGCAACGGCGGCCGTCCGGCGGGCGGCATGCCGTTGGCCTACGGGAACTAGCGCCCGGTCTGGACGAGACGGCCGGGCGGTCGCAAAAGGGCCGCCTCGCCGTTTCCCGGAGCCCGCCTTGACCCAGCCTTTCCACACCCCAACGCCGACCGACTGGCGCGCGGAGGCGGAAAAGGCGTTGAAGGGCAGGCCGCTGGAGGGGCTGGTCCACCTCGACGCCGACGGCCTGACGATTCGGCCGCTCTACGGACGCGCCAATGCGGTGGAGCCGGTGTTCGCGCCCCGCGCCACCGACGCCGACGGCCGCCCGTGGGACCTGCGCACCCTGGTCGAGGGCGACGAGCCGCAAGCCGTCAACGCCGCCGTCCTGACCGACCTCGAGGGCGGCGCGGCCTCGGTCATCCTCGAGGGCGCGATCCTGTCGGATTCCGAGCCCCTGTCGCGTGCGCTGGACGGCGTGGCGATGGAGCTGGCCCCGGTCGCGCTCGAAGCCGGGATCGACGGTCCGGACGCGGCCAATGCGCTCGCCGTCGCCGCCAAGGGCTCGCCCCGCGCCCAGCTGATGTTCCACATGGACCCGCTGACGGCCTTCGCCACGGCGGGCGGATCACCCCGACCGATCGCGGCCCATATCGAGCTGGCCGCCAACACCGCCGCGCGGCACGCCGGAGCCTATCCGCTGGCCCGCTTCTGCCTCGCCACCGGCCGGGCGGCGCACGAGGCGGGCGGATCGCATGGACAGGAGCTGGGCTTCGCCCTGGCCGCCGCCGCGACCTATGTCCGCGCTGCCGTGGACGCAGGGCTCCCGGTCAAGCGGGCGCTTGAGGGCACGGTGCTCGGGGTCAGCGTCGATGCGGAATACTTCGACAGCCTGGCCAAGGTCCGGGCGCTGCGGCTGACGTGGCGCTCGCTCAGCCGTGCCTTCGGCCATGAGACGCCCGCGGTCATCGAGGCGCGATCGTCGCGGCGGATGCTGGCAGCCCGCGATCCCTGGCCCAATCTGCTGCGCCTGACCGCCGCCGGGTTCGCCGGGGCCGTCGGCGGGGCCGAGGCCGTGGTTCTGGACAGCTTCAGCCGCGCGCGGGGCCGTCCCGATGCCTTCGCCCGGCGTCAGGCGCGGAACACCCAGCTGGTCCTGATGGAGGAGGCGCGTCTGGGCCGCGTGGCCGATCCGGCCGCCGGTTCCTGGTTCCTCGACCACCGCACCCGCGACCTCGCCGAGGTCGGCTGGGCCGAGTTCCAGAGGATCGAGCGCGAAGGCGGCCTAATCGCCTCGCTGCACGGCGGCGCGATCCAGCAGCGCGTGGCTCAGAGCCGGGCGACTTTGGCCAAGACCTTCGGTGACGGCGGAACGCCGCTGGTCGGCGTGACCAAGTTCGTCGATGCCGAGCCCCGGCCCGTCTCGGTCGAGACCGATCCGCCGCGACCTTCGCCCGGCGATGGCGCCCGCTGCGCGCCCCTGACCCCCGTCCGCTGGGCGGAAGCCTTCGAGGGAGAGACGGCATGAGCCTGCATCCCGACCTGACCCGTGCCGCGCTCGACCTGTCGCCGCTGGAGGCTCCGACCGGCCTGGCCGCCCCGACGCCCGAAGGCATCGAGATCGCTGCGTCTTACGGCCCTGACGCGCTTGACGGCGTGGCCCACGCCGACGGCCTGCCCGGCTTCGCGCCGTTCGTGCGCGGGCCCTATCCGACCATGTATGCGTCCAACCCCTGGACCATCCGCCAGTACGCCGGCTTCTCGACCGCAGAGGCGTCCAACGCCTTCTATCGGAGGAACCTCGCGGCCGGTCAGAAGGGCCTCTCGATCGCCTTCGACCTGGCCACCCACCGGGGCTACGATTCCGACCATCCCCGCGTGGCGGGCGACGTCGGCATGGCAGGCGTCGCGATCGACTCCATCCTGGACATGCGGACCCTGTTCGACGGCATTCCGCTGGACCAGATGTCGGTGTCCATGACCATGAACGGCGCGGTGCTGCCCGTTCTGGCCCTCTATGTCGTGGCCGCCGAAGAGCAGGGCGTGGCCCATGCCGCCCTGACCGGGACCATCCAGAACGACATCCTCAAGGAGTTCATGGTCCGCAACACCTACATCTATCCGCCGGCGCCCAGCATGCGGATCGTGTCGGACATCTTCGAGTGGACGGCGAAGGAGACGCCGAAGTTCAACTCCATCTCCATCAGCGGCTATCACATGCAGGAGGCGGGGGCCTCGGCCGATCTGGAGCTGGCCTACACCCTGGCCGATGGGCTGGAATACATCCGCGCGGGCGTGGCGGCGGGCATGGACGTGGACCGGTTCGCGCCGAGGCTTTCGTTCTTCTGGGCCGTCGGCATGGACTACTTCATGGAGGTGGCCAAGCTCCGCGCCGGGCGCCTGCTGTGGGCCGAGGCCGTGCAGGCGGAGTTCGCACCCAAGGATTCGCGCAGCCTGTCCCTTCGCGCCCACTGCCAGACCTCGGGCTGGTCGCTGGCGGCGCAGGACGTGTTCAACAACGTGAGCCGCACCATGGTCGAGGCCATGGCGGCGGCGGGCGGCCAGACCCAGTCGCTGCACACCAATTCGCTGGACGAGGCGCTGGCCCTGCCGACCGACTTCTCAGCCCGGATCGCGAGGAACACCCAGCTTCTGCTTCAGCTCGAGACCGGCCTGACCAAGGTCATCGACCCCTGGGGCGGTAGTTTCTACGTCGAACGCCTGACGCATGATCTGGCGGAACGCGCCCGCGCCCACATGGCCGAGGTGGCAGCTCTGGGCGGCATGGCGAAGGCCATCGAGGCCGGCCTGCCCAAGCGCCGCATCGAGGAGGCCGCGGCGCGCACCCAGGCCCGGATCGACACGGGCCAGCAGACGGTGGTCGGGGTGAACCGCTACCTCTCGGACACCCCCGACGACATCCCGGTTCTGAAGGTCGACAACGCCGAGGTCCGCGCCCGCCAGATCGAGAAGCTGCAGCGGCTCCGCGCCGAACGCGACGAGGCGGCGACGCAAGCAGCGCTCACCGCCCTAACCGAGGGCGCGCGGGGTGACGCCAACCTGCTGGAACTCTCAGTCCGCGCCGCCCGGGCCCATGCCACCGTGGGCGAGATGTCCGACGCGCTGGAGGCCGCTTTCGGCCGCCACGTCGCCTCTGTCGAAACGGTGTCGGGCGTCTATGGCAAGGCCGCCGGATCAGACGGCCGCGTCTCGCGCGCCCGCGACATGGTCGCCGCCTTCGTGGAGAACGACGGCGGCCCGCCGCGCATCCTGATCGCCAAGCTGGGCCAGGACGGCCACGACCGGGGCCAGAAGGTCGTCGCCACGGCCTATGGCGACCTGGGGTTCGACGTCACCGCCGGGCCTCTGTTCCAGACCCCGGCCGAGGCCGCCCGGGATGCGGTCGAGAAGAACGTCCACGTTGTCGGCGCCTCGTCGCTGGCGGCCGGCCACCTGACCTTCCTGCCCGAGCTGAAGGCCGAGCTGGAGCGGCTGGGGCGTCCCGACATCATGATCACCATCGGCGGCGTCATCCCGCCCGACGACGTCCAGACCCTGATCGACATGGGCGCGGCGGCCGTCTATCCGCCCGGCTCGGTCATCGCCGAGACGGCCATCGACCTGATCGAGAAGCTGAACCAGCGGCTGGGCTACGCCCAGAAGCCCTGAGGCTTCAGGGGCGATTCCGGGCAGGCAGGGCCTCGATCTCGGCATCGGTCAGCCGACCCATCACACGGGCCGAACAGGCCTCGACGGGGGATGAATAGCCGCGCGCGATCAGTCGCACGGTGTCACCCTGGCAGAGACGGCTGGAGAAACCGAGCCCGGGATCCAGGCCGATCTGGAAGTTCGTCTCGAGACCCGGACAGACAGAGGTGTCCAGACGGAAGACATCGCGTCCCACCGTGCGGATATAGACGCTCTGCTGACCGTCCGCCCGAAAACTGGTCGCCTGCTGGGCAAGGAAGCAGGCGCGGGGTTCGGACGAGTCCGTTGAATTGGCGCCTTCCACGGGCGCACAGGCGGAGAGGAGGACAGGCAGGGCAAGAAGGGTGGACAAGGGGCGCATGAGGAACCTCCGGAAGGGCTCAGACCTAACCGTCGCGCCGCCATCAATGTTGCGCAAGGGCGGTCGGTCGAGACGGATCAACCCGGCGGGCCAGCGCACTTGGCAAGGGCGACGGTCGATCGAGGATCAGCGCCGCCACATGCTCGGCCAGCAAGGGGGCAAGGCAGAAGCCGCGGGAGCCCAGGCCACCCAGCACGAACAGCCCCGGATGACCCTCGATCGCGCCTGCCAGAGGCAACCGGTCGCGGGTGGTGGCGCGGACAGCCGCCCGCGAGTGCAAGGCGCTCCGTCCGGCCGTTTCGGCCAGGTCTGGACGACGTTTGGCCAGCGAAGCCAGGTTTCGCACCGTGTCGGCCGCGCGGACCTCTGTCGTGACCTCGCCCCGGTCGTGGGTCGCGCCGAACAGAAACCCCTCTGGCGTGGGAGCGATGTAGCCGCCCCAGGCCTCGGCGGGCGCGGGGTGGCCCGAAATCCAGTCTGCCTGACCGCGAACCGGCGTGATCGACAGGTCCCGCAGCAATGCGGAGACGCCCCATCCAGCCGCGACCACGACGCTGTCGACGTCCAGGGTCTCGCCGGTTGCGTCATGGATCGTCCATCCGGGACCGTTCGGGGTCAGGCCGGCCACCGGGATGGTCTGCGGCTCGACCCCGCACAGCAAGCCCTTGAGGATCGCCATGGGCTGCACCGTCAGGGCGTTGGCCATTGCGAGGGACCCGTCCGCTGCCGCGGTCATGGTGCCCGGTGCCCACTGCGGCTGCCCGGCGATGCGAGCGAAGCGGGCGATATCGCGCTCCATCCCGGGATATTGGGTCACGCCCTCGGCGACGACGGCGTCAGGGATCGAACGATAAAGCGTGCCCGCACGCTCCAGCGCCTGGGCGAACAGGGCCGCGATGTCAGCATCGCCGAGATCCATGCGGGGGGTGACGAGCGCGGCCGGGAAGCCTGAAGCCCCTGCGCCGGGGCGGTCCTGTTCCAGCACGATGGGCGCGACGCCGTTCGCCGCCAGCGCCCGGGTGAGCGAGGCCCCTGCGATGCCGCACCCGACCACGGCGACGCGAGGCAGCCGATCCGGAGGGTGCTCCGACAGAGGGCGACGGGCCTCGAGGCGCTCACGTTTGCGCCCATGTCCGGGTCGCTTCTCCACGATGAAGCCGCGCTCGGTGAGGCCCCGGCGCACGGATCCCGCGACGGTGAAGGTCGCCAGACGAGCATTCGGAGCCGAACAGCGTGCGACTCCGTCCAGAACGGCATCAGACCACATGTCGGGGTTGGTCGAAGGCGCGAAACCATCGAGGAACCAGGCGTCAGCCCGGCCTTGCCACTGATCCAGCGCCCACGGAGCATCGCCGATGGCAAGGTCGACGACGGCCTGCAGCTCCGGCAGATCGATGCGGTGAAAGCCGGGAGTGGCCGCCGGCCACCGCTGGATCAACAGATCAACGATCGGACGCAGCTCCGGCCAGCGGGACAGGGCTCGGGCCGCGTCATTCCTCGACAGAGGGAAGCCTTCGACCGAAAAGACGTTCAGAAGGGCATCCCGGGGTCGGCTTTGTACCCAGGCATCCAGAAGGGCCACGATATTGAGGCCGGTGCCAAAGCCCAGCTCACCCACGGTGAAGTGACGACGACCAGCCCAGGCCTCGGGCAGGCCACACCCCGCCAGAAATACCGATCGGCTCTCCGCCAGGCCGTCCTCGGTGGAGAAGTAGACGTCGCCAAAGCGACCCGAGCGGGGCTCGTCCGCCTCGGTCCAGATCAGCTGTGGATCACGCTCGCCGCTCATGGGCGGTCCTTACGGCCATAGCCGGGCGAGGAGAACGTCGGGCAAAGAAAAAGGGGCCGCCGAAGCGACCCCTTCTCCCGACAGGCGTAAGCCCGTCGAAGCGTTCAAAGACCGAAAGGTCTTAGGCGGCCGGCTTTTCAGCGGCCGGAGCAGCTTCAGCGGCCGGAGCCATGGCGCCTTCGGCGGCCGGAGCAGCGCCAGCGGCGGCAGCGGCGTCGCCAGCGGCGGCAGCGGCGTCAGCAGCGGCAGCGTCGGCGGTCGCAGCAGCGTCCGTGGCGGTGTCGGCGGCGGCAGCGGCTTCGTCAGCAGCGGCTTCGGTGGTTTCTTCGGCGGCGGGCTGGCAAGCGGCCAGGGCCAGGGCGGCGGCCGAGGCGGCGATCAGAGCGACGATGCGCATGGTGTTTATCCTTCAGAAGGGGTTCAAACGGGGTCATGAATCCCCGTCACGGCGAGATAACGGGATCGTGAGCGGAATCGCAAGCGATTTCTCACGGGTTCGTGATCGACCGTGTCCGCGCCGTGCGGCGACGAGGCGGTGCGCTGAAGGATGGCCGGGCCGACGAGCGGCCCGGCGGCAGGCACTCGGGGAAATCAGGCGGCGGGCTTCTCGGCCGGGGCCATCGCGTCCGCGGCGGGAGCCATCTTCTCTTCGGCGGCCGGAGCCATCGCATCAGCCGCAGGGGCCATGGCACCGTCTGCGGCCGGAGCCATCGCACCGTCGGCGGCCGGAGCCATGGCGCCCTCTTCGGCCGCGGGGGCCATCGCGCCCTCGGTGGACTCGGCGGATTCTTCGGCCGCAGGCTGACAGGCGGCCAGGGCGAGCGCGGCGGCCGAAGCGGCCACGACGGCGATCAGGTTGCGATTGAACATGGGAAACCCCTCTGGATGGATCGGGCCGGACGGCGTCCGGCCATGGATGATCGCCTGCGGACGCCCGCCGACGCATCCAGGGCTTCGTCGCCCTCGATCACGAAGTTACACGACCGCGTGAGGCCGCGTCCGCCGGAGGAACCCATCAGGCGTCTGCAGGCGCAGCCGACAGGGCCTCTTCCATCTCGGCGAAGGACGGCTGGGCGGTGGAGGGAATGTCGCCCCGGCCGATCTCGACCGAAATCTGCGCTGCATTGCCGTGCAGGTGCGCCACCAGCACCGACTGGATGATCTTGTAGTAGGCGGCGTCGCCATTGATGATTCCGGTCAGGCGCGCCGCCAGTGGACCGACCAGCCCGTAGGCCAGGAACACGCCCAGGAAGGTGCCGACCAGAGCGCCGCCAATCATGCCACCCAGCACTTCCGGCGGTTCGGTGATGGCCGCCATGGTCTTGATGACGCCCAGCACGGCCGCGACGATGCCCAGGGCGGGCAGGGCGTCGGCCATGTTCTGGAGCGCATGCGCCGGCTCGAGCGCTTCGTGATGGTGCTTTTCCAGCTGCTTTTCCATGGCGTCCTCGATCTGGTGGGGATCCTCGAGGTTCATGGTCATCATCCGCAGGGTGTCGCAAATGAAGTCCACGGCGAAGTGGTCCTTCAGCACCTTGGGATACTTCTGGAAGATGGTGCTCTCGGCGGGCTTCTCGATGTGGCTTTCCAGGGCGATCACGCCCTTGGACTTCATGGTCTTGGTCAGCTGGAAGAGCAGCGAGAGAAGGTCCTTGTAGTCCTGCTTTTTCCACTTCGGGCCAGCGAAGACCTTGCCGAAGCCGCCCGCGACGCCTTTCAGGGTCGAAGGCGAGTTCGACATCACCAGCGCCGCGACGGCGGCCCCGCCGATCATCATCATCTCATAGGGCAGGGAGTGCAGGATCACTCCCATCTTGCCACCGGCGATGGTGTAGCCGCCGAAGACCATGCCGAAGAGCAGCACGATGCCGATGATCTGAAACATGAAGGGCCCGGACGCAGAATGAGACCGCCAGCATGGCCGTTAATGCTTAACGGCGGCTTGCCGCGCTGCGACGCCGCAGAGGGCCCAGGCGCGGCGGTCTTGCACCCATCAGCCATGGGCCTATATTGCGCGGAGTTATGCTAACTTTGAGCATAAGTCTTGGGAGGCCGCCTTGGGCGTCACGCTGCAACTGGATCGGGCCACCGCCGAGGCGACCGCGCCGGTCTGGGAGAAGGTCAAGAGCCACGTCACCCCGCTGGAGTGGCCCGACCAGGCGCGCCTGATCACCGAGATCAATGCGCTGAAGCGCGAGCGCGACGCGGTCATCCTGGCCCACAACTACATGACGCCAGAGATCTATCATGGCGTCGGCGACTACGTCGGCGATAGCCTGGGGCTGGCCAAGGAAGCGGCGAAGTCCAAGGCCAAGGTGATCGTCCAGGCGGGCGTTCACTTCATGGCCGAGACGTCCAAGATCCTGAGCCCCGACAAGACCGTCCTGATCCCGGACCTGAAGGCCGGCTGCTCTCTGGCGGAGGCGATCACGGGCGCCGACGTACGCCTGATCAAGCAACGCTATCCCGGCCTGCCGGTCGTGACCTACGTCAACACCACCGCCGACGTGAAGGCCGAGACCGACATCTGCTGCACCTCGGCCAACGCGGTGCAGGTCGTCGAATGGGCGGCGAAGGAATGGGGCGTCGATCGCGTCATCCTGATCCCCGACGAGTTCCTGGCCCGGAACGTGGCGGCACAGACCACGGTCGGCATCATCGCCTGGAAGGGCCGCTGCATCGTCCATGAACGGTTCAAGGCCGAGGACATCCACGCCATGCGCGAGGCCTATCCGGGCGCCGAGATCCTGGCCCACCCGGAATGCCCGGAGGATGTGCTGGGCGCCGCCGACTTCGCAGGCTCGACGGCGGCCATGACCGACTATGTGATGGCCAGGAAGCCGCGTCAGGTGGTGCTGATCACCGAGTGCTCCATGGCGTCCAACATCAAGGGCGACGTGCCCGAGGTCGACTTCATCGGCCCGTGCAATCTATGCCCCTACATGAAGCGCATCACGCTGACGAACATCCGCGACTGCCTGCGCGACATGAAGTTCGAGGTGACCGTTCCCGAGGACATGATCGCCAAGGCCGCCCTGGCCGTTCAGCGGATGATCGACCTGCCGCCGCCCGCCGTGCCGGCGCGCTACGACATGATCAAGGCTCGGCATCATGTGCCGGTGGAGCTGATCTGATGAGCGACATCGGGCCGTGGGGATCGCGGGACGGACGTCAGTCGCCGACGCCGGTCACCCCGCCGCGTGAGACGATCGCCTCCTCCACCCCCGGCGCCCCGGTGATCGACAAGGGCCAGAGCCCGGCGTGGGTGGTGATCTCCACCCTGCTGATGCTCGGCTTCATCTGGTTCCTGACCGGCAGCTGGATCGTGGCGGTCGCGGCCATCTTCGGCCTGTTCGTGCACGAGTACGGCCATGTGCTTGCGATGAACCGGCTCGGCATGGGTCCGGCGAAGATCTACATCATTCCGTTCCTGGGCGGTCTCGCGCGGGGCCAGCGCAATCCGAAGAGCGAGTGGGACGGCGTGCTGGTGTCGCTCGCCGGGCCGGCGTTCGGCCTGCTGGCGGTGCTCCCCGCCGTCGGGCTGTGGCTGGCGACCGGAGAGAGCGAGTGGATGATGGGGGCCTTCCTCATCGCCATGATCAATCTGGTGAACCTGGCGCCCGCACCGCCGCTGGACGGCTCCAAGGCGCTTGGGCCGGTGCTCGCCCGCATCGACCCGATGGTCGAGAAGGCGGCGCTGATCGCCATCGGCGTGCTGGTCGTCTGGTGGGGCTTCTCAACCGAACGCTACATCCTGGCCATTTTCCTCGGCATCGCCGTGCTGGGCTCCCTGCGGCGCGGGGCCTGGCGGCCCGGTGAACGCAAGCTGAGCTGGGGCGAGGCGATGAAGTCGCTGGGCCTGTTCCTCGCCACCGCTGCGGCCTGCGCGGGCGCGGCTCTCGGCGTGCTCCTGCCGATCTCGGACGGGTCTGTACTGGGCGCGCTCGATATCGCCGGACGCTTCATCGGCTTCGATCCAGGACTGTCGCAATGAGCCGGCTCGTCCATGACGGTCCCCTGATTGTCGGCGGAGGCCTCGCCGGCCTGTCCGCCGCCCTGTCGGCCGCGCCGCGTCCGGTGCTGGTCGTCAGCCCCGCGCCTCTGCTGGAAGCCGCCTCCAGCGCCTGGGCCCAAGGCGGGGTCGCCGCCGCCCTGTCCGCCGACGACGCGCCTTCGCTGCATCTCAAGGACACCGAGGCCGCCGGCGCCGGTCTGGTCGATCACGACGCCGCCGAGGCCCTAACCGCCGACGGCCGCTCAACGGTCGAGTGGCTCGCCTCGCTCGGCGCGCCGTTCGACCGCGACGCGTCCGGCGACTTCGCCGTCAGCCTGGAGGCCGCCCATTCCCGCGCCCGCGTGGCTCGTGTGGGCGGTGACGGCGCCGGACGCGCCATCCTGTCGGCGCTCGTCGCCTCGGCCCGCGCGGCCGACCACGTCACCGTCTGGGAGGGCGCCCGCCTGCGCACGCTGGTCC
>JAIERG010000046.1 GCA_019747095.1 Caulobacteraceae bacterium | reverse complement strand
GGGCGGCGCGGCAACGGTCCAGCTGGCGATCCACGTCCTGGCCTTCGCTGAGCGTCGTGGTCGAGGGCAGGAGCGGCAGCTCGCGCGCCAGGTGCGGGCGATGCAGATAGGGCGTGCCGACCTCGAGCGGGACCATGCCGAGCTCGCGCGACAGGAACCGCGCCAGCGGGATCTCCAGCTGGCTGTCGGGGAAGAAGAAGATTGACTTGCCGTCGAGCGACGGGCGGATCTTCTCCAGCGCGCGCGCGGCGCGTTCGCGGCCCGGCGCGACGACCGAGCGGAACAGCATCTCGTCCACGCCGAAGGCCTTGGCGGCGGCGTGCAGCCAGTCGGTGGTGCCCTCGGCACCGAAGGGGAAAAGAGCCTCCAGACGCTGCGCGCCCCGGTCCTCAAGCGCGCGGGCCGTATCGCCGAGGAAGGGCTGGGCCATCAGGAAGCGGGTGTTGGGGCCGACCCCCGGAAGGTCCTCGATGCGGCGGGCGGGCAGGGCGTCGACGTGCTCGATGCCCATCTGGGCGAACAGGCGGCGGAACTGGTCCTCGACCACGTCGGGCAGGGCGCCGACGATCAGCAGCCGCGCCGGATCGGCCGCCGACAGCGTCGGCATCTGCGGGACCAGAGCGGCCAGACAGGCGTCTTCGCCTTGCGTGAAGGTCGTCTCGATGCCGCTGCCGGAATAGTTCAGCACCCGGGTGCGCGGGGCGTGGAGGGCGTTCAGGCGACCGGCGGCGCGGCTGAGGTCCAGCTTGATGACCTCCGACGGGCAGGAGCCGACGAGGAACAGCAGCTTGATATCGGGACGGCGCTCCAGGAGGCGGCCGACCACGCGGTCCAGCTCCTCATTGGCGTCGGTCAGGCCGGCGAGGTCCTTCTCTTCCATGATGGCCGTGCCGAAGCGCGGCTCGGCGAAGATCATGACGCCGGCGGCCGACTGGATCAGGTGGGCGCAGGTACGCGAGCCGACGACCAGGAAGAAGGCGTCCTGCATCTTCCTGTGCAGCCAGACGATGCCCGTCAGGCCGCAGAAGACCTCGCGCTGGCCGCGTTCGCGCAGGACCGGGGATTCGGCGCAGCCCCCCGACGCGGGGGAGCGATCGAGGAGGGCTGCCGGAGCGCTCATGCGGGGACGCCGTCCGGCGGCGATTGGGCCGTCTTGTCGCCTTCGAGCCGGGCCTGACGCAGCTTCCAGACGAATTGGGCCGCGTTAACGACATAGGCGGCATAGGCGGCCAGAGCGATCGCCATCTGTTCGGCGGGCGTGCCCCATCCAGCGAGCACCGTCGCCAGATAGGCCGTGTGAAGCGCCAGGACGACCATCGAGAAGACGTCTTCCCAGAAGAAGGCCGGCGCAAACAGGTAACGGCCGAAGACGACCTTCTCCCAGACCGCGCCGGTCACCATGATCAGATAGAGCAGGGCGGTCTTGATAAGGATCGACAGGGTCGCTGCGGCCGCGCCTTCACCTGTCCACAGATATCTGAGGACGAGGACGAAGCTGATTCCGAAGGCGATGAACTGGATCGGAGCGAGGATCCCCTGAACCAGAGTCCAGGGCGTGGCGTCGCGCCGGGCGCGCTCTTCCGGTGTGTACAGCGGTCGGCTGGCCCGCAGGACGCGCAGGCTCTTCAGGGTCAGACGATGGTCGCCGGTGTGTGCGCTCCAGGGGCAGGCCACGAGGGCATCAAACAGCGCACCAACCCCCCGATCCAGAAGGCTGTTTCCTCCCCCGAGGCTGGCGTCACGGCGGGGGTTTTCCCCATCCGATGAGTGGAAAACGCTCGATGACATCGACCGACTCCGGTCGCCCCGAGATAGGGACGATGCCGCAGCCTAGGTCCGCCGACGCACAAGTGTCAAATAGATTGGACGTAAATTAGAATTGACAGCGTGGGTCACCGGACGCTTGACTTCCGGGCGAGACAGGCAGCCAATGTCGCTCGTGAGTTGAAGGATGCATAGGCATCGTTCGATCGGGTCCTCCCTCGCGCACGTGCGCGAGGGAGGACCCGATCGGGAGATGTGAAACGATCCGGTGCCGCATTCGGTGGCCCGGTTACTGAACAAGACGCATCGCCGGGTGGGCGGGGATAACACCTGACGTTGGACGAAACTCCCGGGGAGGAGGATCGATGGCCGACACTCACCGCGACACCGGACGACGAACCGGTCGGGCACGGACGCAGAAGTCTGGGAGCAATGTCGTTGCTCTCGGTCTGCCGGATCGATCCCTTGTCCTCGACCCCTCGCCGCTTACCTTGGCCCAGCTGATTGAAGGCGAGATCATACCGCGTCTCTTGATGGCCCATCGTGATGGGTCCGATCCCGACGTCATCTCCATGACAACCGGAGTGATCGACGCCGCTGAGTTGGATCGGTCCTCGCGGCTGATCCTGACCTCGGATCTCGGCACGCTGACCGAACACGTGGATCTTCTGACCCGGCGCGGCGTTGGCATTCAGACCATCTATTTCGATCTGCTGTCGCCCGCGGCCAAACGCCTGGGAGAGATGTGGGAGTCTGACGAATGCAGCTTCACGGACGTGACCGTTGGCCTCTGCCGGCTCCAACAGATCGTCTATGAGTTCGCGGACCGCATGCACGTTCAGTCTGGCGGAGGCGACGGGCGCACCGCCCTGTTCGCCGTCACGCCCGGAGATCATCACTCCTTCGGCCTGGTCATGGTCGTCGAATACTTCCGTCGCGCGGGATGGCGTACGGTCTGCATGCCCTCTGCCTCAGTGGATGATCTGGCGGATGCAGTGAGATCGGAGTGGTTTGATCTGGTCGGCTTCTCCATGGCCAACGACCGCTGGCTTGCCGCGCTTCCGCCGGTGATCGCGTCGGTGCGCGGGGCCTCGCTGAACCGGGAGGTCAAGGTCATCGTCGGTGGTCGCGCCTTCGAGATGGACCCGTCGCGTGTGAGTTTGGTCGGCGCGGATGAGACGGCCGGCGACGCGCGTGATGCCGTTCGGATCGTGGATGCCCTGTTTCAGCGCCGGAAATCGGTCGCTTGAAGATGGGGCGCCAGCTCGATAATGCCCCCCAATGACCGTTCAGCCGTCCTCCCCGGCAGCCATCGCGTTTCGAGAGCCTGATCAGGCGTTCGGAGGGCTTGGAGCAGACGCGGCGGCGGGCCTTGTCGCTGCTGCCAGCGACGTGGCGTTGATTCTCGACAGGGACGGCGTGATCCGCGACGTTTCGGTGTCGAGCGACGACCTGGCGGGCTACGGCATTGGCGACTGGCTGAACCAGCCGTGGATCGACACGGTGACCAACGAGAGCAAGGCCAAGGTGGCCGAAATGCTGGACGCCGCCTTCAGCGGTCACGCGTCCCGGTGGCGTCAGGTCAACCATCCGGGCGACAATGGCGCCGACATCCCTGTCCGCTATTTCGCTCTGGCCGCAGGCGACGATGGTCGGGTCATTGTAATCGGTCGCGACCTCCAGGCCTCTGCCATCCTGCAACAACGCTTGCTCCAGGTTCAGCAGTCGGTCGAACGGGACTACCTGCGCCTGCGCCAGGCCGAACAGAGATACCGCCTGCTGTTTCAGAGCGCGTCGGAGGCGGTCCTCATTCTGGATGGGGCCAGCCGTCGCATTCGTGAAGCGAACCCTGCGGTCAAGATGGTCACAGGGCGCGACCCGGCAGCCGTCATTGGCCAGCCCTTCACCACCCTGCTGCATGCCTCCAGTTTCGCTGACGCCGAGGATTTGCTCACGTCAGCCAACAGCTCGGCGGGCGGTGCGGGCTCGCCTGTGCGACTGACGGGTGGCGCGACCTGCCTGCTATCGGCCTCGCTGTATCGCCATGACAGGGCGGCATCGCTTCTGGTGCGGCTGACGCCCGAGGCCCTGGCCCCGGTGGCCGATCCGAACACCGCGTTGACGGCGGTTCTGGCTCGGATCCCCGATGCCTTTGTGGTCACGGATACAGATTTGCGCATCCTGACGGCGAACCCCGCATTCCTGGAGCTCACGCACCTGGCGAGCCGCGAAGAGGCGCTGCATCTGCTGCTCGACCGCTTCCTGGGCCGACCGCAGATCGATCTCAGGATCATGATGGGCCAGCTGAAGGAGCACGGGTCGCTGCGCAACTTCGCGACCGTGATCCGTTCCGGCTTCGGCGATCCGGAAGAGGTTGAGGTGTCTGCGGTCGTGGTTCCCGATGAGGTGCGGCCGACCTACGGCTTCAGCATCCGCAACGTGTCACGCCGCATGGCTGTCACCGACAGCGGGACCCCGGCGGGCCTCGGCGCGACGGCGCGATCGGTCGAGCAGCTGACCCAACTGATTGGTCGTGTTCCGATGAAGGACATCGTCCGCGAGTCCACCGATCTCATCGAAAAGATGTGCATCGAGGCGGCGCTGACCCTGACCCAGGACAATCGCGCCTCGGCTGCCGACGTGCTTGGGCTGAGCCGCCAGAGCCTCTACTCCAAGCTTCGTCGCTACGGCCTGGGCGATCTCGACGACTGAGTCTGCGACCGATTCTGACGCAGGCGTCGGCTAGCATCGTCGAACAGGCCAGCGAGATCGCGGCAGCGGGATGCCTCAGCCGAAACTGACCCGGTTGCGATTGGAGAAAGTGGAGTCTGTTTTTCCAGACTCCAACGCGTCGCTTTTCTGACGGGAAGTGTCCAAGCAAGTTGACACTTGACCGTGTCCAATCCTACCGTCGGCTATGGACAGGACGCTCCCAGCGCCGTCGCCTACCGCGCCGTCCCCGGCTGCTGTGCTCGAGCTGTTCAAGCCGATCACCTGGTTTCCGCCCATGTGGGCCTTCCTGTGCGGGGTGGTCTCGTCCGGGGCCTCGTTTCAGGGCCGCTGGCTTTTCCTGATCGCGGGCATCGCCCTGACCGGTCCGCTCGTCTGCGCCACCAGCCAGGCCGTCAACGACTGGTTTGACCGCCACGTGGACGCCATCAATGAGCCCCATCGGCCCATTCCCTCAGGACGGATTCCGGGACGTTGGGGCCTGTGGATCGCCCTCGTTTGGACCGGGCTTTCGCTCCTTGTCGCTGCCGTGACCGGGCCATGGGTCCTCGCCGCGACGACTCTTGGGCTCGTACTGGCCTGGGCCTATTCCGCCCCACCCCTGCGATTGAAGGTATCGGGCGTCGCCGGGCCGCTCGCCGTCGCCCTGTCCTATGAGGGGCTGACCTGGTTCACGGGCGCGGCGGTCATGGCCGGCGCCTTGCCGGATGTCCCCGTGCTGATCCTGGCCTGCCTCTACAGCCTCGGTGCCTACGGCATCATGGTGCTGAATGACTTCAAGGCCGTGGAGGGGGACAGGGCCATGGGGCTTCGCTCCCTGCCGGCGGTTCTGGGCGAGGAGCGGGCGGCCCGTATTGCCTGTGTCGCCATGGCGGCCCCTCAGGTCGTTGTCGTGTCGCTTCTGTTCTTCGCCTGGGACCGCCCCTGGCATGGCCTCGCGGTGGGCGTCCTCCTGGCCGCCCAGCTCGCCTGCATGGTTCGCTTGCTGGCTCGGCCCAAGGAACTGACGCCCTGGTACAATGCCACAGGCACCACCCTCTACGTCATTGGCATGCTGGTTTCGGCCTTCGCGGTTTCGAACCTGTCGGGAGGATCGTGATGGAGCGTAGCCAGCAAACTGGCCTGTCGTGGCTCGGAATCGTCCGCTTGGGTCTGGTGCAGAGCGCGCTCGGATCCATCGTCGTGCTCACCACCTCGACGCTGAACCGGGTGATGGTCGTCGAACTGGCCCTGCCCGTTGCCCTGCCAGCGGCACTCGTCGCCTGGCATTATGCGGTCCAGCTGTCCCGACCCCGCTGGGGCCACGGCTCGGATGAGGGCCGCAGACGTACCCCCTGGATCATCGGCGGGATGGGGACATTGGCGTTGGGTGCCTTGATGGCGACCAATGCGACGGCCCTGATGGCGACCTCGACGCTCGCCGGCGTCGTTCTGGCGATCGTGGCCTTCACGATGATCGGGGGTGGGGTCGGCGCCGCCGGGACGTCCCTTCTGGCGCTTCTGGCCACGCGCGTCGCGCCGCAGAGGCGTCCAGCTGCCGCTGCCATCACCTGGATCATGATGATCATGGGGATTGTCCTGACCGCTGGCTTGGGCGGCGGCCTGCTCGATCCCTTCTCCATGGCGCGCTTGTCCGTCGTGGCCTCCGGCGTGGCGTTCATCGCCTTCGTCGTGACGCTGCTTGCCGTCTGGCGCATGGAGAGCTCGACCTCGGCCCCCGTGGCGTCGGCGGCCCCCCGAACGCCGTTCTCCCAAGCCCTGCGGGAAACGTTGGTGGATCCGAAGGCCAGACTTTTCGCCATCTTCGTGTTGGTCTCCATGGTGGCCTACAGCGCCCAGGAGCTGATCCTGGAGCCTTTCGCAGGACTGCTCTTTGGCATGACGCCGGGACAGTCGACCCAGATGTCGGGAATCCAGAACGGTGGCGTGCTGCTCGGCATGGTGCTGGTTGGCGCGCTCGGCGGCTTTGTGGGCGCAAGGGGCAGGGGTTGGATGCGCGGCTGGACCATCGCGGGCTGCGTGGGTTCGGCCGGGATGCTGGGCCTGCTGGCCGCCGCCGCCGCTGTCGGACCCGGCTGGCCTCTCCTGCCGACGGTGTTCGGCCTGGGCTTCTTCAACGGAATGTTCGCCGTCGCGGCCATTGGATCGATGATGGGGTTGGCTGGACAGGGCGAAGGCCCGCGCGAGGGTATCCGCATGGGCGTCTGGGGCGCGGCGCAGGCCCTGGGCTTTGCCGCCGGCGGCTTTTTCGGTGCCGTGGGGGTCGATTTAGGTCGGGCGCTCATGGGTGCCGATGCGCCGGCCTTTGGCCTCGTGTTTGTTCTGGAGGCGGGCCTGTTCGTGGCATCTGCCCTCATCGCTTCGCGGATCGGCGCTCCAGCGCCGTCTGTCGCTTCTCCGGTCACGGGAGCCCATCATGTCCAGGCCTGAGTTCGGCGTCGTCGCCGAGACCTTCGATTGCGTGGTGGTCGGCGGAGGGCCGTCAGGTGCGACAGCGGCGCGGCACCTGGCCGAACAGGGTCGCACCGTCCTGCTGCTGGACCGGCAAGGCCGCATCAAGCCCTGCGGAGGGGCTATTCCACCCCGGCTGATCCGGGACTTCGATATTCCTGACAGCCTGATCTGCGCCCGCGCCCAGGAAGCGCGCATGATCGCACCGTCCGAGAAAAAGGTCCGCATGCCCATCGAGGGCGGCTATGTCGGTATGGTCAACCGCGAGGCCTTCGACGAATGGCTGAGGGTCCGCGCCGAACGGGCGGGAGCCCAGCGCCGAACGGGCATCTTCACGACACTGGAACGCGATGCCGATGGATCGGCCCTCGTGCTTTACCGCGCGCCGGGGGCCGACAAGGAGGCTCCGCCCATGGCCGTGCGGGCCCGGATGGTCATCGGGGCGGACGGCGCCAAGTCGGGGGTTGCTGCCCAGGCCATCAAGGGGGCTGATCGCCAGCGCTACGTCTTCGCCTATCATGAGATCATCAAGGCACCCGGCCGGGGCGTCGCCGACTTCGAACCTCAGCGCTGCGATGTCTGGTACCAGGGGCAGCTCTCACCGGACTTCTATGCCTGGATTTTCCCCCACGGGGACACGGCCTCGATCGGGGTCGGCTCGATGCAGAAGGGCTTCTCCCTCCGTACCGCTACCTCGGCGCTGAGGAATAAGACCGGACTGGACACCTGCGAGACGGTTCGGACCGAGGGCGCGCCCATACCCCTCAAGCCCCTGAAGCGGTGGGACAATGGCCGCGACGTCATCGTGGCCGGCGATGCCGCCGGCGTGGTCGCTCCAGCGTCAGGCGAGGGCATCTACTACGCCATGGAATGCGGCCGTCTTGCGGCCGAGGCGGTCGAGGGCGCGCTCCTGCATCGAGATTCGAGGCTCTTGAAGACGGCGCGCGCGCGCTTCATGAAGGCGCACGGAAAGGTCTTCATGGTCCTGGGGATCATGCAGCATTTCTGGTACCGCTCCGACAAAAGGCGCGAACGGTTCGTCAGTCTGTGCGACGACCCTGACATCCAGGAGCTGACCTGGCAGGCCTACATGAACAAGGAGCTGGTGAAGGCGAAGCCGGCGGCCCACGCCCGCATCTTCTTCAAGGATATGGGGCACCTGCTGGGTCTGCGTCCGGCCTGATCCCATGCAGGCCTTCTTCGCCAGCGGTCACGCCGTCGACGTCGTGCTTATCGTCATCGCCCTTGAGGCCGCCTGGCTGATCAGCACGCGGCGCATGCGCCCATGGCCGGCTCTGTTGGTTCTCGGGCCTGGCGTCTTCATCCTGCTGGGTGTTCGCGCGGCTCTGGTCGGGGCCGAATGGTGGTGGATCAGCCTGACGCTGCTCGCGTCCTTTCCGCTCCACCTGTTGGACCTCAGGCGACGGCTTGCCACGCGCGCCTAGACTCGACCGCACATGAAAAAGGCCCCGGCGTTTCCACCGGGGCCTTGCTTTTTTCCGTTGACCGAACCGATCAGGCCTGGGTCTTCAGGTAGGCGATGACATCAGCACGCTGCTGCGGATCACGCAGGCCGACGAAGGCCATCTTCGTGCCCGGCATGAAGCCGCGCGGATCCTCAAGGTAGGTGAACAGGGTCTGCTCGTCCCAGGTCACGCCGCTGTTGGCATTGGCGGTCGAGTAGCTGTAGCCGGCAACCGTCCCGGCAGCACGGCCGACGACGCCATGCAGCGACGGGCCAACGCGGTTCACGCCCGGCTCGACCACGTGGCAGGTGCGGCACTGGCCGAAGATGCGCTGGCCGTTCTCGACGTTGCCGGTCAGGCCCGCGAGGGTGACCGTCGCACCCGCGGCAGCGGCCGGAGCCACTGCGGGTTCTGCAGCGGGGGCCTCTGCAGCCGGAGCTTCAGCGGCGGGCGCTTCCGCGGCGGGGGCCTCGGCCGGGGCTTCGGCCTTGTCTTCACCACCGCCAGAGCAGGCGGCCAGACCGAGTAGGGCACTCGCCGTAACGACACCCGCGATACCGAACTTACGCATACCCACAGCCTCCCTTGGCATAGTAAAGTGCGCGGACCTTAGACCTCGGCCCTTCCCTGTCAACAGGATCGCGATCTCTCCGTTCCCGGTGCGCCGCGACAAAATGGATCACCCATGCTCTCCGGTCAGCTTGCGCCGGAAAGAGCGCAGCCAGAGCCAGACACCGACGACGACCAGCGGAGCCAGAATTCCTGTGGCCAGAGTGGCGTCGAACCCGCTCCAGGCCTTTTCCATCGCCTTGAGCGGAAAGCCGAGCAGACCGACTGCATAATAGGCGATCGCAGCTGTCGACAGGCCCTCCACGGTCTGCTGGAGCTTCAGCGCAGCGCCAGCTCGGCGGTCCATGGACGCCAGCAGGGCAGCGCTGGTGGCCTCGGCGGCAACCTCAACGCGGGTATTGAGCATCTGGGCCATGCGGGCGATTCGTCCGATGGCCGCGCGCTGGCGTTCGGCGACGGCGTCACAGGTTCTCATGGCAGGATCCAGCCTGCGCTGCATGAATTCGCCGAGCGTCAGCAAGCCGTTGATGTGGGTCTCGCGCAGCATGTCGATCCGTTCGCGCACGATCCTGTGGTAGGCGGCGGCCGCGTCGAAACGGAAGCCCGTACGGCTGATCAGGGCTTCTGTCTCACCTGCGAGAACCGACAACTCGTCGAGCAGGCGCCGATCTGCGTCCGGATCGCCTTCTTCGGTCAACTGCTCGGCCAGTTCGCCGGCCCGGGCTTCGATCGCTGAAAGCTCGTTTCCTGTCTGACCGGCGACTGGAAACGCCAACAGCGCCATCAGCCTGTAGGTCTCGACCTCCAGCAGGCTCTGGACCAGACGACCTGTCTGGGATGCGTCGCCGGCATGGGCGATCATCAGAAGCCGTGTCATGCCGCGGCCATCGGGTCGGAAGTCGGTGAAGGCGATGGCGGCGTCGTCCGCCAGTCGCGATCCCACGACTTCTACCCCGAACATGGCAGCCGCCGCGGCCGGATCGACCGCAGGCCAGACTTCCAACCGCGTGGCGACCAGGACATCGCCCGGAAAATCGGCCAACCAATCCTGGGGCACCAGATCGAAGGCCGTTTCTTCAAACGCCGTCGTCCCCGTCGGCGTGCGAAAACCAGTCCAGGTCGATAGCTCCGTATGGCGCTCCCACCGCAGCCGCCAGGACCCGCCATCAACCACGGCCCAGCGAGCGCTTGGCCCCGGTTCCGGCTGGCCCAGTCTTCGGCAAAGGGCGGCCATGTGTTCGCGGTCCCGTGCCTCCCCGTCCTGACCGGACAGGGACGCGATCCGCGTCACAAGCGCAGGGCCCGTCAATGGCGTGAAGGGCCTCGCGTGGGCCTCGGCCAGAAGGGCATCCCTCTGTGGATGGTAACGCCACCCCGTCGCGGTTGATGCGGCCATCGGGCCCTCCGCAGGGCCAAACGCCCTCGACCACGATAGGCGAATTTCTGGCCCGGACTCAAATGACGCCGATCAATGAGGTCCGCGACGCGTTGACCCGGAGCCACAATGGTGTGACCGTGAGTGTCCAACCGATTGGACACCTATGAGCGTCGTCTTTCCCTTCTCGGCCATCGTCGGCCAGGCGGACATGAAGCTGGCGCTGCTGCTGGCGGCGGTGGATCGCACGCTAGGTGGTGTCATGGTCTTCGGCGACCGGGGCTCGGGAAAGACAACGGCGGTGCGAGGCCTGGCTGCCCTCTTGCCGGCCCTGCCGGTGATCTCGGGATGCCGTTTCAACTGCGAGCCGGATGCGCCCTCTTCCGCCTGCGCAGGGGTTTGCCGCCACGAGGGACCGGGTCAGACGCCGGCGCCGGTTGTCGACCTGCCGCTGGGCGCGACCGAGGACCGGGTGGTGGGGGCGCTCGATCTGGAGAAGGCGCTGACGCTGGGTGAGAAGGCGTTCGAGCCGGGGCTGCTGGCGCGGGCAAATCGCGGGTTCCTCTACATCGACGAGGTGAACCTGCTGGAGGACCATCTGGTCGATCTGCTGCTGGACGTGGCGCAGTCGGGCGAGAATGTGGTGGAGCGCGAGGGCCTGTCGGTGCGTCACCCGGCGCGGTTCGTGCTGGTCGGCTCGGGCAATCCGGAGGAGGGGGAGCTGAGGCCTCAGCTGCTGGACCGGTTTGGCCTTTCGGTGGAGGTGCGGACGCCCGACACCCTGGCCGAGCGCATCGAGGTGGTGAAGCGGAGGGATGCGTTTGATCGCGATCCGGGCGGGTTCGTGAAGGCCTGGAAGGGCAAGGACGCGGCCGTGCGCAAGAAGGTGGCGGCGGCGCAGGCCATGCTCGAAGCGGTTAATGTGCCCGATGCCGTGCTCGAGGCCGGGTCGCGGCTGTGCATGGCGGTCGGGGCCGACGGGCTGCGGGGCGAACTGACGTTGCTGAGGGCCTCGCGGGCGCTAGCGGCGCTGGAGGGGCGTGACGTGGTGACTGAGGCCGACCTGAGGCGGATCGCGCCAATGGCGCTGCGGCACCGTTTGCGGCGCGGGCCTCTGGACGAGCAGGCCGGAACCAGCCGGATCGAGCGGGCGATCGACGATCTGCTGGCCGCATGACCGCGTCCGCCGAGGTCTGGGCCGATGCGATGCTGGCGGCGGCGCTGCTGGCGGTCGATCCGGAGCTCGGCGGGGCGGCGGTGCGGGCCGGGCCGGGGCCAGTGCGGGATAACTGGCTGGATGGGCTGAAGGCGCTGCATGCGGAGGGGACGCCGTGCAAGCGGCTGCCGCCGGGCATCGGCGACGACCGGCTGCTGGGCGGGTTGGATCTGGCGGCGGCGCTTGGGGCGGGCACGCGGGTTTTGCAGAAGGGCATTCTGGTCGAGGCGGATGGCGGGGTGCTGATCGCGCCGATGGCCGAGCGGCTGGACGGCGGGGTCGCGGCGAAGCTGGCCGGGGCCATCGACGAGGGCGCGGTGCGGATCGAGCGGGACGGGGCATCGGAGCGAGCGGTGGCGCGCTTCGTGCTCGTGGCGCTGGACGAGGGGCTCGAGGACGAGCGGCCGGCGGAGGCTCTGCTGGAGCGGCTGGCGTTCCGGATCGATCTGGACGGCGTGGGCTGGCGCGAGGCCCAGCCCATCAGTGCCACGCCGGAGGACATCGCGGAAGCGAAGGCGGCGCTGGTGCGGGTCGGGGCTCCGGACGAGGCGGCGATCCATGCGGTGTGCGCGGCGTGCGAGGCGCTGGGCGTGGCGTCGCTCAGGGCGCCTCGGCTGACGCTGCGGACCGCGGCGGCGTTGGCGGCGCTGGAGGGTCGGGACGCAATCGAGGCCGAGGATCTGACGACGGCGGCGCGGCTGGTGCTGAGCCCGCGCGCCACGCGGCTGCCGCCGCAGTCGGCGCCGGAGGACGTTGAGCCCGAGGCCGAGCCTGATCCGGCGGAAGCGCAAGGCGCGGACGAGACAGAGGCCTCGGACCGGACGCCGGAGGTGCTGGACGATCTTGTGCTGGAGGCGGCGCGGGCGGCCTTGCCGGACGGGCTGGAGGCGCTGTGGGCGGCGTCCGGGCAGACGGTTCGGGGCGCGCCGGCGCGGTCGGGGCCGGCGGGGGCGAAGCTACCGGCGGCGAAGCGGGGGCGCCGCATCGGGTCTCGGC